>CAVHRK010000132.1:0-14773 GCA_963638365.1 Anaerobutyricum sp. | reverse complement strand
TATAAGTTCCTTAAGGTCCGAAGTTAAGTTTTCATTTAACCAACTTTCTGTGAACATAAAAGACGGGTTTCCCCGCCCTTTTATGACCTTCTTTTATTTCTTCTCATTGAGCAGCATCACACCTTCTGCCGGGTTATGGTCGATTGCACCGACAATCCGGTGCGGAACATAAGGCTCTTCCAGATAAGCCACATCTTCTGCGGTGAGCTTTACCTCAAGTGCTTTCGCTGCATCCTCCAGATGAGAAGCCTTCGTCGCTCCAATGATCGGGGAAGCCACTCCCTTTACCCAGTGCCATGCAAGCGCGATCTGCTGCATCTTCACACCATAGCGCTGTGCCAGTTCATGTACGCGCTCCACAATCTGCATATCCTGTTCTTCCGTGCGGTCATATTTTCCCATGGCAACACGGTCTGTTTTGCTGCGCAGTGTATCCGTATTCCACTGCGGACGTGTCAAGTGTCCTGCTGCCAGCGGACTGTACGGCATAAGTGACACACCCATCTGCTTACAGATTGGAATCAGTTCCCGCTCATCTTCACGATAAAGCAGGTTGTAGTGATTCTCCATTGCCTGAAACAGCGCAAAACCATGATCTCTGGCCACAAGCTGCATATTATGGAACTGATAGCCATACATGGCGGATGCGCCAAGCGCCCGTACCTTGCCGTTTTTCACCAGATCATTCAGTGCTTCCATCGTTTCTTCAATCGGTGTCTCATAGTCAAACCGGTGAATGATATACAGATCCAGATAATCCGTGCCAAGCCGTTTCAACGTTCCATCAATCTCCCGATGAATCGCTTCTGCGGACAGTCTCCCCGGATTAAAATACACCTTGGAAGCAATCACCACCTGATCACGCGCAATGTTCTTTTTAAGCGCATGTCCCAGATACTCTTCACTGGTTCCGGCAGAATAGCCGTTCGCCGTGTCAAAAAAGTTGATGCCAAGGGAAAGCGCATCCTTAACCACCTGTTCCGTTGCGTCTTCATCCAACGTCCAGTCATGCATCGTTCCCGCTTTTCCAAAGCTCATACATCCTACACACAACTTTGAAATTTCAATATCGGTATTTCCCAGCTTCGTGTATTCCATTCCCTGATCCCTCCTGCTTTTCCATTCCTTCTATAATTAGTACTGTTTCAGATGGCTTATTATATCAATACACATATTACTCTCTGATTTTATCATGTAACAATCCAGCCAACAATATTGCCACGAAAAAGCATAAAAATCTTTTTTCACCACTTCGATTTTGCTATAATGAGATTTAGAAGAACTATTTCAAACGAAACGGAGAGCACTATGCGATTTGCAATTATAGATGATCTGGATGAGGAACGCACGCGCGCTCTGAAACTATTCGAAGAATACCGGGATGCCCGCCATGTGTCTTTTTTAATTGATGATTTCAGCAGTGGTGAGGACTTTCTTGCCTCCTTCGTCCCCTATACCTATGACATCATTTTTATGGATATTTATATGAACGGCTTAAGCGGTGTGGAAACGGCACAACGTCTTCGCCGGACTGACCGTCATTCTCTGCTGATTTTTTTAACCTCGAGCGAAGATCATATGGGCGATGCCTTTTCGGTACACGCTTTTGATTACCTGTTGAAGCCTCTGAATCAGGACAGGCTCTTTACCTGCCTTGACGATTCCATGAAGCTTCTCCCTAAGCCTGAGGAATATCTTTCCTTTACCTCGAACGGACTTGAAATGCGCCTGTTCTATGGGAATATTGTTGTACTTCAGGTTTCCGGACATTCCACAGTCCTGATGGATTCCACCGGGAAGGAATATTCTGTTTACTCCGCTTTTTCGGTTTTCACTAAACCCCTTATGGAAGACTCGCGTTTTCTTCTTGTGAGCCGCGGTGTATTGATTAATATGGATTTTATATCCGGCTTTACTTCCAAAACCTGCGAGCTGCAGAACGGGCTTACCGTTCCGATTACCATTCGTAAACAAAAAATGTTAGAGCAGGCCTGGCACAATTATACCTTTTCAAGGCTCCATCATCAGGCTGCAGAAAGGACGAAGCCCTTATGAATTTTATTTCCGAACTGGTACAATTTATGGTCATTATCCCGGCTGCGATTCTCTGCCTGATTCCCATGAAAAATCAGCTCATCTTTCCTTTGAAAAAGATGATTGCCATTACATCCCTTGCCCTTACCATCGTAATCCCGGCAGGCGCCCTGATTGCTTCCGTAATTCATATTTCAGTAAATGCCGTGCTGCTTCCGTTAATTTTACTGCTGTTCATCTGCTATGAACATGTATTAAAAAGCCATCTGTCTGTAAACGCTTCGGTATTCCTGCTGGTTATGGCTCTGATGTCATTTCCATCCATTATTGCGCTTTCCATTGATTGTCAGCTTCATCCGTGGGAAAATATATACTCACCCTGTGTCCTTGTCAACGTGATTCAGGTCGCTATCAGCTTCCTGTTCCTACTTATTTTCGGTCCGGTCTTTTCCAAATTTTTAAGTCAGTTGGTGGATCTTATTGATTCCCCGAAGATCTGGGCCGTTGCTTTGCCTGTTCCGATGATTTTTATTCTCCTTAACCTGCTCATGCAGCCCCGGGAATACAGCACCATGCACGTAAACCGGGTCTATGCCATGTATCTTTGTTATATTGTCCTGGCTTTCTTTTTGTTTGCCGTGATTTACAGTATCTTTTACCTCATGGCAACAGAAATTCTGCGCAGTGCGGAGGATAAACAGCGCATCCGCTTTTTTGAAATGCAGGAAAGCCAGTATCTGGCGCAGCAGCGTTACATTGCAGAATCCTCCCGCCAGCGTCACGACTTCCGCCAGCATCTGTCAAGTATTGCCCAGATGGTACAAAACAGAGCCTTCGACGAGCTGACCGGGTATCTGTCCGAATATCTCAATACGCTGCCTGATAGTCAGACCATTTACTGTCAGAATGTTCCCGCGAACGCCCTGCTGAATTATTATGCTTCCATGATGGATCAGGCACAGATCCGCCGCAACTGGAAAATCAGTCTGCCGGAGAATCTGCAGATTTCTGATCCGGAATTATGCTCCCTGCTTGGCAATCTGTTGGAAAACGTCCTGCATGGCTGCCAGACACTTCCCACAGAAAACCGTTATCATAACTTTACCATCTGCTTAGAGCACGACCGTTTTCTGTATCTGGTGTCCTCCAATAACTTTAACGGTGTAGTAAAGCAGAAGAATCATCAGTATCTGTCCACTCACAAGAACGGTTCCGGCATCGGTCTGTCCTCCATTGCCACCATCGCAGAAAAGTACCAGGGAATTGCACAGTTTTCAAACACCGATCAGGAATTTCTCATTAACATTGTTATGAACAAATGATCTCTCTATTTCTTTAAGAAAGAGAAGAAGCCTTCCTTCTGATAGGGTTCGCTGCTGATTCCGTTTAAGGTATAACCGGTGTTCTTGATGACTTCGGCAAGCTTTGTCTCATCAAGAGCCTCTTCACTGATAATCTCGGTTTCGCCCTTTGCATGGGAAGAAGATACCTTCTTTACTGCAAACGCATTGCGAATCGCATCATTTACGTGAGATTCGCACATTCCACACATCATTCCATCAATTTTTAATACTGTCTTTGTCATTTTCTTTTCCTCCATTTATTAATTATTTAATAGATAATACTTTGTATCCTGCTTCATCTACTGCCTTTTTGATCTGCTTTTCATTGAGTGGACCTGCCATTGTCAGAATCGCGGTTCCCTCTTTATGACTGACAACCGCTTCTGAAACCTCCGGAAGTGCTTCCAGCGCAGTTCTTACATGATTTTCACAGTGTTCGCACATTATGCCTTTGATCTTGACCGTCACAGTCGATCCTGTTGTTCCATCTATTGTATTGTTTGTTCCATCTATTGCACTGTTTTTTCCACTCTTCTGTACAGATTGATTTTCTGCCACAGTCGTTTTCTTATGAAGCGGTCTGTCATGGGAACCGTCATGCACCTTACAAAGATTTAACCGCAATGCATTCGATACCACACAGAAGCTGGAAAGGCTCATAGCCGCTGCACCAAACATCGGATTTAAGGTAAGTCCGAACGCAACGAAACATCCTGCTGCCAGAGGAATTCCGATAATGTTATAAATAAATGCCCAGAACAGGTTCTCATGAATATTCCGCAAGGTTGCACGGCTGAGACGAATCGCGGCCGGTACATCAGACAGGCGGCTCTTCATCAGCACCACATCAGCTGCATCAATCGCCACATCGGCTCCTGCGCCAATCGCAATTCCCACATCTGCACGGGTAAGTGCCGGAGCATCATTGATTCCATCACCCACCATGGCGGTTACGCCCTGCTCTTTCAGTTTACGGATCACACTTTCTTTTCCATCCGGGAGAACACCGGCAATCACTTCATCCACTCCTGCTTTCCGGCCAATTGCATTGGCGGTACGCTCGTTATCTCCGGTCAGCATAATCACACGGATTCCAAGCTTCCGCAATTCCTGAATGGCTTTCGGGCTGTCTTCTTTCATGGTATCTGCAACTGCAATGATACCGAGCATTTTCCCATCCTGTGCAAACAACAACGGTGTTTTTCCCTGCTCTGCAAGATCTTCTGCCTGCCTGCGAAGTTCATCCGAAACACCGGCCTGTTCACTAAGGAATTTCAGGCTTCCTCCCAGAAGCTGTTTTCCATTATTTACTGCATGAAGTCCGTTTCCGGGAAGCGCTTCAAAGTCTGTAACCTCTGCAGGTTCCATGGAAAGCTCTTCACCACGGCGGATAATCGCCTTTGCAAGCGGATGTTCACTCTTTGCTTCCAAAGCAACAGCCATCGCAAGAAGCTGATCCTCGCTCACATTCTCTGCCGGAATCACATCGGTAACAGTTGGCTCTCCTGCGGTGATCGTTCCGGTCTTATCCAGTGCAACGATCTGCACCTTTCCGGCATTTTCAAGAATTGCAGCGGTCTTAAATAAGATACCGTTCTTTGCTCCCACACCGTTTCCGACCATAATTGCGACCGGTGTTGCAAGTCCTAACGCACACGGACAACTGATTACGAGTACGGAGATTCCTCTTGCCAGTGCAAAGCTGAATTCCTTTCCAATCAAAAGCCATACGATAAAGGTCACCACCGCAATGGAAATAACTACCGGTACAAACACACCGGATACTTTGTCTGCAATCTTGGCAATCGGAGCCTTGGTTGCTGCTGCATCACTCACCATTTTAATAATCTGGGAAAGTGTCGTATCTACGCCAACCCTTGTCGCTTCACACCGGATGAAGCCGGACTGGTTAATGGTCGCTGCGGATACGCCGTCACCAACCGTTTTATCCACCGGAATGCTTTCTCCGGTAAGCGCTGCTTCATTGACGGCACTGCTTCCTTCCAAAATCACGCCATCCACCGGAATATTTTCACCCGGACGGACTACGAAAATATCTCCCTGATGCACCTGCTCAATCGGAACCGTAACCTCCTGCCCGTCACGTACAACCGTTGCGTTCTGCGGTGCAAGCTTCATCAGACTCTTTAAGGCATCCGTCGTTCTTCCCTTGGACTTGGCTTCCAGTGTCTTACCGACAGTAATCAGGGTCAGAATCATTGCCGCCGACTCAAAATAAAACTCATCCATGTACTGCATCACTGCATCCATGTCTCCGACTGTCTGCGCCTTTGTCATCATAAACAGCGCATACACACTCCAAAGGAAGGAGGCCGAAGATCCCAATGCAACCAGCGTATCCATGTTGGGTGACCGATGAATCAGCCCCTTAAATCCGCTGATGAAGAATTTCTGGTTAATCACCATAATAATGACCGTCAGCAGAAGCTGTACCAGCCCCATTGCCACATGATTTCCGTCAAACCAGTGGGGCAGCGGCCACCCAAACATCATATGTCCCATTGAAAAGTACATCAGCACCAGCAGAAATACTACGGATGCAATCAGTCTCTTAAGCAGAACCGGTGTCTCATGATCTGCCAGCGCATCCACATCATTCTGCATGCTGCCAGCCTGATTTCCTTCTCCTGCATTTCCGCCCTTTTTGCTTGCTCCATATCCGGCCTGTTGTACCGCCTTAATAATGGCATCCGGTGCTGCCGTTCCATCCACTGCCATAGAATTTGTCAGAAGACTTACATTACAGGAGGTTACACCCGGCACCTTGGATACTGCCTTTTCCACTCTCACCTGACATGCAGCACAGCTCATGCCTGTTACGTTATATTGTTCCATTACTCTGTCACCTTCTTTATTTGATCTTTTATTTATGTGAAAATATTGCTGTAATTATTCAGAACCCATTTGTAAAACCAACTGTCTGCTTCGCAGCCGCTTGGTTATTTCATTAATTTTTGAATGGTGGAAACAAGTTCATCCACGACCTCATCCCGGCCTTCGCGAATATCTCTTACTACACAGGTATGGATATGTGTCGCAAGAATTTCTTTATTAAAAGCATTCATTGCTGCACTGATTGCCGCTGACTGCACCAGAATATCATTACAATAGGCATCCTTTTCCAGCATCTGCTGTACGCCGCGCACCTGCCCTTCAATTCTCTTCAAGCGGTTAATCAACGCTTTCTTCTGCTCTTCCGAACGCAAGGTATGCTTTTCCATGCAATGACAACATCGATTGATGGTTTCCTGCTGGACTTTCGCTTCCGGTTGCTCTTTCGATCCCAGTTGTTGCTTAGATTCTGGTTGCTCCAATTGTTCTTGCTTCGCTTTCTTCTGTACTTCTTGTATTTCTCCCTGCATTTCTTCCTGCTTTTCCAACTCTTTCTTTTCCTCTATACTCCTGTTCCCCATCTGCTGTCCTCCTTTTTATCTCACACCCCACTATTCTGCTGGCCATTGGGTATACAAATGCATTTTCTTTTCATATGCCCATGACTCCGCTTTGTGCTGGGTATTTCCAAAGCTTTTCGTTGTTCATACCCTCTGCTTCAATTTTCACTGGGTACTTGCAAGCATTTTCTCTTCTCATACCCAATGCCTGACATTTCACTGGGCATATTGAAATTATTCAGGTATTCATCATATACCCCATTGGGGTATTTTGCAAGTGCTATTTTAAAAAATCACACAACAATAATTAGCAAGTAAAATGCATTCTTATCATTATATTCGTAAATAATCCTTTGAATCTCCTTTTCCTATGCATGAAAGAAATAAAAAAGAGACTCTACTGATATTCCGATCAGTAAAGTCCCTTCCCAGCTCACCAGCTTACTTACTAACTAGCTTACTTATTTTTAATAATTGATTTACTTTCTTATTTGTTTCCTTATGTCCAGTTTTCCTATTCTATAACGGTATCCGTTACTCACAGAGTATCTGATGCTGCTTCATCGGACACGGTTTCCTCCGCTTCTCCATCCGCCGTCTTTGCAAACCGCTTATACAGTTCTACATGGTCATAAATGCATCTCCAGGGGCTGTGGGCGTTCACGGTTGCACAGATATATTCCTTTCCTGCCGCATCCATTCCATAGCTTACTGCGCAGCTTCCGGACTGTGCCACATAGCCGGTTTTTCCACAGATCACTTCGCCGCCGGTATCCTTATCCTCAATTCGTCTTAAGAACCAGTTGGAAATCTGGATTCCCTCCGGATGCTCCGGTGTGGACGAGGTTGTGTACTTCTTCGTTGACAATACCTCCCTGCACTGCGGATTATCAATGGCCGCCTCCAGAATCATGGCAATATCGTAAACCGTACAATAGTGATTTTCGTCATACAAACCGACACAATTCGTAAAATGTGCCGTATCGGCAAGCCCAAGCTCCTTCAGCTTTTCATTCATCATATCCACAAAGGCTTCCTGCGAGCCTGCCACATAGGTTGCCAGTCCAAGAGCTGCATCTCCACCTGAGCAAAGCACCGTACCGTAGAACAAATCTTCCACCGTAACCACTTCATTATTGGAAAATCCAACTGCGCTGCAATCATGCACATAGCTGTAATTCGTTATTTCCGGTGTAATCTCAAAAGTAGCCGACCAGTCCGTCACATGCTCTGCTGCCACAAGCACCGTCAACACCTTCGTCATGGACGCCGGATTAATTCTTGTATGTGCATCCCTGTCAAACAGAATGTTTCCTATTGCAAGATCGATGAAAATACCGTTCGTACTCTGTACTTCATCATCCACGGAAGTCGTTGCATCCGTTGCCTGTGCAGTATAGACCTTCTGTTCCTTTGCTTCCTGCTCCTGCTCCTCTTCCACCTCTTCCAGAAGTGCTGTGACATCCGGAAGTGAAGCCTGGATTCCTAGCACAATAGCCTGCTGCTTATCATCGCTCACATTCTCCGACACTGGTGTCACATCCTCTGAAACTGCGGGTGAAGCAGCAACATTTGTGTCAGTTTTCGTCGGAGCCGGATACCCCTGTATTCTTCGTACAATACTTCTTCCATTTATCATAAGAATTACCGCAACCAGTATGCCCCCTGCAATGGGTAGTAGTCTGCGCACCAGCATACGAACCATCTGTTGCTGTTTCTTGCGCCTGCGCATCTCCTCATTCCGCGCATTTCTCCGTCTGCGGCGTTCTTCATATTCTTCATCAAATTCTTCTGACATTTAACTTCTCCAAAATCTATTGATCTTACATATCTGCCATTATAACACAATTACCAAAACCCACACAACCATTGTCCCTTTTGATTATCCGCAAAATTGTTCCTCCTTATGCACGATGGCAGTTCAAAAAAAGAACCCTCCAATACATTAATATCGGAAGGTTCCATCACTTCTTACTGCTTCTAATTCTTTCTTATTATTTCTTACTATTCGTTCTTACCTGATTTGAAATCTAATCCAATTACGTGTCCTGCAACACCTGACTTAACATTCCGGCTCTTATGCCCCAAATGCCTTGTAAGCCTTGTTTAAGAAAATCATATAGAACACCATTCCAACAACTGATGCAATTGCTGCGATTACTGCAAGGAGTGCTCCAATAATATTTAAGATGGGGATCAGGCAGAGAATGCTTGCCACGATGCTTGCGATTGTTGTCCAGAGCACAATCTTCCATGCCTTGTCACCGGATACTGCTGCCTCCTCTGCACCAAAGGATCTTAATGCCGATGCAACAGAAGTACATACATAATAAGTAACTGCTAAAGATAAAGCGCTTCCTGCAATACTGAAAAGTGTACCAATTACGGAAGTTCCGGTTGCAGATGCATTATCTACACCATTTGCAATAACATTTAACACGCCGGCCCACATGCTGAACTGGAATGCCTTTTTGCATTCCGCAATGTCCTTGCCAACGTTCCAGAGACCAATCAGGCTCAGAATGGTTAACACCAGAACTGCAATTGCTGCAATAATATTCACGATTGGAATCACTAACAATACTACGCATACGAGCCCGCCAACGGATGCGATAAACATGTTTTTCAGGCCCTTACCTGAATTAGGATAGTTTGACATACTATTTCCTCCTCATTTTCACTATGTAATTTTACGGTGCATGATTAATAAATAGTACCATTCTCTGCTGTCTTCATGCAGCCGCCGTTATCATATACTTTACCATGTAGAAGTATCCTCTGCAAGCAGTACCTTAGTAATCAAATATAAAAGTCCCCCGAAAGCCATCACACAGCCTCGGGGGACATCTGATCTTATTCCGAATTCCTTAACAGGATTCACCTTCTATTTCACCTTATTCAAAAGGAATTACAGCTCCGTCATAAG
Source organism: Anaerobutyricum sp. (assembly GCA_963638365.1). GTDB lineage: Bacteria > Bacillota > Clostridia > Lachnospirales > Lachnospiraceae > Suilimivivens. Next base: position 5,057 of record CAVHRK010000132.1, on the reverse strand, counting down.
TATTGTTGATGTAATCCTTGATTTCCTGGGAAGTAAGAACTTCAACAAGTGCTTTGATCTTGTCGCTGTTTTCGTTTCCTTCCTTAACAGCAATGACATTTACATAGGTCTTAGCTGCTTCGGAATCAGCCTTCTCGTAAGCGATGGAATCCTTTGCTACGGAGAATCCAGCTTCCAGTGCGTAGTTACCGTTTAATACCATGAATGCAACTTCGTCCTTTACTCTCGGAACCTGAGCTGCTTCAAGCTCTACGATATCTACATTGTAAGGGTTCTCTACGATATCATTCTTGGTTGCGGTAAGTCCTGCATCTTCCTTTAAGGTAATGATGCCATTGTCCTGTAACAGAAGAAGTGCTCTTGCTTCGTTTGTGGTGTCGTTCGGTACGGCAATGCTGTCACCGTCTGCAAGTTCATCTAAGGATGCCTTGGTTCCGGGATAAATACCAAACGGCTCATAATGAATACCGCCTGCATTTACAAGGTGTGTTCCCTTTTCTTCATTGAAGCTCTCAAGATAAGGGATGTGCTGGAAGTAGTTTGCGTCGAAATCGCCGCTTTCTACAACTTCATTCGGCTGTACATAATCATCAAATACGGTTACCTGAAGGTCGTAACCCTTTGCCTCTAATAAAGGCTTTGCCTGCTCAAGAATCTCTGCATGAGGTGTTGCAGAAGCTGCAACCTTGATTACCTTATCATCTGCAGATGTGCTCTTTCCGCAGCCTGCCAGTGCAGATACAACAAAAGCACCGGTAAGTACTACTGCTAATAACTTTTTCATATTCTTCTCCTCCCTCAGTAAGGCTTTCTCTGTTGTATAAACGTATTTTTATACATAATCCCTCACTGACTGTCTTTTCGGAACAGTATAACTTCATTTACCCACCTTGTCAATAGGTAAATGTTTTTCTGTTCCGAAATCTTTTATAGCATACTTTTTTATCCAATTCAAGTCATGATACCATGCTTAATCCAACTCGGTCTTTCCGGTATAAAGCTCATGATACCGGCCCTTCTGTGCAAGCAGTGCATCATGGTCACCACGCTCGATGATCTCGCCCTGCTCCAGAACCATGATGGCATTGGCATTCCGGACAGTTGACAGTCGGTGTGCTATCACAAGAGTGGTTCGCTCTGCCATCAGGCGGTCCATACCCTTTTCGATATGCTTTTCGGTTCTCGTATCCACGGAGCTTGTTGCCTCATCCAGAATCAGGATCGGTGCCTTGGAAATGGCGGCTCTTGCAATATTAATGAGCTGACGCTGTCCCTGGCTTAAGTTCGCGCCATCCCCTTCCAGAACCGTGTCATATCCATGCTCCAGACGAATGATAAAGGAATGTGCACTTGCCATTCTTGCTGCCTGCTCCACTTCCTCATCCGTTGCGTCCAACCGGCCATAACGGATATTTTCACGTACCGTTCCGGTGAAAAGATGTGTATCCTGCAATACCATCGCAATGTTTCTTCTTAAAGAATCCCGCGCAATCTGCGTAATCGGGAAGCCATCCATCAGAATCTCTCCGGAATCAATGTCATAGAACCGGTTAATCAGGTTCGTAATCGTCGTTTTTCCTGCTCCGGTAGAGCCTACAAAGGCAATCTTCTGTCCCGGCTTTGCATACAGGGAAATGTGCTTCAAAATGGTTTTATCCGGATTATAACCGAAGCTAACATCATTCAGGGTTACGGCACCCTTTACCTCTGCATAATAATTCTGTTCATTTTCATGCACCGTTCCTTCCGGTTTCCCATGCTCTTTGACAAAAGCATTCTCCTTCGGGATCACATAATAATGCTTACCGTCCCCGGTTTCTTCTATGGTAATGGCATCCTTTACATCCTCTGCCTCCGGCTCCTCATCCATTACTGCAAAAACACGTTCTGCACCGGCCAATGCGGAAAAGATCGTATTTACCTGCATGGCAACCTCATTGATCGGACGGGAGAACTGTCTGGAATAGTTGACAAATACGGTAAGTCCACCGATATCAAATCCGCGCAGTACGCACAGAATGCCGCCAATGGCTGCGGTCAGGGAGTAGCTGACCTGCCCCATATTTCCCATAACAGGTCCCATGATTCCACCGAAAAACTGTGCACGGATCTGCTTGCCGCGAAGATCCTGATTCAGATAATCAAACTCTTCTCTTGCACTTTCTTCATGATTAAAGACCTTAACCACCTTCTGACCGGTAATCGTTTCTTCAATATAACCGTTCATCGTACCGATGGCTGCCTGCTGTGCCTTATAGTATTTCCGGCTTCTCTTACCGATTCCGGATACTGCCTTTAACATCAGCGGAACCATGACGATGGTAATCAATGTCAGCCAGATATTCGTATAGATCATCAGGCTCAAGGTTCCGACAATGCTGATTGCTCCGGAAATCAACTGTACCACAGTATTATTCAGCATTTCACCGATGACATCCACGTCATTGGTAAAACGGCTCATGACATCACCGTTATTATTGGTGTCATAATAACGCACCGGAAGCTTTTGCAGCTTTTCAAACAATTCATTACGCAGCCGCTGGATCGCATCCTGGGAAATCGTAACCATGATTCTGGACTGTAAATACTGTGCGGTAATTGCCACGATATAAACAACTGCCATGACAAATACACCCTGAATCAGTCCCGCAAGGAGCTGATCGCCTGTTTTACCGGTATCGGTCAGTCCGTTAATGATCGGACGCAGCAGATAAGAACCTGCAAGGTTTCCTGCCGCTCCTACAATAATACATAAGAGTACAATTACCAGTTTCCATTTATCCTTTGCAATATAGGAAAAGAGACGCTTGATTGTTGCTTTCGTGTTCTTCGGCTTGCCGCCCATCATGCCGCGTCCCCCGGGACCTCCCGGTCCGCCAGGTCCGCCGTGCTTTCTTCCTCCCATCGGCTTTCCGGACATTTCTTCCTCGTCGGAAGGATTCAGCTTTGCTTCATATTTTCTGATAAGGTAATCGAGTCGTTCCTGTTTCATGATGCTGCTCCCTCCTTTTCTTTATCCATCTGGGAATAATAAATTTCCTGATATGCTTCACAGGAAGCCAGCAGATCCTCATGCTTTCCGAAGCCTACGATCTTACCGTCATCGAGTACCATGATCTCATCTGCCTCCTGTACGGAACTGATACGCTGTGCAATAATGATCTTCGTCGTATCCTTCAGTTCCCCGGCAAAGCTTTCACGGATCTTTGCTTCGGTTGCTGTATCCACCGCACTTGTGGAGTCATCCAGAATTAAGATCTTCGGCTTCTTTAACAGGGCGCGGGCAATACAAAGACGCTGCTTTTGTCCACCGGATACGTTGACACCGCCCTGACCTAAATCCATTTCATAGCCTCCGGTAAAGCTGCTTACAAAGCCGTCTGCCTGCGCAGCCTCTGCGGCCTTGCGTACCTCCTCCATGGAAGCGTTTTCATCGCCCCACATCAGGTTTTCCAGAATGGAACCGGAGAACAGCACGTTCTTCTGCAGCACCATACCAACGCCCTCACGCAGATTTTCCAGTGTATAATCCTTGACATTCACGCCATCCACAAGGACTTCTCCTTCATCGACATCGTATAACCGCGGAATCATCTGTACAAGTGTTGTCTTACCGCTGCCGGTTGATCCGATGATTCCCAGTGTCTGACCGCTCTTTACGTCAAAGCTGATATGGGAAAGCACCGGCTCTTTGTTTTCCTTATAATAACGGAAGGAAACATCGCGGAATTCCACGCGTCCGCTCGACACGATCTTATCCGGCTCCTTGCAGTGCTCATCGTTCAGATCGACATCCGTGTCAAGAATCTCACGGATACGGCTTAAGGAAGCCAGCGCTCTTGAACTCTGTAAAATCACCATGGCAAGCATCATTAAGGACATCAGAATCTGTACAATATAAGTGGTAAATGCAGTCAGGTCACCCACCTGCATATTTCCTACAATAATCTGCTTACCGCCAAACCATACAACGGCAAGTGTCGTGGCATTCATCATCAGCATCATCAGCGGCATTACCATAATAATGGTCTTAAATGCACCCAAGCTGGTCTGCTTTAAGTCTTCGTTGGAGGCTGCGAACTTCTTTTCCTCATAGTCCCCACGGACAAAGGATTTGATTACACGGACATTCGTGAGCATTTCCTGAATATTGGAGTTCAATGCATCCAGCTTCTTCTGCATGATCTTGAACTTCGGGAATGCGACCTTAATTAAAATTGTAATGGCTCCGACCAGAATCGGGATGACAATCAGTACGATAACTGCCAGCTCCGCATTCATGACAAACGCCATAATCAGCGCACCGATCAGCATTCCGGGCGCACGAAGCATCATACGGAGTGCCATATTAATCAGGTTCTGTACCTGTGTGATATCATTGGTCAGACGGGTAACCAGCGAACCGGTACTGAACTGGTCAAGATTGGCAAAAGAAAAGGTCTGTACCTTATCAAATGCATCCTTTCTCAAATCTGCGGCAAAGCTGACTGCGGCCTTTGCACCAAAATACGCACCGCCAACACCGCCGGCCATCATAAGAAGTGCTACCAGAATCATCAATGCGCCGGTACCTGTGATATAACCGACACTTCCGTTTGTCACACCGACATTAATAATATTTGCCATAAGTTTCGGAAGAACCACTTCCCCGATGACTTCCACGATCATCATGAGCGGACCGATAATAAACGCCGGCAAATACGGTTTTACATACTTCCAATATCTTTTCATCGTCTTCCTTTCCATGCACCCACTTGCGAATGTGTTGCAATATACTAAAATATTTTTCACTTAACCTATAGTTTCTAAGTTTAATGATTTGATTTTTTAATGTCAACGGAATCCAAAATGTTTCATAAAAATTTTAGAAACTTATCGTCAATTTGACGAATTTCCCTCTTCTGGTCTTATCAAAAAGTTTGTAATTGGTACTTTCAACAGTACCAGTATTGTTTATACTAAGTAGCAATACAAGTTACTGTTCACATAGCAGCCAGACACATGCTGTCAGGCTGCGTAAGAACATGATTCAGGAGTGAGCAGGCTCCTTTTGCGAA
>CAVHRK010000131.1:0-9626 GCA_963638365.1 Anaerobutyricum sp. | reverse complement strand
GGAATGGTGGCTCTCAAAGTCCGGACAGGTGGCTCAGAGAGCCCCGGAATAATCATACAGAGCAGAAGGAAACTGTTGAAAATTCGGAGCTTAAGCCACCGGAAAAATATCTTTATGAGCCAAAAGACTCCCTACTTACTGCCGCTGAAAAAGATTATATGAAATGTATCAGATCTGTTCTGCCGGAAAATTATCTGTTGCAGTCACAGGTGAATTTGGCTTCTTTTATTGAGAGAACGGACGAAGCCAGATTTCATACAGAATTATTTCGAAATGTTGATTTCCTTATTATGGATCAGGAATACCGGCCGTTAATTGTGATTGAGGTGAATGATGCCAGCCATCTGTCGAAAGACCGTCAGGAACGGGATAAAAAAGTCACAAAAATTTGTGAGGAGGCAGGGATACCCATTATTAAATTGTGGACTTCCTATGGAATTAATCCGGAATATATTAAGAATAAAATCGCACAGACTCTTGCTTCATTGCCGGTAACCAGAGTTCATCATTTTAAACAACACTCAAATACCGTTCAGACAAAAGCGCCAATGGAAGAGAAAAGAGGATGTTATATTGCAACCTGTGTGTATGGATCTTATGATTGTCCTTCGGTCTGGACGCTGCGCAGATTCAGAGATCAGACGCTGCAGAAAAACTGGTTGGGAAGAGTATTTATTAAAGTGTACTATGCGGTTAGTCCCCAATTGGTAGAATGGTTTGGTGATAATAGGCAATTTAAGAGGTTTTGGAAAGGAACGTTAGATGTGCTGGTGAAGAGACTTCACAGTCGGGGATTTAAAGATACTCCCTATGAGGATTCATTTCCGGCATAGAGTGGCTTGACTCGATATATTTGTGCACCTTATAATTATAATATATCCATGGAAATCACATTTCAACAGGAGGACCAACCATGGCTTACTATGTGGCAGAGGGTGCAATTATCAAAGGAAATATCACGATTGGAGAGGATTCGGGCGTCTGGTACAATGCGACAATCCGCGGGGATTCCAATCAGATTACCATTGGCAGCAGGACTAATGTACAGGATAATGCCGTGGTGCATGTGAGCGCCGGTTATCCGGTGAGCATTGGAGATGATGTAACGATCGGACACGGAGCGATTGTTCATGGTTGTACGGTTGGAAGCAATACGCTCATTGGAATGGGAGCCATTATTCTGAACGGAGCAGTGATTGGAGACAACTGCATCATTGGAGCGGGAGCTCTTGTGACACAAAATACACACATCCCGGACGGAAGCCTTGCCTTTGGCAATCCGGCGAAAGTGATCCGCAGCTTGACTCCGGAGGAAGTCAAGGAAACCGGAAAGAATGCGCAGCGGTATGTGAAAGCAGCGAAAGAACAGCTGGCAGATTTTCCATATTGACACCCGTGAAGTGTCATGCTATAATTCTATCAATTTAATAGGATAAACCGTTGAAGCGGAGATAACGGCAAGAATGCCTTTACAGAGAGCCTGCGTTGCTGAGAGTCAGGTAAGAAACAAGTTGTCAAATGGACCGCGGAGGGTGCAGTCAAATGAATAGGGCGATTTTTAAAGTATAAAGAGAAATAAATTCCTGTATTCAAAGTATTCTGCAACGTGAGGCATACGTCAGTTGCCTGGGATATGAAGGTATCCCGCAAAGCGCACGGGTCAGACCGTGAATTCAAGGTGGCACCGCGGATTGTGTCGTACTATAAACGTACTCTATTCGTCCTTGACAGAATGAAAATTCTGTCAAGGACTTTTTGCGTAGAGCATTTAGTTTCATATTTATTCAGGAGGTGGACCAAATGAACTTTTTACCAGAACTCAGTGAGGTGAAGAAAATTGCAGCAACGAACGAATACAATGTAGTCCCGGTGAGCTGCGAACTTCTTTCCGATTTCACAACCCCGATCGAAACCATGAAGATTCTGAAAAACGTATCGACGCATTGTTACATGCTCGAATCCGCATGGGCGAATGACAAGTGGGGACGGTATACTTTTCTTGGATTTGATCCCAAGATGGAGATCACCTGCATCGACGGTGAAATCAAGGCAGGAAACATCCGGATCAAAACGGACAACCCATCGGACTATCTGCGTCAGATTCTTGCAGATTATAAGAGTCCCCGGTTTTCCTATCTGCCTTCTTTTACGGGCGGGCTTGTCGGATACTTTTCCTATGATTATCTGGGATACAGTGAACCGGCTGTTCGATGCAAGGTAGAGGATACCGAAGACTTTAAGGATGTTGATCTGATGCTATTTGACAAGGTAATCGCATTCGACAATGTCCGGCAGAAGCTAATCCTGATTGTCAACATGCCGCTGCAGGATGTGGAGGTTGGATACAATAAGGCAGTTATGGAGCTGAAACAGATCGTGGAGCTTCTGCACAACGGACAGAAAAAAGAAGAACCGGGTGGAAAGCTTCTCGGCGAGGTAACCCCTCTTTTTAATAAAGAACAGTATTGTGATATGGTCGAAAAGGCAAAGCACTATATTCGGGAAGGAGATATTTTCCAGATTGTGCTGTCCAACCGCCTGAGCGCTCCGTTTGAAGGAAGCCTGTTGAATACCTACCGGGTACTTCGAACCATTAATCCTTCTCCATATATGTTTTATTTTTCGGGAACGGATGTCGAGGTGGCAGGAGCTTCACCGGAAACGCTGGTTAAGCTTGAAAATGGTGTATTACACACCTTCCCACTGGCAGGAACCCGACCGCGTGGCAGGACAGAGGAAGAGGATCTGGCACTGGAGAAAGAGCTCCTTTCCGATGAAAAAGAAATTGCGGAACACAACATGCTGGTGGATCTTGGCAGGAACGATCTGGGAAAGATCAGTAAGTTTGGAACCGTTCAGGTAGAAAAGCTGCATTCCATTGAGCGTTATTCCCATGTTATGCACATCGGGTCTACCGTACGGGGCGAAATCAGGGAGGATCAGGATGCGCTGAATGCCATCGAGGCTGTGCTTCCGGCAGGAACGCTTTCCGGTGCACCAAAGATCCGTGCCTGCCAGCTTATTGGAGAGTTGGAAAATAACAAGCGTGGCATTTACGGCGGTGCAATTGGATATATTGATTTTACCGGAAACATGGATACCTGCATTGCCATCCGCATTGCTTATAAAAAGAATGGCAAGGTGTTTGTACGGAGCGGAGCCGGAATTGTTGCAGATTCCGTTCCGGAAAAAGAATTTGAGGAGTGCTTGAACAAGGCGAAGTCTTCCTTAAAAGCACTGGAACTTGCACAGGAGGAAGAATTATGATTCTGTTGATTGATAATTACGATAGTTTTTCTTATAACCTGTATCAGTTGATCGGAGAGATTGATCCGGATATCAGCGTCATCCGCAACGATGAGATGACGGTGGAGGAGATCCGGAACTTGAAACCGGACTGCATTATTTTATCTCCGGGACCCGGACGGCCGGAGGACGCCGGAGTGATTATCGAGGCAGCGAAGACACTTGGAAAAGAGATTCCGGTATTAGGTGTGTGCCTTGGACATCAGGCGATCTGTGCTGCTTTTGGGGCGACCGTTACTTATGCCAAGGAGCTGATGCATGGCAAGCAGTCGGATGTGAAATTTGATCCGGAGTGTGTACTTTTCCAAGGATGCCCGGAGGTGGCAAAGGTAGCAAGGTATCATTCACTTGCCGCAGATCCACAGACCATTCCAGACTGTCTGAAAGTCACTGCTGTCACAACAGATGGGGAAGTCATGGCGGTGCAGCATAAACAGTATCCGATTTTCGGAGTCCAGTTCCATCCGGAATCCATTATGACACCGGACGGAAAGAAGATGCTTGAGAACTTCATAAAGTTGAAGAATTATTCTTGATTTCTGACTGTGAAGGGTATAGAAGGAAAAGATTGTTTATCACACCCAGAGGCAGTAAGGCAGGAGGGTACAGAGAAGTAAAATCATCCAGCAGACCCAGAGTCAGCAAGAGGAGAGGGTACAGGAAACAAAACTAAGCTAATATACCCAGAGTCAGCAAAAAGCTTGGGCATATAGCAACAAAATTGCCTGTCATACCCAGAGCCAGCAAGAGGAGAGGGTACAGGAAACAAAACTAAGCTAATATACCCAGAGTCAGCAAAAAGCTTGGGCATATAGCAACAAAATTGCCTGTCATACCCAGAGCCAGCAAGAGGAGAGGGTACAGGAAACAAAACTAAGCTAATATACCCAGAGTCAGCAAAAAGCTTGGGCATATAGCAACAAAATTGCCTGTCATACCCAGAGCCAGCAAGAGGAGAGGGTACAGGAAACAAAACTAAGCTAATATACCCAGAGTCAGCAAAAAGCTTGGGCATATAGCAACAAAATTGCCTGTCATACCCAGAGCCAGCAAGAGGAGAGGGTACAGGAAACAAAACTAAGCTAATATACCCAGAGTCAGCAAAAAGTCAGGGTATATAGCAACAAAATTGCCTGTTATACCCAGAGCCAGTAAGAGGAGAGGATATAAAGGAGCATAATCAACATCTATACCCAATAAATATCACACTCCGGTAGGCCATAATGTTAAGAAAGTACTTGATAACAAGGGCATCAACAAGGAAATAAGAAACAGCAGGCAATAATAAGCAGCAAGAAAATAAGAAATAACAAGAAATAAGAACAAGCAAGAAAAAACACGTAAGGAATGTGAAACAACAGAAATACATAGCAACAAAAATATAAAACAACAAATGCAAAACAACAAATACAAAACAACAAATACAAAACAACAAATACAAAACAACAAATACAAAACAAAAGGAATCTATGTACAAGGAGGAAACAACCATGATTAAGGAAGCAATAGTAAAGATTGTAAACAAGGGAGACCTGACCTACGAGGAAGCCTACGCAGTGATGAATGAGATTATGAGCGGCGAGACTTCCCCGACACAGAATGCGGCATTTCTGGCAGCTTTGTCGACCAAGAGTGCGAAGGCAGAAACGACCGATGAAATTGCAGGATGTGCGGCAGCGATGCGTGATCATGCAACGAAGGTCGACACAGGAATGGACATTTTTGAAATTGTGGGAACCGGTGGAGACAATGCACAGAGCTTCAACATTTCAACAACATCCGCATTGGTTGCGGCAGCAGGCGGTGTGAAGGTAGCCAAGCATGGAAACCGTGCAGCATCTTCCAAATGCGGAACCGCGGACTGCTTGGAAGCACTTGGTGTCAATATCCAACAGAGCCCGGCACGTTGTATTGAATTGTTAAAGGAAGCAGGCATGTGCTTCTTCTTTGCACAGAAGTATCACACTTCCATGAAGTATGTCGGACCGATCCGTAAGGAGCTGGGCTTCCGTACCGTGTTTAATATCCTTGGACCTCTGACGAATCCAGGTTCTCCGTCCATGCAGCTTCTCGGTGTGTATGACGAATACCTTGTTGAGCCGCTGGCACAGGTATTAATTAATCTTGGGGTAAAACGTGGCATGGTTGTCTATGGAATGGACAAGCTTGATGAAATTTCCATGAGCGCACCGACCAGGGTCTGTGAGATCCGCAACGGATGGTTCAAATCCTATGTGATTACACCGGAACAGTTCGGACTCCCACGTTGTACCAAGGAAGATCTCGTGGGCGGCACACCGGATGAAAACGCACAGATCACAATCAATATTTTAAAGGGAGAACAGGGACCGAAGCGCAACGCAGTTTTAATGAATGCCGGAGCAGCCCTTTATATTGGAGGAAAAGCAGGAAGCCTCAAAGAAGGAATTACCTATGCGGCAGAGCTGATCGACACCGGAAAGGCTTATGAGACCCTGCAGAAGCTGATTGAAGTCAGCAATCGTCCGGAGGTAGAAGCATGACGATTCTGGACGAATTAGCAGATTATGCCAGGGAACGTGTTGCTGCCGCGAAAAGCCGGACCACCGCAGAGGATGTCCGTAAGCAGGCCGTGGAGCTTCCCCAAGGAAACTTTGCTTTCGAAAATGCATTGAAGAAGCCGGACATTTCCTTTATCTGCGAATGCAAAAAGGCATCTCCCTCGAAGGGACTGATTGCACCGGACTTTCCGTATCTTTCGATCGCAAAGGAGTATGAGGCAGCCGGAGCAGACTGCATTTCCGTTCTGACAGAGCCGAAGTGGTTCTTAGGTAAAGATGAGTATCTTCAGGAGATTGCACAGACGGTATCCATTCCGTGTCTTCGAAAAGATTTTACGGTGGATGAGTACATGATCTATGAAGCAAAGCTTCTGGGCGCATCGGCAGTACTTCTCATCTGCTCGATTCTGTCGAAGGAGCAGTTGAAGGAATACCGGGAAATCAGCGATTATCTGGGATTATCTGCACTGGTGGAGGCGCATGATGAAAAGGAAGTGGAGATGGCGGTCGAAGCAGGCGCGCGGATTATTGGTGTGAACAACCGGAATCTCAAGGACTTCACGGTAGACACCGGGAACAGCAAGAGGCTTCGGGAACAGATTCCGAAGGATATTTTGTTTGTATCTGAAAGCGGTGTGAAATCTGCAGAGGATGTAGTGAAGCTGCGCGAGATTGGAGCGGATGCCGTATTGATCGGTGAGACCCTGATGCGGGCCCCAAATAAGAAAGCAATGCTTGCCATATTGCGGGGAACAGATAGGAAAGTGATGCCTGCAACACTATGGGAGGAAGTATGACAAAGATCAAGATATGCGGTCTGCGGAAACCGGAGGACATCGAAGCAGTAAATGAATGGAAGCCGGATTATGTAGGATTCGTATTTGCACCAAAGAGCAAACGGTACGTGACGGCGGAGCAGGCAGTAGAACTAAAGGATCATCTCGATCCACAGATTCAGGCAGCCGGAGTGTTTGTCGATGAAGCACCGGAAAGGGTGGCGGCGCTTTTGAATGAAGGAGTCATTGATCTTGCACAGCTTCATGGAAGTGAGGATGAAGAGTACCTTGTAAAGCTCCGGAAGCTGACAGAAAAGCCAATCATTCAGGCATTCCGGATCCGGACTAAAGAGGATGTAGAGCGCGCCGTTCAAAGCAGCGCAGATGAAATTCTGCTGGATTCCGGAGCCGGAACGGGAAGTACCTTTAATTGGAAGATACTTCGTCCGGATCAGGCAGGTGATCCGGCAATGGATGGAGAACAGAAGCGGGAGAAATCATTATATGCTGAGGAAACACGACATTATTTTCTGGCAGGTGGACTTAATCCTCAGAATGTAGCGGATGCGATCCGGCAGCTTCACCCTTATGCAGTCGATGTCAGCTCGGGAATCGAGACGGACGGCAGTAAGGACAGAGAGAAAATAGCAGCGTTTGTAACCGCTGTGAGAAAGGAAAACAACTTATGACAAATCCAAATGGACGCTTCGGCATTCACGGCGGTCAGTACATACCGGAAACACTGATGAACGCGGTGATTGAACTGGAGGAAGCATACAATCATTATAAAAATGATCCGAAATTTAACAGAGAGCTGACAGAGCTTCTGAACGAATATGCGGGCAGACCTTCCCGGCTTTACTATGCGGAAAAGATGACGAAGGATCTGGGCGGTGCGAAGATTTATTTAAAAAGAGAGGATCTGAATCATACCGGCGCGCACAAGATCAATAACGTGTTAGGCCAGGCGCTTCTGGCGAAAAAGATGGGCAAGACAAGGCTCATCGCAGAGACCGGAGCCGGACAGCACGGAGTGGCAACTGCGACGGCAGCAGCCCTCATGGGTATGGAATGTGTGGTCTTCATGGGAGAAGAGGACACCATTCGTCAGGCACTCAACGTTTACCGTATGCGACTTCTGGGAGCAGAGGTCAATCCGGTAAAATCCGGAACCGCAACCCTGAAGGATGCCGTATCCGAAGCAATGAGAGAGTGGACTTCCCGGATCAGTGATACACATTATTGTCTGGGATCGGTCATGGGACCGCATCCGTTCCCGACCATTGTACGTGATTTTCAGGCAGTTATTTCCAAGGAAATTAAGGAGCAGATGCTGGAAAAGGAAGGCAGACTTCCGGATGCAGTTATCGCCTGTGTGGGAGGCGGATCGAATGCAATCGGCAGCTTTTACAATTTTATTGAAGATGAAGGAGTGCGCCTGATCGGATGCGAAGCGGCAGGACGGGGCGTGGATACCTTTGAAACCGCAGCGACCATTGCAACCGGAAGGTTAGGTATTTTCCATGGCATGAAGTCTTACTTCTGTCAGGATAAATACGGTCAGATTGCACCGGTCTATTCGATTTCAGCAGGTCTGGATTACCCCGGTGTCGGACCGGAGCATGCACATCTCCATGACATCGGCAGAGCAGAATATGTACCGGTAACGGACGATGAGGCGGTAGATGCTTTTGAGTATCTGGCAAAGACGGAAGGAATCATTCCGGCCATTGAATCTGCGCATGCCGTAGCTTATGCGAAAAAGCTGGCTCCGCAGATGAGTAAGGATCAGATTATTGTAATTACCATATCCGGCAGAGGCGACAAGGACTGTGCAGCCATTGCCCGTTACAGAGGGGAGGATATCCATGAGTAACATTCAGAAAGCATTTGAAAATGGAAAGGCATTCATCGCCTTTATCACCTGCGGGGATCCGGATCTTGCAACCACGGCGGAAGTAGTAAAAGAAGCAGCCCGTAACGGTGCAGATTTAATCGAACTTGGGATTCCCTTTTCAGACCCGACAGCAGAAGGACCGGTTATTCAGGGAGCCAATATCCGTGCCTTAAAGGGTGGTGTGACGACTGATAAAATTTTTGATTTCGTGCGGGAGCTTCGAAAAGAGGTCACTGTTCCGATGGTATTTATGACTTATGCCAATGTTGTATTTTCCTATGGCTCCGAAAAGTTCATTGCAGCCTGTAAGGAGATTGGAATGGATGGACTGATTCTTCCCGATGTTCCCTATGAGGAAAAAGAGGAATTCCAGTCGATCTGTGACCAGTATGATATGGACTTTATTTCTCTGATTGCACCGACTTCCGAGAACCGGATTGCCATGATTGCGAAGGAAGCAAAAGGCTTCCTCTATATCGTATCCAGCCTCGGCGTGACCGGAACACGTACCGAGATCAAAACAGATCTTTCTTCGATCGTGGAGGTGGTGCGCCAGAATACGAGTGTGCCGTGCGCGATCGGCTTTGGTATTTCTACACCGGAGCAGGCAAAGAAGATGGCAGGACTTTCTGACGGAGCGATTGTTGGATCTGCGATTATTAAAATTATGGAGAAGTATGGAACCGAAGCGCCCAAGTATGTCGGTGAATATGTGAAGTCCATGAAGGATGCGATTATAGCTGGGTGACACAATAGGAGACAAGTGAGATGGATCATTATTCGGTCTATGAGCTTTTGTGGCTGTTTTATATTTACTCATTTCTTGGATGGATTTTTGAAGTGGTGCTGGCAGCCTGCAGGCTGCGGTTTCTATAAAGTGGTGATGCTGTTTTTTGTGGGAGCTTTCCTTGGAGATATTACGGAAACGATCTTCTGCCGGATCACAGCCGGAGTATGGATGAGCCGGTTCATAAGGACCGGCTTAATTGGTATATAAATGCGTCAATAGAATTCCGTTTATATTTTGACGTATCTATTTTCCTGACTGGTATAATACTCAATTGAAAAAGTAACTTCCAGTTACTAAGGTTTTAAAATTTTATAAAA
>CAVHRK010000130.1:0-3501 GCA_963638365.1 Anaerobutyricum sp. | reverse complement strand
GTCCGAATTTCAAAAACGTAATTGAACGACGGTTAGAGGAGATGATAAGTAGCTTTCCACAGTTTTCTTATTTGTGTAATTTTATACAGAATACGTGGGATGATTTTATGGCTGTTCCTCCTGAAGAAAAGGAAGAGAAAAAGCTTTATAAGGATTTAGGAGCAATTCCAACTTCATTTTCTGTAAGAAACAAATACACATTATCTGAATTGGATAATTTTCTGAATAGTAAATGTCATCCTTTCGAGAAGATGGAAATCTTCTCAAATGGTATTATTTTGCAAATGCTTAGAATGATGTATCTGGCTGCGGCTACTGATAAACAGAGTAATTGCTGGCTTATCGATGTTAATAGCAAAGGATTTGAAAACCAAGAAGTGAAGAAAGCCGCGGTAAATGCTTTTAAGCGAAATGAAGAAACAATTAGCTCTTATCTTTATGATGGGCTTGCTAAATTAAAGGATAAGTTATCTGGCGAAGGTAAAGAGGAAGCAAAGATTATTAAGGCTGCAGCAGATGACTCTTATAGACTGTTTCGCAAACTAGGAAAAAGCCTAGGAATCATCATTCCGAACACTGGTGCGGGGACGCGCTTTAGTTTGTCAGAGGAAGTTATTGAGTTTCTTGTTTTATCAATTATTCCGCCTAAGCATATGATTACATTGAATGAATTTGTTGATTTGTTATATGAGCATTTCGGAATGGTGATTGGATCTGCTCAGTACAAAAAAGAAATGGACAAGGGTGCGTTATCATATGTTAGTGATTTGTCCTTCATGGAAGAGAATAAACAAGCTTTTGCACAGAAATTAAAAGAATGTGGATTCTTAAGAGACTTATCAGATGCTACTTCTATAGTCGAAAATCCTTATGAAAGAGAGGATGATGTTGTATGAGGCAATTAATTACGTTGCTTACTGGCCAAGTTAAGAAACAGATCGTTATTGGAAATACAAATATTGTACGTTTAGAAAGTTTTGATAATCCGCTAGTCTATAAAGCTGTATGTAGCCAACTGTTGTCCGATGAGGGTATAGATGTTTTTATACCCAAGTTGACAAGAGAAAAATATAATGAGTTTATGCAAGAAAACAAGTCAGAATGGTACAGTGCACTTTCTTTCTTGCATAAAGGAAATAATACCTCGAGTGAAAATGAAACATCTGAAGTATTTATGACAAAAAGCTTTGTAGATTATAATAATGCAATTACGAAATGGAGAAATGCCTCTGCATCATATTCTGATGGAAAGACTGTGCTCGTGTTGCTTATGGGTACAGAAGCTGCTCAAGATACTGGAGGATTGGCAGATACGTCATTCGCTATTTCACCAAGAAAAATTATTACGGAATTGAAGAATGATTATAGTCAATGGTTTTTGCCTATTTTAAAAGCAAATGGTCTGGAAAGTGATGATGCGAGAAAGGCTATAAATACTTTATACAAGGCCATTTTTTCAAGCGTAAATGTTGATCTGATTAAACTGAGTAGTTTTGTTGATTCGTTAACTGGAATGCCATTTACGGCCATTCAAGATTTAATTTCATATATATGTGAAACATTAAATTCTACATGGAGTATACCTAGCGTCATTGACTTGAAAATGACGCCCAAGGTACAAAATTTGGCCAAGGGTACTATGAAGAATGCTCAGATTATTTTAGATGGTATAAAGTTTATTGAACGAACGGATGATATTCCTACACAAGCAGGGATTGCAAAACTTGAAAAAAAATTTGCTAAGTATGCAGATGATAATGGAATTAACTATACAGACCCTTTTCCTCATCCTATATCATTGTTTATAAGTTATTCCGATTTCCAGAACTGTGTTATCGACTTTATGTCTGGAAAAGATTTGGAAAATAATCGAGCTCGCTTACTGAAATTGGATTTTGCATATATTTCTCGTATCTTGGGAACAAGGTTACCGAAAACCCCGACAGCAAAGGCAAAACTGATTTCTGGGGATCCTCTTGGGGCTTATTGTAAAATGATTTTTTCTTCAATAGCCCAATTTAAGGGCGAAAAGTCCACATTTCCTGAAAGGATAGTTTTCAGAGTGGACCATGTATCTTTATCGGATTGCACGGACGAACAGAAAGAAGAGTCATATTCAAGGCTTTGTAATTATTTAGGTGGAATGCTTACATTTCTCAATGAGGCAAATTATGAATGTGGTGATCAGGGACTATTTCTAGATTATGATCAGAAAAAAGACCCTTTTGATTTAGTTAATATTTCAGAGATAAAGGATAATATTAAATGTTCTGGGAAATGGGGTGACCCGTGCAAAATTACCTTTACGATATCAGCAGAAAAAGATGATTCGGTGGAAAAATATGAGTATAAATGGGCCTTCTCACCGAATAGCCCTTGGTTAAATGCGTTTTCATATCTTGCAGCAGTTTTATTTAGAGGAGGTGATAGTTACACATTGCCAACAATGGCTGTATGCAAAAATATTCAAGATTTCTTAAACTGTGAAAGCGAAGATGAGTTTTATGCACAATTATCACAGATACGCGAAGAGGTTTATTTTGAGGAACACAGACAGGAACTAAGAAAGTATTTTAATAATACGGAGCCTTTAGCACAGTTTGATTCTTTATGTGCAGAATTTAAAAATTTTGCGGATTTATTAGTACAAAATGGATTGTTTAATTCTTTAAATAATCTAAGAAAAGTTGTACAGATGTACACAGATATGTTAGAGGGAACCTATAAGCATTTTGATGAATTTAGTGATATTCAACGAGAAAAGCTTCCGCTGCTTGTTGATTGTTTTGTTATATCTTCAAATGATGATGTTCTTGTATCGTGTGAAATGAAAGAAGTTTTAGTTCCTGCGTACAACCCTGTAATGCTTGAAAAAATTGATGCCAAACTAATTTTTATCAGAACAGGATTTGCGGAAATGCTTGAAAAATTTGAAGCGCATGAGAAGAATTATGAAGTTGCGATAGATAATTTACTTCAGTTATCATCAATAACTCAGGCGATGGATACAATTAATCGTTCAAGCTCCAACTATACGTTGTGTAGAAGTATGTGGGAATATTATGGAGTATATTATGCTGGAATAACGGATTCTGATGTTGTGTCAGGGAATACCTTTGGTAGTTCAATTGTGACTGATGATGAAGATGCTTCTGCTATGTTACATGCGACTCCAATGTCGAACATTGTAGTTAGAAATGTGCTGGATTATGTCAGAACATTCCCTGCGCGAATTGATGGAATTAACATTGCTTTTGTAGGACCGGAAGATATGCAGCATATTGTTGCTGCGGTTCACACAATAGCTAAATATTTTGAAAAACAAGACATTACTGCAACAATCAATATAGAAATAATTTGTATCAATAGAAGAAAGAATTCAAATAGTTATTTAAGAAAATGGTTGGACAGTTATTTTAGTGATGAAAAATGCGTAACAGTAAACACTTTCTTAAAGAACTTGATTGTTAAAGCTAAAGATGATGTGGAACTGATTCGTCC
>CAVHRK010000129.1:0-86329 GCA_963638365.1 Anaerobutyricum sp. | reverse complement strand
GCCAGATAATAAAGGCTTCAATCAGATAAGAAAAAATGTAGCATAAAAAAGTTTTCATAATGGTAAAGGCTTCTTTCGTAATGGTAGGGATCACTTATTGGATGCTTTCTAAATAGAGCAGATAGGCTTCCTTAAAGGCACGGTATTTTCTTCTTGTTAAATAGGCGGTGAGGTTTATATCAAAATAAATGAGCTGATGATCAAAATGAGTGATGTGTGCCATATTGACAATATAACTCCGGTGAGTCTGGATAAAACAATTCATGGTGAGAATCTGGACCCAATATTGAATCGTGTGAACAGAAAGAAAATGATCCGTGGCAGTATGGATGATTACTTTTCGCTGATTGGCTTCCACACAGACAATATTGGCTGCCGGAATGGAATAAATTCCCTGTCTGGTTTCGACCGGAATTCTTATATGTAAAGAGTGATACAGTGATAAGGCATCCTTCAAATTGCGAAAGAGCCGCTGCTTGTCAATGGGTTTGCTCAGATAACGAAAAACGTGAAAACGCATGGCATCATCAAGATATTCGGAATAAGAAGTTACAATAAAAATGATGACATCCGGATTGGATTTTTTAAGAGAGGTGCCAACGGAAATGCCGCTTAACCCGGGCATTTCCACATCTAAAAAAACAATGTCTTTATTTCCGGAATCCAATAAAAGATCATGTCCGGTATGAAAGCAGCAAATGTCCGGTAATCTCAAGTTATGTCTGTGAAAATATTCGGAAAGATATCTGGTCACTTCCTGTTGAATCATAACATCATCATCACAAATTAAAATCCGCATTGTCCCCTCCTCATATCTGCAATTTTATTTTACTTAAAAAGAGGCAGTAATACAATGTCTGCGGGATGAAAAGACCAAAAAGACGCCCAAATTGTCGTTTGGGGAATGAACTATAGACAGGCAAAAAATATGGAATAACATTAAAGACAGAAGTTCGTTCGGTATTTGTGGAAAACGGATATATTCATTTAAAAATCTGATTGGAGGAGAATGGATGAGACGTAGAATAATTGTACCCGTAATAGGTTTATTTCTTCTTATGGCATGTGCCAGGCCGGAAAGTTATACTGGTTCGATAGCCGGGGATGACAAAATGGATGGAATGCAGCATTTATATGAAAGTAATACATATGGCTATTACTTTGGAGTCGATTCGGATCTTACAAAAGGAAAACCAAAGAGCAACATAATGGAAATGAATCATGCAGATGATTTTCTTTATCTGATGATAGAAAGTGCCGGAATGGAGCGGCAGATAGCAGTACAGGTTTTTATGGATTATGAACAGATTCCTATTATTGTAGAGGGAAGTCCATATTTTACATATTACATTAATGCTGGTGAAAAGTATTCAGAAGAAATTCCATTTCAACTGGGAATAGAAGTAAATGAACAGTATAGTCATAAAATGGTAACATGCATGACGGTGTCCTCGGATTTGCATGAATGTGATACAGAGGGAACGCCAACCAGTGTATATTCCCTGGCATATGACTGGATACTGCAGTTTGATCAGGAACAGGAGTTGTTTTTTAAGGAGGAAGAATATCAGTCCCCGGCAAAAGAATATCAGGACATGTGGAATGGATTACTGATTAATAATGATATAACGGAATTGAAAAGAACGTTCCCTCCGAAAGAAATACAGTGCAGTCCGGGGGAAGAGATTGAGCTGCAATATCAGATTGGCGGGCTTGGTAATTGTGAAGAGGTATTAATGCTGCTCTCTCTTGATATGAAGCAGATTATGGTTGATAATAAAAACTATCTGTTGTTCAAAGAAAAAGATAAAAATATTATGAGCGGAACGGTAAGGATTACGGCACCTGAACAGCCGGGGCTGTATGATCTGACCGGCTGGATGATAGAGGATCCGTTTAGAAAGGAAGAAAAAGAAGATTTTCCGCTTGCTGCAGCACCCAGATTTACCATTCATGTATTATGAAAAGTTTGCAAATTTTGTAAATCGAGAGGGAATCCATTGCAAAAATAAATGCCCTATGATATAATAATGGCGTCGGAAATGATAAAAATTTAACAATCATTTTTAAACCGCAAAAATAAAAGAAAACAACGAATATCGGAGGAATGAGAAATGGCAAAGAAAGTAGTTATCGCCAGTGCATGCCGTACCGCAATCGGAACCATGGGTGGTTCTTTAAGCACAACACCGGCAGCAGAATTAGGAGCAATTGTTATTAAGGAAGCATTAAACAGAGCAGGTGTTGCACCTGAAGCTGTAGATCAGGTTTATATGGGCTGTGTTATCCAGGCTGGTCTTGGACAGAACGTAGCACGTCAGGCATCCATTAAGGCTGGACTTCCGATCGAAGTTCCTGCAGTCACCATGAACGTTGTATGTGGTTCCGGTCTGAACTGTGTGAACCAGGCAGCACAGATGATCATGGCAGGAGATGCAGATGTTGTAGTAGCAGGTGGTATGGAAAACATGTCCATGGCTCCTTACGCAGTTCCTCAGGCTCGTTACGGATATAGAATGAACAACGGTACATTAGTTGACTGCATGATTAAGGATGCTCTTTGGGATGCATTCAATGATTACCATATGATTACAACTGCAGATAACATCTGTAGAGAATGGGGACTTACCAGAGAAGAACTGGATGAGTTCGCATTAAAGAGCCAGTTAAAGGCAGAAGAAGCACAGAAGAACGGTGCTTTCGAAAAGGAAATCGTACCTGTAATGGTTAAGAAGAAAAAAGAAGTTATCGAGTTCAAGGTAGATGAAGGACCTCGTCACGGATCCACCATCGAAGGACTTGCAAAGCTTCGTACCATTAACCCGGACGGATTCGTTACCGCTGGTAATGCTTCCGGTATCAACGACGGTGCAGCAGCAGTTGTTGTTATGAGCGAAGAAAAGGCAAAAGAACTTGGTGTTAAGCCGATGGCTACTTTCGTAGCTGGTGCACTTGCAGGTGTAAGACCTGAGGTTATGGGTATCGGACCTGTTGCTTCTACCAAGAAGGTAATGGCTAAGACCGGTATGAAGATTGAAGACTTCGATATCATCGAAGCAAACGAAGCATTCGCAGCACAGTCCGTTGCAGTAGGTAAGGATCTTGGAATCGATGTAGACAAGCAGCTGAACCCGAACGGTGGTGCAATCGCTCTTGGACATCCGGTTGGAGCTTCCGGATGCCGTATCCTTGTTACACTGCTTCATGAGATGCAGGCTAAGGGTGCCAAGACTGGTCTTGCAACTCTTTGCATCGGCGGTGGTATGGGATGTTCTACCATTGTTAAGATGGACTAATCATTAAAAAGAAAGCAAAATTCCAGGGTGGGATTTCCCACCCTAGAACCATGTTTACACAAATAAAAGGTAAGGGTGTCATGCAATGACACAGAAAGGAAGCAAAATGGAATTCATCGTATATGAACAGAAGGGTGCATACGGCATCATCACCATCAGCCGTGAAAAAGCACTGAACGCATTAAACTCTCAGGTACTTGACGAGTTAAATGCAACACTTGATGCGGTTAATCTGGATGAGGTAAGATGCTTAATCCTCACAGGAGCAGGACAGAAGTCCTTCGTAGCAGGTGCAGATATTGCAGAAATGAGCACATTGACAAAGGCAGAAGGAGAAGCTTTCGGTAAGAAAGGAAATGACGTATTCCGTAAGCTTGAAACATTCCCGATCCCGGTTATTGCAGCCGTTAACGGATTTGCATTAGGCGGTGGATGTGAGATCTCCATGAGCTGTGACATCAGAATCTGTTCTGATAATGCCGTATTCGGACAGCCGGAAGTTGGCCTTGGAATTACACCCGGATTTGGCGGAACCCAGAGACTTGCCCGTCTTGTTGGAGCAGGCATGGCAAAGCAGATGATCTATACCGCACGTAACATCAAGGCTGATGAAGCATATCGTATCGGACTTGTAAACGCAGTATATCCTCAGGAAGAATTACTTCCTGCAGCAGAGAAGATGGCAGCAGGCATTGCAAAGAATGCACCGATCGCTGTCCGCAACTGCAAGAAAGCAATTAACGAAGGCTTAGATGCAGATATGGATCAGGCAATCGTAATCGAAGAAAAGCTCTTCGGTGACTGCTTTGAAACAGAAGATCAGAAGTACGGAATGGCTTTCTTCCTTGACAAGAATAAGGAAAAGGTAAAAGAGCCTTTCAAAAACTGCTAATTCTGGTTTATAATGAATGTAAATGACAGCGGAAGAACTGCCTGCGGGCAGTAAGCCGCTGCTCAGAATAAGATTTAAAAAATTTAGGAGGAAAAGAAATGAAAGTAGGTATTATTGGTGCCGGTACCATGGGACAGGGCATTGCTAAGGCATTTGCCCAGGTTGATGGATATGAAGTTGCTCTCTGCGATATCAAGCAGGAATGGGCAGAAGGCGGAAAAGCAAAAATCCAGAAGGGTTATGCAAAGCTTGTAGAAAAAGGAAAATTAACACAGGAAGCTGTTGATGCAATCCTTGCAAAGATCACTCCGGGATTAAAGGAAGACCTTTGTGCAGACTGCGATCTGATCGTAGAAGCAGCATTTGAAAATATGGAAGTTAAGAAGAACACCTTTGCAGAACTTGATAAGATTGCAAAGCCGGAATGCGTATTCGCATCCAACACATCCAGCCTTTCCATTACAGAGATCGGTAACGGATTAAACCGTCCGATGATCGGTATGCACTTCTTCAATCCTGCTGACCGTATGAAGCTCGTTGAAGTAATCGCCGGTGTAAACACACCTGTTGAAACCGTAGATACCATCAAGAAGATTTCCGAAGAAATCGGCAAGACACCGGTACAGGTTAACGAAGCAGCAGGTTTCGTAGTAAACCGTATCCTTGTTCCGATGATCAACGAAGCAGCTTTCATTAAGATGGAAGGTGTATCCGATATTGCAGGTATTGATGCAGCTATGAAGCTTGGTGCTAATCATCCGATGGGACCCCTTGAACTTGGAGATTTCATTGGTCTTGATATCTGCCTTGCTATTATGGATGTTCTTTACAACGAGACTGGTGACAGCAAGTATCGTGCATGTCCTCTCATCCGTAAGATGGTTCGTGGCGGTAACCTTGGTGTTAAGAGCGGTAAGGGATTCTATGTTTACAATGCAGACAGAACAAAGACCCCTGTTGATGCACAGTAAATATAATTGGATCAAATGTGATTCCAATATCATATATAATGGAGGAAATAAAACATGGATTTTATGTTAGACAAGCAGCATGAAATGGTGAGAACTCTTTTCAAAGAGTTCGCCGAAAAAGAAGTTAAGCCTCTTGCACAGGAAGTAGACGAGACAGAAGTATTCCCTCGTGTTACCGTTGAAAAGATGGCTAAGGCAGGATTTATGGGTATTCCGATTCCGAAGGAGTACGGTGGACAGGGAGCAGATGTTCTTACTTATGCAATGTGCGTAAAAGAATTATCCAAGGTTTGTGGTACAACAGGCGTTATCGTATCCGCTCATACCTCTCTTTGCTGTGACCCGATTCTTACTTTCGGTACAGAAGAGCAGAAGCAGAAATACCTTGTTCCCCTTGCAAAAGGTGAGAAGTTAGGTGCTTTCGGTCTTACCGAGCCCGGCGCTGGTACAGATGCACAGGGACAGCAGACCAAGGCTGTTTTAGATGGTGACGAATGGGTACTGAATGGTTCCAAGATCTTCATCACCAACGGTAAGGAAGCTGACGTATATGTTATTTTCGCTGTTACCGGTATGATCGAGAAGAGAGGCAAGATGATGAAAGAGATCTCTGCTTTCATCGTAGAAAAAGGAACTCCTGGATTTACCTTTGGTACCAAGGAAAACAAGATGGGTATCCGTGGTTCATCCACATACGAACTGATCTTTACCGATTGCCGTATTCCTAAAGCAAACATGTTAGGAGCACAGGGCAAAGGATTTAATATCGCTATGCATACTCTGGATGGTGGACGTATCGGTATCGCTGCACAGGCTCTTGGTCTTGCAGAAGGCGCTCTTGACAGAACCGTTGAATACGTTAAGGAAAGAAAGCAGTTTGGCCGTGCAATCGGTGCATTCCAGAATACCCAGTTCCAGTTAGCTGACATGGCTACCAAGACCAAAGCAGCTCAGTTCATGGTATATGCAGCAGCCTGCAAGAAGGACGAGTATACAAAGAACTCCAAGGTATCTTATTCCGTAGAAGCAGCTCAGGCAAAGCTTTACGCAGCAGAAGTTGCTATGGAAGTTACTACCAAGGCTGTACAGCTTCATGGTGGATACGGATACATCAGAGAGTACGATGTAGAGCGTATGATGAGAGATGCTAAGATTACTGAGATCTACGAAGGAACTTCCGAAGTTCAGAGAATGGTAATCTCCGCGAACCTGCTTAAGTAAGGCGGACAAGATTTGGATTATGCAAATGCTCTGCTTGCAGAAGCAGATGCATAAGACTAAGCTTGGAGCGGTGCAGCGCAGCACCGCGAACGAGAAATACGAAGTATTTCGAGTGCCGTCTTACTATCATATAATATTAATTTTAAAAATAAGGAGAGAAATACAATGAAAATTGTTGTTTGTGTTAAACAGGTACCTGATACAAAAGGTGGCGTTAAATTCAACCCCGATGGTACTCTTGACAGAGCTGCAATGCTTACCATCATGAACCCTGATGATAAGGCTGGTCTGGAAGCAGCTCTTAGATTGAAAGATCAGTATGGCGCAGAAGTTACCGTTGTAACAATGGGACTTCCCAAGGCAGAAGAAGTTCTTCGTGAAGCTATGGCTATGGGCGCTGACAAGGGAATCCTTGTAACAGACAGAGTATTAGGTGGAGCTGATACATGGGCTACATCCCAGACTCTTGCCGGAGCACTTCGTAATCTTGATTATGATCTCATCATTACCGGCCGTCAGGCTATCGATGGTGATACCGCACAGGTTGGACCTCAGATTTCCGAGCATCTTGGAATTCCTGTAATTTCTTACGCTCAGAAGATCGAAGTAGAAGGCGACAGCGTAATTGTTGAGCGTCAGTTCGATGACAGATATCACGTATTAAAGGCTAAAATGCCTTGCTTAATTACAGCTCTTGCTGAATTAAACGAGCCCAGATATATGACTCCGGGCGGAATCTTCGATGCATACAAGGCTGACATCACCGTATGGGGAAGAGCAGATCTTAAGGATGTAGAAGATTCTAACCTTGGTCTTAAGGGTTCACCGACACAGATCGCTAAGGCATCCGATAAGGTAAGAAAGGGTGCAGGAGAAAAAGTTAACTTAGATCCCGCTGCATCTGTTGATTACATTGTTGAGAAGTTAAAAGCAAAACACGTAATCTAATCTTTCGATAGTAGATCTTAAGCATATTGAAATATAATGGAGGAAGAACATGAATATTCAAGATTATAAGGGCGTATTTGTCTTTGCTCAGCAGGTAGACAATACACTTAGCGGAATCGCATTGGAATTAGTTGGCAAGGGAAAAGAACTTGCAAAAGATTTAGGAACAGAAGTTACCGCTGTATTAGTTGGTTCTGATGTTGCAGCTTTAGCTGACGAACTCGCTGAATATGGCGCAGACAAGGTAATCGTTGTAGACGATCCTGAATTAAAGGAATACAGAACAGAGCCTTATGCACATGCATTAGCATCTGTAATTAACGAATTCAAGCCTGAAATCTTCTTAGTAGGTGCAACAGCAATCGGCCGTGACTTAGGCCCCAGAGTATCTGCAAGAATTCATACTGGTCTGACCGCAGACTGTACACAGCTTGAAATCGGTGACTTCCCGATTAACCCGATCCCTGGTAAGGAACAGCGCCATAACCAGTTACTGATGACACGTCCTGCATTCGGTGGTAACACAATCGCTACCATCGCATGTCCGGATTTCCGTCCTCAGATGGCTACCGTTCGTCCCGGTGTTATGCAGAAGGCCCCCAGAGAAGCTGGTAAGAAGGCAGAAGTAATCAATTACAATCCTGGATTTACTCCGGATAACAAGTATGTAGAAATCTTAAAGGTTGTTAAGGCCGTATCTGATGTTGCTGATATTATGGACGCTAAGATCCTTGTATCTGGCGGACGTGGTGTTGGAAGCGCAGAGAACTTCAAGCTTCTTGATGACCTTGCAGAGGTTCTTGGTGCAACTGTAAGCTGCTCCCGTGCCGTTGTAGATGCAGGCTGGAAGCCGAAGGATCTTCAGGTTGGACAGACCGGTAAGACAGTTCGTCCGAACGTATACTTCGCAATCGGTATTTCCGGAGCAATTCAGCACGTAGCCGGTATGGAAGAATCCGATATGATTATTGCAATCAACAAGGATGAAACCGCTCCGATCTTCGATGTAGCTGATTACGGAATCGTAGGAGATCTGAACAAGATTGTTCCTGCTTTAACTGAAAAACTGAAAGCAGAATTAGCAGCAGCTAAATAAGCTTCTGCAACTGAGTTTTACAGAGTGATGAAACCCCTGACCGTCCGGTCAGGGGTTTTTGATTTCTAAGGAGTATAGGCAGCCTGGTGCGCAACAATCGAAAACGATTTCGTTGCGCATTGGGCTATTTTTTTGTCTGTGTTGCACGTTCTTTGTGAAATAATATTAGAAACCTTGCGAATTGCATGTAAAAACTATACAAAGTATAATAAAACCATAGAAAGAAATGAGCGACAGCGCAACAAAAAGATGCGCAATGGGATTTTCAGAAAGAGGTGGATGGATGAAAACAACCAAAGGAAAAGGATTTCTTAAAAAGCTGTATAAATACCGGGTATTTCTGCTGATGCTCGCGCCTGCTGTCATTTATACATTGATTTTTGCCTATTATCCGATGACCGGTATTGTAATGGCATTTAAGAAATATAACTATGCCGGAGGCATCTGGGGTAGTCCGTGGAACGGAATTGATAATTTTAAATTTTTCTTCAAATCCGGTCAGGCATGGACGGTAACGCGCAACACGGTGTTGTACAATGTATTGTTCATTATTATCAATACCGTAAGTCAGATTGCAGTAGCAATTTTCCTGACCGAAATCCGGAACAAACATTTCCGTAAGGTTTCCCAGTCCATCATGTTCCTGCCGTATTTTATTTCCTGGGTTATTGTAGGAGTTATGGCATTCAACATTTTCAGTTCCGACTATGGATTTATGAACCGTCTTATTACCGCATTTGGTGGAGAGAGGATATCCTTTTACACGAACCCAAAGGTGTGGCCGTTCATTTTAACCTTTTTCAATGTCTGGAAGGGAATCGGATACGGATCGGTCATGTATCTGGCAGCGATCATGGGAATTGATACCTCCATATATGAAGCGGCAGCAATCGACGGAGCGAATGTGTTCCAGAGAATCTTCAAGGTAACGATCCCGATGATTATGCCGACCACCATTATCCTGCTTTTGTTAAGTGTCGGAGGAATTTTCAAAGGAAACTTTGATATGTTCTATAATCTGGTTGGTAACAATGGACTTCTTTATAACTACACGGATGTAATTGATACGCTGACCTTCCGTGCACTGATCAGCAGTAACGATTTTGGAATGTCTGCTGCAATCGGTCTGTTCCAGTCGGTATTGTGCTTCATTACCATTCTGATCGTGAACCGGCTTGTTGGACTTTATGATAAAGACTATACATTATTCTAGGGGGTGAGAGGATGCCAGCAGCAACGAAAGGATTAGGAAAAGTAAAAAAAGGCCGTGATGTGATTGTTCTGAATATAATCGCATACACCTTTTGTGGATTGATTACATTGATGTGTCTGATTCCCTTTATTATGATTTTATCTGGCTCGTTTTCTTCGGAAGAAGCAATTATCCAGAACGGATTCAGTCTGTTTCCACAGGATTTCAGCTTAGAAGCATACAAGACCGTATTCAAGGAGCCGACGGTTGTTTTCAAAGCCTATGCAACGACCATTGGATTGACGATCTGCGGAACAGTAATCGGACTTCTGCTTCAGACAATGACGGCCTATGTTCTTTCACGCAGAGATTTTGAATGGAGAAACGGATTTTCCTTTTTCTTCTACTTTACTACTTTGTTTTCGGGAGGTCTGGTTCCGTACTATATTCTGATTACACAGACGCTTCATTTAAGAGACAGCTACCTTGCGATGCTGTTACCGTTAATTTTCAGTGTGTATAATCTGCTGATCATGAAAAGCTACATCATGGCATTGCCGGAATCCCTGATTGATGCAGCAAAGATTGATGGCTGCGGAGAGTTCCGGACCCTGTTCCAGGTGGTGATGCCGCTCATCAAGCCGGCGTTGGCAACCGTTGGACTGTTTATCGCACTGGCCTACTGGAACGACTGGTACAATGCAATGCTTTATATCAAGACAGAGGATAAATATCCGTTACAGTATTTCCTGTATCAGCAGGTAAATAACATTGAGGCATACAAGAAGCTGATTGCCAATAATGTAGTCAGCAGCTCCGTAGTAAGCTCTATGTCGCTGCCAACCCAGACCTTAAAGATGGCATTGACAATTGTGGTAACAGGTCCGATTATTCTGGCATATCCGCTGGTACAGAAGTATTTTGTACAGGGTATCACGATAGGAGCTGTCAAGGGTTAAATAAAAAACGATAATGGTTCAATGAGAAAGTAAATTGTCCGGTGCGCAACGGCAATTTTAATTAAAATTAAAAAGAAAAAGTGTTAAGGAGGTTTTTATGAAGAAGAGAGGAAAGAAATTATTATCCCTGTTATTGGGAACTGCAATGGCAATCAGTGTACTGGCAGGCTGCGGAAGTACATCTGCAACAGATACACCTGCTGTGGAAGATACAGGGACAGAGGAAAGCACAGCTGCGGAAACAGCAGATACAGAAACCACGGAAACAACTGCAATTGATACTTCTGAGCATGTGGAGCTTACGATGTATCTGTTAGGTGACCGCACCCCGGACTTTGATGAGGTTTATGGCAAAATTAATGAAATTCTGGAAGAAAAGTTAAACTGTTCTTTAAATGTAGAGTTTTTATCCTGGGGAGAACATGATACCAAATATTCATTGTTATTTTCAGCAGGAGAGGATTTTGATCTGATCTTTACGGCAACAAGCTGGGGACATTATGAGCAGACCGTATCCCTTGGAGGTTTTTATCCGTTAAGTGAAGATTTTATTAAGACCTATGCACCGGGAATTTGGGAAACCGTACCGCAGATGGCATGGGATCAGGCAAAGATTGACGGACAGGTATACATGGTTCCGAACTACCAGAATGAATTTGGTCAGGATGTCCTGGCTGTCCGTAAGGATCTGATGGATGAATACGGAATCAGTGATATCACAAGCTGGGATGAACTGAAGGAATTCTTCCTTGCCTGTGCGGATCATGGCATGTACGCAAGTCAGGGTGGTCCGTGGTATCTGTATTTCCGTAATCAGGGAATGTGTACAACAGGTGGTGCACCGCAGAGTGGCGAACTTGTACTTTACGATACACAGGATCCGAGTGATCTGAACTTCTACTATCTGCTTGACTGGGATGGATTTGCGGATTATTGTAAACAAATGAAGGAACTTGCGGATGCAGGCTGTTGGTCATCCGATGTGCTGAATTCCTCTGATGAAAGACAGACCGGACTTTTAACCGGCAGAACAGCAGCGATGATCTGGAATATCGGATCCAGCAAGAACTATGCGAAGCAGGCCAATGCAGAAAATCCGGATTGGAACGTAACCCTTTGTGATCCACTTACCGGTCAGCCCAAGCAGGTGAAGCCCTATATCAATAATGGTATGGCAATTAATGTAGCAAGCAAGAACAAAGAACGTGCTATGATGGTATTGAATGAATTCTGGACCAATCAGGAAATTTATGATCTTGCGATGCTTGGTATTGAAGGAAAGCATTGGGAGGCAGTCGGGGATGACCAGTATAAGGTAATTGATGAAACCAATTATGGTGTATCCAGCAACTGTAACTGGGGATGGACCAATATTAATATCCAGAGAACAGAGTATACCGAAGATCGAACCGAACTTGACGAGACCTACGATAGTCTGATGGAAAAGTGGAATTCAAACGTAAAAGAAGAACATCCGTATGATGGATTTACCTTTGATTCCACGCCGGTGAGCGTACAGTTCGCAGCAGTAGAAGCAGCACTTGGTAACTACTATGATCCGCTCATAAACGGTCTTGTCGATGATGTGGACGGAACGATTGAAGAGTTTTCCGCAGCACTCGAGAGCGCAGGAATCCGTGATGTATTAGCAGAAATGCAGAAGCAGGCAGAGGAATATCTGGCTACCAAGAATTAGTGCACGGAATAATATGTAAGACCAGGAGAAAGAACACGATGACATTTGATGACATTGCAAAAGATCTGGGAGTATCGAAGAGTACCGTGTCCAGAGCATTATCCGGAAAAGGCCGGATCGGAGAAGAAACCAGAAACCGGATTATCGCCTATGCCAATCATCAGAAGCTGGAAGAAGAAAAGGAGCAGAAGGGAGAACTGACACACAATCTGGGCGTGGTATTTCCGGAGGATGTGTACGTGAACGGAAATCCGTACTTCCATGACTGTCTGCTCGGCATCTGCGAAACGGCAGCCATTCTGGATTATAATGTACTGCTGGCAACCGGTACGGCGATGGATATATCCAAAATCCAGAAGCTTGTGGAGCAGAAGAAGGTGGACGGCATCATTCTGACGAGAAGTCTGGAAAATGATAAGGCCATTGAGTATCTTCTGAAACAGAATTTTCCGGTAGGACTTACCGGTCTGTATGAAGATGAACGAGTGATCCAGGTCGATACCGATAATGAATCCGCAGCAGAAAACATGACTTCGCTCTTAATCAGTAAGGGGTTCCGGAGGTTTGCCCTGCTGGTGGAGGATCTGGATTATCATGTGAACCGGAGCCGGTACGATGGCTTTCAGAAGGCATTGTTAAAAAATGGAATTGGAATGGAGCATCAGGCAGTTTATACAGGGAATCTGAAAATGGATTCCCTGGACTCCATACTTGCGGATATGATGTCAAAGAAGGTACAGTGTGTACTCTGCGGGGATGATATTGTCTGCACGAAGGTCATGTCGAAGCTGCAGGCAGACGGCTACCGGATTCCAAGGGATATTGCGATTGCTGCGTTTTATAACAGCCCGAATCTGGAAAGCTTTTCACCACCGATTACAGCGGTGAATATTTCGGCAAGGCAGATCGGCAATACCATCGGTAAGCAATTGATCAGCGCCCTGCAGGGAAAAGAATATCAGAAAAAGACATTTGTGGACTTTGAGATTCTTTTTCGCAAATCAACCAATCAGGTTTAACATGCAAAGAAACCGGAAGAACCGGAGGATAATAATTTTGAAAAATAGTGATTTTGGCATTACAAGACAATATATGACTTATGATGGAAAACCATGGTTTCCGGTAATGGGGGAAATGCATTACAGCCGGTATCGGGAAGATCTGTGGGAGGAATCGCTGCGTAAGATGAAGGCCGCAGGTGTGCAGATTGTCTCTTCCTATATGATCTGGATTCACCATGAGGAAATCGAAGGGGAATTTGATTTTACGGGATGCCGGGATCTGCATCACTTTATGGAATGTTGTAAGAAGGTTGGTATTTACAGCTTCTTAAGAGTCGGGCCCTGGGTGCACGGGGAATGCCGCAACGGAGGTTTCCCGGACTGGCTGCAGAACAAAGAGGGCGTGGAGCTTCGAAGCGATGATCCGGAATATCTGCGTTATGTAGAACGCTACTGGAAGCAGATTTATGAACAGGTAAAAGGCTTTCTTTATCAGGATGGAGGTCCGGTGATCGGATTGCAGATTGAGAATGAATACGGACACGTGGGCGGCTTTACCGGAGAAAAGGGAGAGCAGCATATGCGGACATTGCAAAAGATGGCGAAAGAAATTGGATTTGATGTACCGCTTTATACTGCAACCGGATGGGGTGGAGCCGTGATCGGGGATTGCATTCCCGTGATGGGCGGCTATTGTGAAGCACCCTGGGATCAGAGTACGAAAGAACTCTCTGCCAATACCAATTATGTATTCAGTTATGAACGGAACGATGCACTGATTGCCTGCGATCATCATGTGGAGGATGCGGTAACCTTTGATGAGGCAAGCTTTCCTTATCTGACGGCAGAGTTAGGCGGCGGCCTGCAGGTAACCGCACACCGGCGTCCTGTGGCAACAGGACCGGATATCGGGGCAATGTCCTTAGTCAAAATGGGAAGCGGAGCAGGACTTCTTGGATATTATATGTATCATGGAGGAAGCAATCCGGACGGAAAGCTTACGACCTTACAGGAAAGTAAAGCTACCGGGTATGCGAATGATCTGCCGGAGATTAACTACGATTTCAATGCGCCGATCCGGCAGTATGGAACAATATCGGATTCTTTAAAGGAGATTAAGCTGCTTGCTTACTTCCTTCAGGATTTCGGAGAGGACATGGCAGCCCTTCCGGCAGAGATTCCGGATGAAAAGATCAAGCCGGAGGATCTGCAGACGCTCCGGGTAAGCTGTCGGCATGATGAGACACACGGCTATGTCTTTTTCAACAATTATCAGCGAAGAAGAACCATGGCAGAGCATGAGCATCTCATTTTAAAGGGAAGTTGTGGAGAAGATACGGTGACATTCCCGGCCTTTGATCTGAAGGATAAGGAATATGGCTTTTTCCCGTACCGGATGAAGCTTGGAGAAGCGGTTTTAAAGAGTGCACTGGCGACACCGCTTTGCAGGCTTCGGGGAGGAGAGCAGGAGATCTATGTATTCTATGGTGATCGGAATCCTTTCTATGAATGGGAGACGGAGGTGCATGCGGATATTCTTCATCTCACAAGAAAGGAAGCCCTGAATGCATGGCATGTCACAACAGATCAGGACTATCTGATTCTTTCCGATAATTATGTCTGGGAGCAGGACGGTGAGATTCATTTTGTTGCTACTCCTGGACAGAGGATCCTGAGTTGTCCGGCGCTTAAGGCACTTCCGCAGGGAATGAAGGAAGAAGGAACGGAAGGAAGATTTCACGTTTATCGTATGGAAGAAAAGAAGGCTCCGGCGCGGATTCGCATGGAAGAATACAGTGATGAGTTGGTAGTAGCAGGTGCAGCAAGGGAAAATGGAAACTATTCTAACAGCGAAAAAAACCATAAATATAATATAACGATTTCTTATGATCAGCCTCTTAACCGGAAGAAAGGAGAAGATCTTCTTCTGTACATGACCTACGATGGCAATGGCATGGAAATTGAGATCGGAGGAAAAAAGGTAAACGATTATTTCTATACCGGGCAGCAGGCCGTATTCAGCCTTGGCTACTTCGATTTCCCAAAGGAGCTTACGATAACCGTACTGCCTTTAAAGGAAGGAGCACCGGTGTTCTTAGAAAAGCTGCCGGAGTTCCAAAACGGAACAGCCTTCCGGATCCGGGAGATACAGACCGTTTATCAGGAAGAAGTTGAGGTATAAAAGGACAGTAGAAGTTTATAGATTTCAAGATAAATTCAGGTATCAGAATGACTCTGATACCTGAATTTTTGTAGAATGACTGTAATTATAAATCCTTTTCCTGCTCAGCCTGAATATCAGGAAAAGCAGAAAGCATTGGCTTCACATTTTCTTTTTTTATGTTTCTGGTCACATAGTTCCGGGTTATTTTTACAACGATGGGAGAGAGCGCAATGACACCAATCAGGTTGGGAATTGCCATCAATCCGTTAAAGGTATCGGATAAATCCCATGCGAGGCTCAAATTCATGATACATCCAATAAAGATCATCAGAACAAAAACGGTCTTATATAAAATGATCGACTTCACGCCGAATAAATATTCCCATGCTTTTGAGCCGTAGTGACTCCAGCCCAGAACTGTTGAAAAAGCAAATAACAGAATTGCAATTGCAATAAATGCCGGACCAAAGCTTCCAAAGACGGTGGAAAATGCCTGTCCTACCAAAGCGGAACCGGAGGCATCACTTAATACGGCACCGGTGTTTAAATCGATCAGCCCGGATGAGAGAACGGCAAAAGCGGTCAGCGTGCAGACAATCATGGTATCGGCGAATACTTCAAAAATTCCCCACATGCCCTGACGGACAGGTTCCTTTACATTGGAGTTGGAATGAACCATAACAGAGGAACCAAGACCGGCTTCATTCGAGAATACACCTCGTTTCATTCCCCAGGTAAGGGCCAGCTTAACGCCGGATCCTACGATACCGCCACCTACGGCACGCAGACCAAAGGCTCCTTTAAATATGGCGGTAAATACCGCACCGGCCTGGTCAATATTGGCAAAGAAAATAACCAAAGCACCAAGAATATAAACAATTGCCATAAACGGAACCAGTTTCTCGGCAACAGAAGCAATACGCTTCAATCCGCCGATAATGACAATGGCACCAATAATAACGAGAAAAACTCCGGTAACAAAAGGAGGAATGGAAAAGGCAGCAGTCATATTTGCTGCAATGGAATTTACCTGACTCATATTACCAATGCCGAAAGAAGCAATGAGGCAGAAGACGGAGAATAAAACGGCAAGAACAGAACCGATATACCTGCAGCCTTTATAAGAGCCGAGTCCATCCTTCAGGTAATACATTGCACCGCCACTCCATTCGTTTTTTGCGTTTTTGCGGCGATAATAAATACCGAGAACATTTTCGGAGTAATTTGTCATCATGCCAAAGAAAGCAACAACCCACATCCAGAAGATTGCGCCCGGACCACCGGATACCAGAGCACTTGCAACGCCAACGATATTTCCCGTTCCTATGGTTGCGGCAAGGGCAGTACAAAGCGATTGAAACTGGGAAATGGACTGATCGTCTTTGTCTGTATGTCTGGTGATATGCCTGTCATGGAAAATTCCCCCGATTGTATGATGCATCCAGTGTTTAAAATGGGACAACTGAAAGAATCTGGTCAGGACCGTCATTAAAATACCGGTACCAACCAATAGGATTAACATGGGAACACCCCATACAAAACTGTTGATGGTATTGTTTACCTTTGTAATAATTTCTACCATAGCGGTTTCCTCCTTTGTGTTTACAGGGCAAAAGAAAAAGCGCAGACATCCTAAGATGTCCACGCTGACATATTTACCTGTTCGATATCATGTTTATTTTCGAAGTATATCATAGATAACGGAAAGATGCAAGAAGAAAAACTATAAAATGGAAACATATTTTGTAAGTGTGTTCTGAACTGCACCCGGACCTGTGAGCATTTCACGGAAACCGGAAATGACGGGATCGGAAAGTCCACAGGTGTACAGATCCACGCCCCAGATTTCTTTTTTGTGAAGAATGGGGGACAGGATTTTATCGGTATCTTCTGTGGAGGGAACGACTCCTAACGTAAACCGGGTAAGGTACGGCGTCAGGTCATCGAGGAGTGGATCAGAGCTTCTTTCAAATGTAGCTCCGGTATCATCGATGCCCATCAGATAACGCAGCCATCCGGCGAAAACAAGCGGAATCATCTTAAGATCTGCAAGGTTTAAGGTATCGGATGTCTGGTACGCCTTGATGGTTTCCCCAAAACGGATCGGAAGCTTCTGGGAGGTATCGGTTGCGATTCTCTGCGGAGTATCCGGCATAAAAGGATTCGGAATGCGTACTGTCAGAACCTCGGTAAGGAAGTCCTCGGGATGAAGGATTCCGGGATTCACGACTACGGGCAT
Source organism: Anaerobutyricum sp. (assembly GCA_963638365.1). Taxonomy (GTDB): domain Bacteria; phylum Bacillota; class Clostridia; order Lachnospirales; family Lachnospiraceae; genus Suilimivivens. The sequence goes on along the minus strand of CAVHRK010000129.1, from coordinate 68,654 downwards.
GCCTTCCTTCCAGCCGATCGTTTCCACGAGCTTCTTTAATAACGGATTCTTCATCTCTTCGGAAATCAGGGTGTAACCAAGCAGGCAGCCGAAGATGGCAAGAGCGGTATGGAGCGGATTCAGACAGGTACATACCTTCATCTTTTCCACCTTATTCACGGTTTCCCGGCTGGTATAGATAATGCCGGCCTCATCGAGGGGAAGCTTTCCGTTCGGGAACAGATCTTCGATGATGAGATACTGGCATTCCTCGGCATTTACAAACGGAGCAACATAGGTGTTTTTCTGTGTAACTACCGGGGACAGCCCATCGATCTCATCCTTTAAAAGGAGCTGTTCCACCTTCGGATCCGGGCGGGGAGTGATCTTGTCGATCATCGTCCAGGGGAAGGAAACCAGTGAAGGATTTTCAATATAGCGCAGGAAACCGTCGCGGACGAGGTTGTTTTTCGTCCACTGCTTCGCAAAGGAGTGGATGGCGGCATATAATTTATCGCCGTTGTGGGAGCAGTTATCCATGCTGACCATGGCAATCGGAAGCTTATCATGGAGATAGCGGTAATAGAGGAGGGAAGCGACTTTACCAATATAGCTTTCACACCGGGCCGGCCCATTTGCAAAATCGGCAGATACGGCAGGCAGAAGTTCGCCTTTTCCGTTTACAAGGCTGTAGCCCTTTTCGGTAATGGTAAAGCTTGCCATCTGCAGGGAAGGGCTTTCAAACACTTCCTTTAAGCGTGCAAATTCAGACTCTCTGTGACTGTCTAAGATCAGGGATTCTGCAATGCTTCCGACTACGGTCTTTTCGATGCTGCCATCGGCTTTGAGCGTAACCAGAATACTTAAGTCATCGTGCGGACGGTTCATCTTTTCAATAATTTCATAATCAAAGCCTTCTGCTACCAGAAGTCCGGTATCCATGATTCCTTTATTTAACAGCTCCTGCATCACATTGGCCTGAAAGGCACGGAAGATATTGCCGGCACCGAAGTGGATCCAGTGCGGAGCTTTTTTCGTTTTTGCAATCATTTCCTCACGGTCAAACTGTGGCAGGGCATAGCCTTTCTGTTCAAAGGCAGTGCGGTCTGCAAGTCCCTTTTTACTTAATTCCATGGCGTGCTTCTCCTTTCACAATGGCTTCCCAGAGACCATTCAGGTAGGTGGCTCCGAGTGCGCGGTCATACAGGCCGTATCCGGGCATGGCAACTTCACCCCAGATCATTCTGCCGTGATCGGGACGGATCGGTCCTGTGAAATCAATATCATATAAGGCTTTCATAATCTCGTACATGTCAAAGCTTCCATCTGCGGAAAGATGGGCGGATTCTTCAAAGTCACCCGGAAAGTTGTGCTGCAGGTTGCGGACATGTGCAAAGTGGATTCTTCCCTTGAGGGCACGGATCATTCCGGGCAGATCGTTATCGGGATTGGTTCCGTAGGAGCCGGAGCAGAAGGTGACGCCATTATGCGGATTGTCTACCATGTTCATCATATGCTGCAGATTCGGCAGGTTGATGATGATGCGCGGAAGACCGAACACGCTCCAGGCAGGATCGTCCGGGTGGATGGCCATGTTGATGTCATATTTGTCACATACCGGCATGATTGCTTCGAGGAAGTACTTCAGGTTTGCAAAAAGCTTCTCATCATCGACATCCTGATAAAGCTCGAACAGTTCTTTGATCCGTGCCATACGCTCCGGTTCCCAGCCGGGAAGGACGAAGCCGTTGGAATCTCCGGAAATGGAATCGAACATTTTCATCGGATCGATGCTGTCAATGGTTTTCTGGCTGTAGGCAAGCACGGTAGAACCGTCCGGACGGACGCGGGCAAGTTCGGTTCTTGTCCAGTCAAATACCGGCATGAAATTATAGCAGACCAGGTGAATATCCTCCTCACCAAGATGCTCCAGGGTTTTAATATAGTTGTCAATATACTGGTCCCGGTCGGGAGAACCGATCTTGATGGAGTCGTGAATATTTACACTTTCAATACCGGAAATATGTAATCCGGAAGCCTCCACTTCCTCCTTTAAAGCATGAATCTCTTCACGCTTCCAAAGATCGCCGGGAGCGGTTTCATAAAGAGTGGTAATGACTCCGGTGACGCCCGGAATCTGACGGATCTGCTGCAATGTAACGGAATCGGATTTGCTGCCGTACCAGCGTAATGTCATTTCCATAAGAATACCTCCAAATTGCGGATTTCTTGATATTACTGTAACTCTGAATAGTTTTATGGTAGCACAGACGGATCTCGTTACATATAGCCGGAATTGATAAAAAGATTACAAAAATTGCATTGACGCATAACATTCCGTATGCTATATTCACTACAAAGCATATATTTCAAATGATCGAATCTAAATCTATGGTTTTATATCTATTCTGACTATGAAAACAGAAGTTTTCTGAAATCCATGCTTTTAAATCACACTCAAACAATTGAAAAGGCGGGAGGAAGGAAAACAGACGTCGGTTTGATTGACGGGGATGAGCGTTTATCAAACGTTGATCGGTTTATTTTTCTCTTCCTGCAAAGGGAGGAAAAATGGGAGAAGCAAAAGTAACCAAAACAGTGACGGGGGGAGTAACCAAAGCAACAACAAAGGAAGGAATAATAAAAGAGGAAGAGGTAACAACAAAAGAAAGAACAGTAAAAGCAACAGGGAAAACAACCAAAGAAATAACAAGAGAACCCAAAGTACAGCGGAATTATAAAGATACGGTAAGCCGGATGCTGTTCCGGGAGCCGGAAAATGCGCTGTCTCTGTATAATGCCTTGAATGGGACAAGTTATACCGATGCATCACAGATCACATTTAACATGCTGGATAATGCGATCTATATGGGAATGCAGAATGATATTTCTTTTCTGATTATGAATGAGGTAAATCTGTATGAGCATCAGTCTACTTACAACCTGAATATGCCGTTACGGGATTTGTTTTATGTCGCAGAATTATTGCAGGTTTATGTGAAAGACCAGTCGTTATACAGTTCAAAATTAATTAAGTTACCTACACCACATTTTGTGGTATTCTATAACGGAGTAGAAGAGAAGCCGGAGAAAAGAATTTTAAGGTTATCAGAAGCATTTGAAGTTCAGACAGATGATCCGGAACTGGAACTGAAAGTAATGATATTGAATATTAATCCCAGTATGAATGAGGAACTAAAAGAAAAGTGTCCGATTCTAAAGCAGTATACCCAGTATGTAGAACAGATCCGGTACAACAGCGTAAGTATGCCGTTGGAACAGGCAGTGGAAGCAGCGATTGAGTACTGTATCAGACGTAATATATTGAAGGAATTTTTATCGAAGCAGAAAGCGGAGGTAATTAAGATGAGCATTTTTGAATATGATGAAGAACGTGAAATGGAACTGATCCGGAGGGATGAACGAGAAATCGGAGAGCAGATTGGAGCAGAGAAGGAGCGCAAGAAAGCAGAGAAAGAGTTGAAAAAGGCAAAGCAGGAACTGGATGAGAATAAGGAGAACACCATCCGGTCCATTGTTTCGCTATGCAAAGAAATGGGCGGCAATCCGGAACTGGCAGTTCAGAAAGTGATTAAAAATTGTGGCTTAACTGGGGAACAGGCGAAAGAAAAGGTTACCCAGTACTGGGAATAACATTTCAAAATTCCTATTCTTTCTCTGTCATGCCGGACTGGCCCTGACAGGAATCCTTGAAATCACGGGGAGAGACACCAAATTCCTTCTTAAATGCACGGAAAAAGGTGGTATAGTTGGTGAAACCGTAATTTGCACAGACTTCGCTTAAGGGAGTACCTGCAAGAATACTCGATTTGCTGGCATAAAGCCGCTGCTTCAAAATATACTGATGAGTGGAAACACCCATATTTTCTTTGAAGCTGTGAGCAATATAATATTTGCTCACATAAAAATTCTCTGCAAGAACATCCAAAGAAAGATCTTCTTCCAGATGGGAATGAATGTAATCACAAATTTGCGAAAAAAGAGCCTTGGGCTTCCGGTATGCGGACGGGGAAGAAGATTCGGATACAATCCGGTTTAACTGCAGCAGAAAGGCACTGGTATAGCAGGCAAGAAGCTGTTCATGAAAGGCCCCTGCTGAATGATACTCCTCCAACAGATCAAACAGTTTGCCGAACAGAAGCTGCGCAGCGCCGGAATCATTCCGGAAATGATACTGCTTCTTATTGAGAACAAGCTGAAAGCAGTAGTCAATCTGTGAGTGGGTACGCTTTAACTGGTTTAAATAATCGGCAGAAATCCAGAGGACAATACGGCGGTAGGTTTCCTTTTCGTTACGGAAGGCCGGACGATGATAGATTCCGGGAGGAATCAGGCAGATGTCACCCGGTGCAAGCGGATAGTCCTTGTCATCAATCAGGCAGTTTACCGGTCCGCTTAAGAAAAAGTACACTTCATAATGCTCATGACGGTGGCTGGATACCGGCTGGAGATTGGTGTCTTCATAGTAGAAGATTTCCAGATTCTGTCTGAGCATATTCTGACGGGTATTAAAGGTGGTTGTGTAATGTTTTGCCATAAGGAAAAGTACCCCTTCTATTATTTCATATTCAGTATAGAAAGCAATTTTGCATGGCTCTGAATAGGTACAGTATAGTACAATTACGATTCTACCGCAAGTTTTGCAAAGCAACAATCCCTTCCTTTTTTCAGAAAAATATGAGACACTGTAATTGCAGTAAGCAAATCCATGTGATCAGATCATTTAGGAATGACATGATGGACTGGTCGTAATGGTTTGAGATGGGAGGGATCTCATGCAGAAGAAGAGAAAACGAAGCTTTCGTAAGAAGATCAAATTACCTTTACATAAGACTCCGGCACAGCGTTTCCGGATGGAACTGCGTAAAAGAGAGAAGACGCGCGCCAAAAGCAGGGAGAAGATTGCCAGAATTAAAATGCAGTATAAGACAAAAGCCGTGAAACAGAAGGGCAGACAGAAGGAAAAGGCAGCAGGAAGGGTAGACCGGATGCTGTCGGCGGTTGTTTTCGTGTTAGGAGCAGGAATCATGGTTCTGGATGGTCTTTTAGAAAGCAGACAGCGGTATCCAAAGAAGGCACAGGCAGAAGCCGATTCATGCAGTACCGAAAATACAGCACAGAAAATGCAGCACAAAAATATAGTGTAGAATACATAAGCAACAGAGCGCGAGAATCAGAATACAAGAAACAGAATCTCAGAAGAAATAAAACGCAAGAAATAAAACATAGAAGAATATAAGAAACAAGATATAGAAATACCGCAGAAAAATAAAATATAGAAACAGAAGGACCGAAAATGAAGAATTCCGAGAACAAAACCATACTGGATTATGAAACCGTAGATTTTAATAAGGAAGAAAACTGTCTGGTGATTATTGACCAGACTTTACTTCCGGGAAAGACAGAGATTATTCAGTTAAAAACAGCGCAGGAGATCTGGGATGCCATTTATCTTTTGAAGGTACGTGGAGCACCGGCGATCGGTGTCGCTGCGGCTTTTGGTATTTACCAGTTAAGTCATGAAATCTGGAAGAATCAGAAGGACATTTCCTACCAAGAATTTGAAAAGCAGTTCTTAGAGCAGAAGGAGTTTTTAAATTCCTCCCGTCCCACGGCCGTGAATCTTTCGTGGGCATTGAACCGTATGGAGAAGGTTCTTCGGAAGGCTCAGGAAGAAGGAAAGAGCGTCGAACAGATCGTAACGATTCTGGGAGAAGAAGCATTCCGGATGAAGGAAGAGGACATTGCTGTCTGCAGGGCAATCGGTGAGAATGGCCTTTCACTTGTAAAACCGGGTGATGGAATCCTTACACACTGCAACGCAGGGCAGCTTGCAACCTGTAAATACGGAACAGCAACCGCACCGATTTATCTAGGACAGGAAAGGGGCTATGGTTTCCATGTATTTGCAGATGAAACAAGACCGCTTTTACAGGGGGCAAGACTTACCGCCTATGAGCTGCATTCTGCCGGAGTAGATGTGACGCTGATTTGTGATAACATGTCTGCAACCGTAATGAAAAATGGCTGGGTGAATGCGGTCTTCGTAGGATGTGACCGTGTGGCGGCAAACGGGGACGCGGCTAATAAGATCGGAACCTCGGTCGTTGCTGCCGTTGCAAAGCAGTATGGCATACCGATGTATATCTGCGCACCGACGTCCACCATTGATTATGACTGCCCTACAGGGGATGATATTAAGATTGAGCAGCGTAAGCCGGAGGAAGTGACGGAAATGTGGTACAGAGAGCGGATGGCACCGGAGGGCGTGAAAGTCTTTAATCCGGCATTTGATGTAACAGACCATTCTTTAATTACCGCGATTGTCACAGAGTATGGAATTGCACGCGCTCCGTTTACGGAATCTCTGGCAGAGATCCGTAAGAAGAAAGAGGTTGCACAGCTTGTGAATGGACAGGGATGAGCGACTTCCGGTATGAATAATAGATCGGTATAGAGAAGAATTTTGATGTCAATTTCAGAGTATGGAGATCTGTATGAAAAAGCAAAAAGAGAAACAGCAAAAGAAGCAGCATGATCTGAACAGAAGCAAAGAAAGTAATGGTTATTATCCTTCCGAAAAAGAGGCAAAGGAAGCAATTCTGGATATCGGGCAGAGAATGTATGTCCGTAACTTTGTGGCGGCAAACGATGGCAATATCTCTGTCCGCACAGGTGAAAACGAGGTCTGGGCAACACCGACCGGTGTTTCCAAAGGCTTTATGAATAAGAAGATGCTGGTAAAGGTGGATTTACAGGGCAATGTTTTAGAGGGAACCCATAAGCCGTCCTCGGAATTGAAGATGCATTTACGTGCCTATCAGGAGAATCCGGATCTGCGTTCCGTATGCCATGCGCACCCACCGATCTGCACCAGCTTTTCCATAGCGGGAATTCCACTGGATGTTCCGGTTCTGGCAGAAGCCGTGATTACGTTGGGGGATGTTCCGATTGCACCCTATGCGGAACTTGGTACGAAGGAAGTGGCAGAAGTGATTGCACCATACTGCCATACGCATAACGGGGTACTGCTTGCCAACCACGGAGCAGTAACCTGGGCAGAGGATGCTTATGCTGCGTATTATCGTCTGGAATCCATGGAATATTATGCCAATATTCTGATGATTACAGGGAAAATTCTCGGGAAGCAGAACCGTTTTACGAAAGAACAGGTAGACCGTCTGATTGCCATGCGTGAAAAGTTCGGAATTTCACGTGGAGGAACTCCGGTAACGGACAGGGAATAAGGATCAGATAAAAACTCTTTTTGATATATTGATGAATATATTTGCAATGCAGTATTGCATATAAAAAAGGAATATGCTATAGTGTTCTATGTTGGCGTGCTAAAGCATTGAAGTACAAATAGGTACGAGATGCGCAGCTATCAACACTCTGGAGAGTCCCTGATGAAGGGCGCCGAAGGTGTACGGCAGGAATCCTGCCAATCTCTCAGGCAAAAGGACAGAGCATTCTATATGCATGTTCTACTCTTTAGAGGGCTGATGAGAATCAGTCCTTTTTATTATTTCTAAAAATTCATAGAAATGAGAGGGAAGAAAAATGTTAGAAAAAATCAGTAATGTATTAACTACGATTGACGATTTTGTGTGGGGTATTCCGTTGATCGTCCTCATCCTGGCAGTAGGTATTTATCTGACCATCCGGTTAAAGGGTCTTCAGATTACCAAGATGCCTATGGCCATCAGGCATATCAAGGACAATGAGAGAACCGGTGAACACGGCGAAGTATCCAGCTTTGGTGCACTTTGTACGGCCTTGTCCGCAACCATCGGTACCGGTAACATTGTCGGTGTTGCAACCGCACTGGTAGCCGGAGGTCCCGGAGCGTTATTCTGGATGTGGTTCGCTGCATTACTTGGAACTGCAACCAAGTATTCTGAATGTCTGTTAGCCACGAAATACCGCGTGGTAGCAGAGGATGGGCATATCATCGGTGGCCCGTTCTATTACATAGAAAGAGGTATGGGAAAGAACTGGAAGTGGCTTGCAAAGATCTTTGCGTTCTTTGGTGTTGGTGTTGGTCTTTTTGGTATCGGAACCTTTACACAGGTAAATGGTATTACCAGTGCAGTCCAGAACTTCTTTGATCCGGATTTCGTACATACTGTTCATTTGTTTGGAATGTCCTCTTTTGGAGCTGATTATTCCATTTCCGTGATTATTGCCGGATTGATTATTACGGTTTGTGTAGCACTTGTTATTATCGGTGGTTTAAAGAGAATTTCCAAGGTGGCAGAGGTCATTGTACCTTTTATGGCAATTCTTTATGTTGTAGTGGCACTTATCATTCTGATCTGTAATATTACCAAGATTCCCGGTGCTATCGTTGAGATCGTTCAGGGAGCATTTGGTATCCGGGCAGCCGCAGGTGGTGCGCTTGGTGCCATGATGATTGCCATGCAGAAGGGTATTGCAAGAGGTATTTTCTCGAATGAAGCAGGTCTTGGTAGCGCACCGATCGCTGCTGCAGCAGCCCAGGTAGAAGAGCCTGCCCGCCAGGGACTGATTTCCATGATGGGAACTGTGATTGATACGCTGGTAATTTGTACCATGACCGGACTGTGTATTGTCATTACCGGTGCATGGGATATGGGACTTGAGGGTGTAACTGTAACGGATAAAGCATTCCAGATGGGACTTCCTTTACCGGATCAGCTTTGTTCCTTCCTTTTAATGGTGTGTCTGGTATTTTTCGCATTCACTACAATCCTTGGATGGGATTATTACAGTGAAAGATGCTTAGAGTATTTATGCGGCGGCAAACTGAAGGTAGTTAAGGTATACCGCTGGTTATACATTCTTGCAATCTTTATCGGACCTTACATGACGGTAAGTGCAGTATGGACCATTGCCGATATTTTCAACGGACTGATGGCAATCCCGAACCTGATTGCACTGGTTGCATTGAGCGGTGTTGTGGTTGCTGAAACCAAGGTATATTTTGACGGATTGAAGAAATAAGCATACCTGTTTCAAAAAAGATACAGGCTTAAACAGAAGAAACCATTTTCTCCGTACAGCGTAGTGCGTTCATGGAGAAAATGGTTTTTTGTTTCTCTGTGTTTGTTCTTTTTTTAACGATCTACTAGACACCGCAGGGGAAAAGTAGTAAATTACTACTGTATCATAGTTCATATTGTAACTGGTTACAGGTATACAAATCTGTGGCAGCGGTTATCGAAAAAGTAATAGAAAATAAAGAAGAAAGGATGAAAGTCATGGCAAGAAAAGTTGTTTTAGCAGGCGCATGCCGTACTGCAATCGGAACGATGGGAGGAACCTTAAGCAATACGCCGGCACCGGATCTTGGAACGGTAGTCATTAAGGAAGCCTTAAAAAGAGCAGGGGTAAAACCGGAAATGGTCGATGAGGTCTATATGGGATGTGTGATTCAGGCAGGTCTTGGACAGAATCCGGCAAGACAGGCAGCGGTCAATGCAGGAATTCCGGTAGAAGTACCTGCAACAACCATCAATGTTCTCTGTGGATCAGGATTACATTGTGTAAATCTTGCTGCCAAGCTGATTGCGAACGGAGAAGCAGATATTATTGTGGCAGGTGGTATGGAGAATATGTCGAAGGCTCCTTACTTATTATATAATGCAAGATTCGGATATCGTATGGGAGCAGCCATGATGGACGATGCCCTGCTTCGTGATGCCCTGCATGATGCATTCGGTGGATATCATATGGGTATTACCGCAGAGAATGTAGCAGAAGAATGGGGACTTACCAGAGAACAGCTCGACGAGTTCGCTGCATGGAGCCAGAATAAATGTGAGAAGGCACGTGCAGAAGGCAAGTTCAAGGATGAAATTGTTCCGGTAGAGGTAAAGAAGAAAAAGGAAACGATTCTGTTTGATACCGATGAAGGGCCAAGAGACGGTGTGACCGTAGAAAGTTTAAGTAAGCTTCGTCCGGCGTTCAAGGAAGGCGGTAAGGTAACCGCCGGTAATGCATCCGGAATCAACGATGGAGCAGCAGCAATTATTGTCATGAGTGAAGAAAAGGCAAAGGAGCTTGGTGTTACTCCGATGGCTACCTGGATCGGTGGAGAACTGGCTGGTGTGGAACCCAGAATTATGGGAATCGGACCGGTGGCATCCACACGTAAGGTTATGGCAAAGAAGGGCTACAAGATCGAAGACTTTGACCTGATCGAGGCGAACGAAGCATTTGCAGCACAGTCGGTTGCTGTCGGACATGATCTTGGCTTTGATATGGATAAACTGAATGTGAACGGAAGTGCGATCGCACTCGGACACCCGGTAGGAGCATCCGGATGCCGTATTCTGGTTACCCTGTTATATGAAATGCAGCGCCGTCATGCAAAGAAGGGACTTGCAACGCTCTGTGTCGGTGGCGGAATGGGATGTTCTGCCATTGTGGAAATGGATAATTAAGAAAGGTTTGGTTAATATTTATGGCAAATATCATTTCAGATGAAACCATTGAATATGTAGGAATTCTGGCAAAGCTGGAACTGTCCGGGGAAGAACGCGAGCAGGCGAAGAAGGATATGGGAAGCATGCTGGATTATATTGATAAGCTTGGTGAGCTGGATACCACCGGTGTAGAACCAATGTCCCATGTTTTTCCGGTACAGAATGTATTCCGTGAAGATGTGGTAACGAATGGGGACATGCGTGAGGATATCCTTAAGAATGCACCCGGTGAGAAGGACGGTATGTTTATCGTTCCGAAGACCTTTGAATAAAAACAGAAAGGAAACTGCAATGAAGATACTGGATTATACAGCCGTCGGGCTGGCAAAGGCGATCCGGAACGGAGAAGTAACGTCGCCCGAAGCCGTACAGGCGGTTCTTACACAGATCAAAGAAAGAGAAGAGTCTCTTCACTGTTATGTAACAATTGATGAAGAAGGTGCACTGCGTAAGGCGCAGGAGGTTCAGAAGAAGATTGAGGCAGGAGAGCTTACCGGTTCCCTGGCCGGTGTTCCTGTGGCAATTAAGGATAATATGTGCACGGAAGGCATGCTGACTACCTGTTCTTCGAAGATTCTTGGTAATTTTATTCCGACCTTTTCTTCGGAAGCGGTATTAAATTTAGAGAAAGCAGGAGCGGTGATTCTTGGTAAAACAAACATGGATGAGTTTGCCATGGGTTCCACCACAGAAACCTCTGCTTTCGGCGCAACCAAAAATCCCTGGAATGAAGCCCATGTACCGGGAGGATCTTCCGGTGGATCGGCGGCAGCCGTTGCAGCGAAAGAATGTTTCTTTGCCCTTGGTTCGGATACCGGTGGTTCCATCCGTCAGCCCGCTTCTTACTGTGGCGTGGTTGGAATGAAGCCGACCTATGGAACGGTATCCCGATACGGACTGATTGCCTATGGATCCTCTTTGGATCAGATCGGACCGCTGTGCAGGGATGTGACCGACTGTGCAACAATTCTTGAGGTGATCGCTTCCCACGATCCGAAGGACTCTACTTCAGTAGAACGTGAGGAGACGGATTTCACATCTGCACTTGTGGATGATGTACAGGGCATGAAGATTGGTATTCCGCGTGATTACTTCGGAGAAGGACTGGATCCGGAAGTTAGGGAAGCTGTTATGAAAGCAGCCGAAGAATTAAAGAAAAAGGGTGCGATTGTGGAGGAGTTTGACTTAAGCCTTGTGGAATATGCGATTCCGACCTATTACACGATTGCGGCCGCAGAAGCAAGCTCGAACCTTGAACGATTCGATGGCATTAAGTACGGTTACCGTACAGAGGAATATACCGGACTTCATAACATGTATAAGAAGACCCGTTCGGAAGGCTTTGGACCGGAAGTAAAGCGTCGTATCATGCTTGGAAGCTTTGTATTAAGCTCCGGTTATTACGATGCATACTACCTGAAAGCGCTCCGTGTCAAGGCACTGATTAAGAAAGCCTTTGATGAAGCGTTTGCAAAATACGATCTGATCCTTGCTCCCTGTGCGCCGACAACCGCACCGGAGCTTGGCAAGAGCCTTTCCGATCCGATTAAAATGTACTTAAGTGATATTTATACGATTTCCGTGAATCTGGCAGGACTTCCCGGAATCAGCATTCCCTGTGGTATCGACTCCAAGGGACTGCCGATCGGCTTGCAGATGATCGGAGACTGCTTTAAAGAAAAGAACCTGATCCGTGCAGCTTTCGCTTATGAATGCAGCAGGGGAGCATTTGGCAGGAAGGAGGATGAGTAAATGGCTAAACAGTATGAAACCGTCATTGGTCTTGAGGTTCATGTAGAGCTTGCGACGAAGACCAAGATTTTCTGTGGCTGTTCTACCGCATTTGGTGGAGCACCGAATACTCATACCTGTCCGGTATGTACCGGTATGCCGGGTTCTTTACCCGTATTAAATAAAAAGGTGCTTGAATATGCCGTAGCGGTCGGACTTGCTACGAACTGTACGATTACCCAGTACTGTAAATTCGACCGTAAGAATTATTTTTATCCGGATAATCCGCAGAACTATCAGATTTCCCAGTTGTACCTGCCGATTTGCCGCAATGGTAAGGTAGAGATTGAAACGGAAGCAGGAAAGAAGGAGATCGGAATCCATGAGATTCATATGGAGGAGGATGCCGGAAAGCTGATCCACGATGACTGGGAGGACTGTTCTTTAGTGGATTACAACCGTTCCGGTGTACCGCTGATTGAGATTGTATCCGAGCCGGATATGCGCAGTGCCGATGAAGTTATTGCTTATCTGGAAAAGCTGCGTATGATCGCACAGTATTTGGGAGTATCCGACTGTAAGCTTCAGGAAGGTTCCATGCGTGCAGACGTGAATCTGTCTCTTCGTGAGGTAGGAGCAACGGAATTCGGAACACGTACCGAAATGAAGAACCTGAATTCCTTTAAGGCAATCCGTCGTGCGATTGAAGGCGAGACCGAGCGTCAGATGGATCTGCTGGATGCCGGAGAGAAGGTCGTGCAGGAGACCAGACGGTGGGATGACAATGCCGGTGAATCCTATGCCATGCGAAGCAAAGAGGATGCACAGGATTACCGTTACTTCCCGGATCCGGACCTTGTACCGATCGTATTAAGTGATGAGTTTTTAGAGGAAATCCGCAGCAGACAGCCGGAATTCCGTAATGAAAAAATGATCCGTTACCGTGAAGAATTCGGAATCCCGGATTATGATATTGAGATTATTACAGGCTCCAAGAAAATGGCGGATCTGTTTGAACAGACCGTTGCCTTAGGCGCACAGCCGAAGAAGGTATCCAACTGGCTGATGGGCGAAACGCTCCGTATCCTCAAAGAGAAGGAACTGGATCCCGAGGATATCCACTTTTCACCGGAACACCTTTCTGCATTGATTGCACTGCAGGACTCCAAGGCCATTAACGGTGCAGTTGCCAAGGAAGTTTTTGAAGTCATGTTTGAAGAAGACATGGATCCGGTTTCTTACGTGGAAGAAAAGGGAATGAAGACCGTCAATGATGAAGGTGCTCTCCGTAAGACGGTGGAAGAAGTGATTGCCAATAATCCACAGTCGGTAGAGGATTACCACAATGGTAAGGAAAAGGCGATCGGTTTCCTGGTTGGACAGACCATGAAAGCCATGAAGGGGAAATGTGATCCCGGTATGGTGAACCAGTTGCTGAAAGAACTTCTGTAGATTGGTATTTAAAGCTTATTACTATTAGAAACGATGAAAAGCACTTTCTTGTGATTATGCACAAAAAAGTGCTTTTTTCTTTGTCTTCTTTTACATCTTTCACCTTGCACTCCGGAAAAAGGTGTGATAGAATATCTCTCGGTGGCGAACATTTGTCTTTAACACAAGGACAATCGAAGACAAGTGTACGCCAGTTGGGGACAAAAGATAGGAGAAAGTATGGGGAGCAAGTATTATGTCGTGAAGGAGCAGGCCGTTCCGGAGGTGCTTCTTAAGGTCGTCCAGGCAAAGAAGCTGATTGATTCCGGTAAGGCGGTGTCGGTGAACGAGGCTGCAGAAGCAGTCGGAATCAGCCGGAGTTCTTTTTATAAGTACAAGGAAGATATTTTTGAATTCCATGATAATGCGCAGGGAACCACGATTACGCTGACCTTCCAGATGGAAGACGAACCGGGAATTCTCTCGGATGTGCTAAAGGTGATTGCCGAATTCGGGGCAAACATCCTGACCATCCATCAGAGTATTCCGATTAACGGTGTGGCATCCTTAAGCCTGAGTGTCCAGGTGCTTGAAACAACCAGAGACATTTCAGAGATGCTGGAAACGATGGGAAAGCATAAGGGTGTGCGGAATGTAAAGATTCTTGCACAGGAGTAAGCAGACAGATCCGGAAACCGGATAGGGAAATAAAGAAGGAAAACAAAGGAGACAAAACATGATTCAGGTAGCAGTAATGGGATACGGTACCGTAGGAAGCGGTGTCGTGGAAGTAATTGAAAAGAATAAGGAAGAGATCAACAAGAAATCAAATGAAGCGCTGAATATTAAATATATTCTTGATCTTCGTGATTTTCCGGGAGATCCGTATGAAGACAAGATCGTTCATGATGTAGAAGTGATTCTGAACGATCCCGAGGTACAGATTATCTGTGAAACCATGGGAGGCTTAAAGCCGGCTTACGAATTTACAAAGCGTGCCCTGATGAGCGGCAAGAGTGTATGTACCTCCAATAAAGAACTGGTGGCAACACACGGACCGGAATTGATTCAGATTGCACATGAGCATACCTGCAATTATCTGTTCGAGGCAAGTGTCGGCGGCGGTATTCCGATTATCCGTCCTTTGAACTATTCGCTTACCGCAGAAAAGATTGATGCCATTTCCGGTATTTTAAATGGTACGACCAACTATATTTTAACCAAAATGGAGCGCGAGGGTGCTGCATTTGAAGAGGTATTGAAGGAAGCACAGGAAAAGGGTTATGCAGAGCGCAATCCGGAAGCTGATATTGAAGGCTACGATGCCTGCCGTAAAATTGCCATTCTTTCTTCCCTGATGTGCGGTAAGAATGTCCGTTATCAGGATATTTATACCGAAGGAATTACGAAGATTACCGCAACCGATTTTAAATATGCAAAGGCGATGGACTGCACCATTAAATTACTTGGACTTTCCAAGGAAGAGAACGGTAAGTTCTACGCAATGGTTTCTCCGTTCCTCATTCCGAAGAGCCATCCGTTATCCATGGTAAATGATGTGTTTAATGCCGTCTGTGTCCATGGCAACATGCTGGGCGATTCCATGTATTACGGAAGAGGCGCAGGAAAGCTTCCGACCGCGAGCGCGGTTGTTTCCGATGTCGTAGACTGTGCAAGACATATCGGTAAGATCATTACCTGCTTCTGGGATGCAGAGAATGTGAAGCTGACGAGCGTTGACGAAGTAGAGCATGTTTTCTTCGTACGTGTAGAGAAAGCAAAAGAGCAGGCGGCGAAAGAAGCATTCGGAGATGTGAAAGAGGTTACAGCCGGAGTAGACGGAGAGTTTGCTTTTGTAACCGGACGCATGAGTGAAAAGGAATTCAATGAAAAAGCAGAAAAGGTTGGAGTAATCAGCCGGATCCGTTTCGAATTTGCGTAAGCATTGAGCCATGCAGAAATCATTGTACAAAAGCCGTGGGAGCTTGCTCACTAAGGGCTTTTCGTATAATGATTTCTATAGGGCGAAAGCCCGACATGAAATAAGTTGCCGGCTTGTCTGGCAACTTATGAATGGCATGGCGAGATGCCATACATTGCCGTCATGCAGCTAATGAATGGCAAGGTGGGATGAAATCCATACAGAAATAGAAAAGAGGAGAATCACCATGAGTGAGAAGAAATATATTGTAGTGTTGGGCGATGGCATGGCAGATGAACCGATTGAGAGTCTTGGCGGCAAGACCCCAATTGCCTATGCCAGTACTCCGGCACTGGACCGTTTAAGCAAGTTATCTGAAATCGGGATGGTGCATACGATTCCGGAGGGGATGAAGCCGGGAAGTGATACCGCGAATCTTTCGGTATTGGGTTACGATCCGAAGATTTATTATTCGGGACGTTCTCCGTTAGAGGCGTTAAGCATCGGTGTTCCGATGAAAGATACCGACATTGCACTCCGCTGTAATATCGTTACCATTTCCGAAGACGATGTTCCGTTTGAAGAGCAGAGAATCATTGATCACAGCTCCGGAGAAATCAGCACCGAGGATTGTGCCGTTTTATTAAACGAGGTAAAGAAGGAATTAGAGAACGAAACCTATCAGTTCTATGTAGGAACCAGTTATCGTCACTGCCTGATCTGGAATCAGGGCAAGGTGCTTGATCTGACCCAGCCGCATGATGTATTGGAGCAGGTGATCGGCCAGTATCTTCCGACCGATGAACATCTTCTTTATATGATGAAGAGAAGCTATGAGATCTTAAAGGATCATCCGATTAACGCAGAGCGTAAGAAAAAGGGACTGAATCCGGCTAACTGCTGCTGGTTCTGGGGCGCAGGTACGAGACCAAGCCTTGCTCCTTTTGAAGAAAAATATGGCAAAAAGGGTATGATGATCTCTGCCGTAGACCTGTTAAAGGGAATCGCTGTCGGCGCAAAGATGGGCGTTGCCAATGTCGAGGGCGCAAACGGCGGATTAAATACCAACTATGAAGGAAAGACACAGGCTGCAATTGATGCATTGCACGATGGATATGATTTTGCCTATATCCATGTGGAAGCACCGGATGAAATGGGGCACCAGGGAAGTGTGGAGCGTAAGGTAAAAGCGATTGAATATCTCGATCAGAGAGTGATCGGACCGCTTACGGAAGAGCTGGATAAAGAGGGCGTGGACTATCGTCTTTTAGTGATGCCGGATCATCCGACCCCGATCCGTCTGCGTACCCATACCGCAAACAGTGTACCGTATCTTCTGTTTGATTCCACGAAAAAGGAAGATCATACCTGGAGTTACAATGAAGAAGAGGCGGCAAAGAGCGGAAACTTTGTAGCGCATGGTCATGAAATGATGAAAAAATTATTAGAACAGTAGGCAGATGAGGAGATTGCAGTTATGAAAAAGGTAGTAAAATTCGGAGGAAGTTCGTTGGCGAGTGCGGAGCAGTTCCGTAAGGTCGGCGACATCATCCATGCAGATAAAGAGCGGCGTTTTGTTATACCTTCCGCTCCGGGAAAGCGGTTTTCCGGGGACACCAAGGTAACCGATATGCTTTATGGCTGCTATGAGCTGGCAGAGAACGACAAGGACTTTAAGAAGGAGCTTGAAGCCATCGAGGCACGCTATCAGGAGATCATTGACGGTCTTTCCCTGACGCTGTCCTTAAAGGAAGAGTTTCAGACCATCGCAGAGAACTTCAGGAAGAAAGCCGGAGCCAATTATGCCGCTTCCAGAGGCGAGTATCTGAATGGTATTATTATGGCAGATTATCTTGGCTTTCCGTTTATTGATGCAGCAGAAGTGATCCGTTTTGATGAAAATGGGGATTTTGCTTCAGAAATCACCAATGATATTTTAAGGGAACGCCTGAAGGATGTAGAAAATGCGGTGATTCCGGGCTTCTATGGAGCTTATGCGGATGGAACTGTAAAAACCTTTTCCAGAGGAGGCTCCGATATTACCGGATCCATCGTGGCAAGAGCGGTCAAGGCCGATGTCTATGAGAACTGGACGGATGTTTCAGGATTCCTGATTGCGGATCCCAGAATTATCGAGAATCCGGAAGGAATTGATACCATTACCTATCGCGAGCTCCGTGAGTTGTCTTACATGGGCGCAAGCGTACTCCATGAGGATGCCATTTTCCCGGTACGCCGTGAGGGCATTCCGATCAATATCCGGAATACCAACCGTCCGCAGGATGAAGGCACCTGGATTGTGGAAAGCACCTGTCAGAAGTGTAAATATGTGGTCACCGGTATTGCCGGTAAGAAGGGCTTCTGCGCAGTAAACATTGATAAGGCAATGATGAATTCGGAGATTGGATTCGGACGCAAGGTGTTACAGGCGTTTGAGGATTATGGAATTTCCTTTGAGCATGTACCGTCGGGTATCGATACAATGACCGTATTTGTTCATCAGGATGAATTCATGGATAAGGAGCAGAAGGTTGTTTCAGCCATTCATCGTCTGGCAGAACCGGACAGCATCGATATCGAAGCCGATCTGGCGCTGATTGCAGTCGTTGGACGGGGCATGAAATCCACGAGAGGAACCGCAGGAAGAATTTTCTCCGCACTGGCTCATGCGAATGTCAATGTTAAGATGATCGATCAGGGCTCCAGCGAGTTGAACATCATTATCGGTGTGGCAAATGAGGACTTTGAAACTGCCATTAAGGCGATTTATGATATCTTTGTATTGGCGAGATTGTAGAAAATATTTAGAGTGGGAAATAAAAAACAGTTACCTGTGCGGAAAGGTTCCGTCAGGTAACTGTTTTAAATTCTCGCTAATATGCGGTGGCCTCGTCGTGTGTGAGACTAAAATCAATTGTATCGTCCCACAGGTAATCGAGGAACTGCAGGGCCGTATCGAGACGCTGGGTGGTTACGGAGATTCCGAATACCGGCACCAGATCATCGTAGGAATGCGACTCTGTGGCGAAAGGCGAATCCGTCATGACGATTCCTACGGGAACCGGATCGCCCATAGTGGAAGGATCCATACGGGTAGCCGCAAGTTCATGGATTTCTTCGAGGGTCAGGTTTCCTTTGGCAGCAATGGCATCGGTATCAACGATGACATCCTCATCTTCCTGGGCACGGACAATATCCATATCTACATAATAAAAGTAGGGTTCGTACTTCTTAATCTGTTCCGGAGTCAGTATCTCACGCAGATCATAGAAGATCTGGTTGACGGCATACTGGTCAAAGCACTGGGAATCGAAGATCACGGCATCGAGCTCTTTCGTCTGTACGACAGCAACAATCCGCTGCATGGTTGCCATATCGAATTCCGTAGGATTTTCGTAGGTCAGTGTGGAAGTGGTATCCATGAAACAGTCATAGGTATTGGTGTCAATTCCGGCATATTCACTGAAAGTATCGGACATGACATCCGAAGACAGGGAATAGGCATTTAACATTAGGCCATAGAAAGCATAGTCCTTGGTATTTATAAGGGTACGGGCCGTGCAGACAATGGCAATGATGGCCACGATCGTTACAATGGTGTGTACCTTATAATATTCCCAGTAGTACGCGAAGCGTTCTTTCCAGGTCATATCCTTCATTTTGCGCTGCTGTTCGCGGATCTCATCAATGATTCCGCGGTATTTTCCGTCTTTATTATGAGCATTAGACATAAACTTGTTCACTCCTTTTCATCTTGTATCATCTTAATCCAGATTACAGACAGAAGTCAATGTTCCCAATTATTAAATTTGTGTAAACAATCAGCCATGCAGAAGCGATGGTACAGGATGACCGTGGGAGCTTGCTCACAAAGTTCATCCTGTACTATCGTTTCTATAGGGCGGATGCCCGACATGAAATAAGTTGCCGGCTTGTCCGGCAACTTATGAATGGCATGGCTGAATTCTGAACGGTCAGACAAAAATGATCTCTTGCAAGTTTCACGAAAATATACTATTATTTAGAGTAACTATTCAGGAATGTGTCTGGGGTCAGAAAGAGATGCAGAAGATTCATTTCTGAAATGGTGAAATGTTTGAAAATCCGGAGGCGTGGAAATGAACGATACTTATGTAGAATGGATGGTTAAAAGAAAGACATCTGTTGCAATGAAATTTTTAAAAATGCTATTGATTATTCTTACGGTAATGATCGGTCTGCTTGCCATGGTTGCTTTTAATATGGTACTTTTTATTGTAGCAATTGTGATTGGCGTGGGGGCTTATTTTGTTTCCATGAATTCCGATGTGGAATATGAATATCTCTATGTAGATAAAGAACTGACGGTGGACAAGGTGCTTGCCAAGAGCAGACGTAAAAAAGTAGCAACTTTTGATATGGGCAAAATGGAAGTCATGGCACCGATCAAATCATATCATTTGGATAACTATAAGAACCGTCAGGACAAGGCCGTGGATTACAGCAGCGGCGAGGAGCAGCAGCCGGATCACCGTTATGTATTCTATTATGATGGAAAGCAGAAGGTGATTTTCGAGCCGAATCAGGAAATGGTGAAGGCGATTCAATTCATAGCACCCCGTAAGGTGTTTATGGATTAAATATAAACGCAGATAATGTATTAGAAACAGAAATTACAAACTAGGAGGAGAGAAAATGGGTCAGATTATTGGCGAAGGCATTACCTTTGATGATGTGCTTTTGGTTCCAGCCTATTCCCAGGTGGTTCCAAATGAGGTCGATTTAACAACATGGCTGACAAAGAAGATCAAACTCAACATTCCGATGATGAGTGCCGGCATGGATACCGTAACAGAGCATCGTATGGCGATTGCCATGGCAAGACAGGGTGGAATCGGTATTATCCACAAGAATATGTCGATTGAGGCACAGGCAGAGGAAGTAGATAAGGTGAAGAGATCCGAGAATGGAGTCATCACAGATCCGTTTTCCCTGTCCCCGGAACACACACTGGCAGATGCGGATGCATTAATGGCGAAGTTCCGTATATCCGGTGTGCCGATTACAGAGGGACGTAAACTGGTTGGTATCATTACGAACCGTGATCTGAAGTTTGAAACAGACTTTACAAAGAAGATCAAGGAATCCATGACATCCGAAGGACTGATTACCGCACCGGAAGGAATTACACTCGAAGACGCTAAGAAGATTCTTGCCAAGGCGCGTAAGGAAAAGCTTCCGATCGTGGACGCAGATTTTAATTTAAAGGGACTTATTACCATTAAGGATATTGAGAAGACGATCAAGTATCCGTTGTCCGCAAAGGACGATCAGGGACGTCTTCTTTGTGGTGCAGCCGTTGGTATTACTGCGAATGTCTTAGACCGTGTCAGCGAGCTTGTGAAAGCAAAGGTTGATGTGGTTGTTCTGGATTGCGCACATGGACATTCCGAGAATGTATTGCGTTGTGTGCGCATGATTAAGGAAGCGTATCCCGATGTGCAGGTTATCGCAGGTAATGTGGCAACCGGAGAAGGAACCAGAGCATTAATTGAAGCAGGCGCTGATGCCGTTAAGGTTGGTATCGGTCCCGGTTCCATCTGTACCACACGTATTGTCGCAGGTATCGGTGTGCCGCAGATTTCTGCAATTATGGATGCTTATGCGGTTGCCAGGGAGTACGGTATTCCGATCATTGCAGACGGTGGTATTAAGTATTCCGGAGATATGACCAAGGCGATTGCCGCAGGCGGAAATGTATGTATGATGGGAAGTATTTTCGCAGGATGCGATGAAAGTCCCGGAACCTTTGAATTATATCAGGGACGTAAATACAAGGTATATCGTGGCATGGGATCCATTGCTGCCATGGAAAACGGCAGCAAGGACCGTTATTTCCAGGAAAATGCCAAGAAGCTTGTACCGGAAGGCGTAGAAGGCCGTGTTGCTTATAAGGGAACCGTAGAGGATACGGTATTCCAGCTTATGGGCGGACTTCGTTCTGGTATGGGATATTGTGGAACCAGAACCATTGAGGAACTTAAGGAGAACGGCAGATTTGTGAAGATTTCTGCGGCATCCTTAAAGGAAAGCCATCCTCATGATATTCATATTACGAAAGAAGCACCAAACTACAGCGTAGATGAATAGAATAGAACTATACTATCCCAGGGCTTTATGGGAAGCAGGGGGTTCTTTATCAGTGAGTAATTATGATGAGAATATTTTAGGGCAGGATGCAGCAGCCATTGTGCAGTCCTTTATAGATGAAAAACAATTGGAAAAATGGCAGAAGCATTTCAGTGATGTGGCAAATGTGTTTCTGTGCTGTTTGGATGGCAAAGGTGTCCAGCTTACTTCCTTTAGCGGGAAGGCGGATGAAACCGCAATAATTGAACAGATGATTGATGCGGAGCAGTATCAGGATATGCTGCTCCGAGTATCCGAAAGTACATTAGAAGACCAGGCAATTGAGACAACGGCGTATCCCAATCTGCGGGTGGCAGTCATTTCTGCCAAACTGCAGGGAAAACCGGTCTTGAATTGGCTGGCTTATGGTGTTTTAGTGGATGGATATGATACCGGAGATTATGAAAACCCTCCGCTTGAAGGATTCAAGACGATACTTACGGAGGCGCAGTTTATTCATGCGGTGGATGCGCTGCGTGACTTTACCAATGTATTGCTTGGATACCGGATGTCCATTATGACAGCGCAGGCGGAATGCCGCAGGAGCCGCAGTTCGGAAAAGGAGATGAGCGTGAGTCTTCACCGGACAGAGGCACTTACCGATGTGGTGCAGTTACTTGAGAGTGAAGATGCCATCGAAACAGTGATTACGAACCTTATTGAGATCGTGTCACGGTTCCTATGTATTTCCGGGGGAGCCGTTTATAAGATCAAACAGGAGCCGGAACGGGTAGAGGTTGTTGCATTCTGGGGAAAAGGGATTAGTACTGTTCAGATTCCGCAGGATGGAAGTTTTCAGCTACCGGAAATTTTGAAAACGGACAAAACCGTTGTATTGTCCGGAAGTTCCCTTGCAAGTGCACAGGAACGGAAGGAAATGGAAGCAATCGGACTTAAGGCAGCTATTGTGATTCCGGTAATGGTCAATCATACACCGGGCATGTATGTATGCTTCGGGGACTGCAGTGGCAGCCGGGTATGGCAGATCGAGGAAGTGAAATTCATCAATGACTCAGTGAAGATTCTCCAGAGTATTCTGACACGCCGGATTCAGAAGAATTCACTGGCAAGCTCGTATGCATCCTTAGAAAGAATTCTGGATAATGTCGGAAGCGCTGTTTATGTCAGAGATCTCAACACGGGGAAGATCCTGTTTGCAAACAGTAATATGAGGCGGACCTTTGAGCTGGAATTAAAGAGGCAGATGATTCAGGACATTTTTGAGCACAGTATTGAAAGTGACAAGGGAGTCTGTGAGATTTACTATACCAAAAGAGACCGCTGGTATGATCTGTACTATACCAGAATGCCGTGGGTAGACGGAAGTCCGGTACTTCTGTGCGCGCTCTATGATATTACCGATAAGAAAATTTATCAGAGAAAGATTGAACAGCAGGCGTATACCGATTTCCTTACCGGCTTGTATAACCGGATGTGCTGTGAACGTGATCTTGCGAAGTTCGTGGATCTTGCGAAGCGGACGAAAGATAAGGGATTACTGCTGTACCTTGATCTGGACGATTTTAAGCATATCAATGATGGACTGGGGCATCAGTATGGTGATGTCCTGTTAAAAGCCATTTCCCACAGCCTGCAGCGGATTGAAGGCATTGAGGACACCTGTTACCGTATGGGTGGGGATGAGTTTGTAATTATTCTCTCACCGGCAGTTTATGAAAAGCGGGAGCAGATTATTACCAATATTAAAGATATTTTCTTAAAGCCGTGGTTTTTGCGGGGTTCTGATTATTACTGTACCATGAGTATGGGAATTGTGGAATTCCCGGGAGAGGATGCCAACGTGCATGATCTCATTAAGATGGCGGATATTGCCATGTATGAGGCCAAGAAGGGCGGCAAGAACCGGATTGCATATTATGAGGAATGCTTTGCGGCAAGATCCGGAAAGCGGCTTGACATGGAAAAGAATATGCGTGAGGCAACGGCGGACAGTTTTAAGGAATTTGAGATTTATTTCCAGCCGATCGTAGATATTACGAAAGAAGGCTTCTCATGTACCGGTGCGGAGGCGTTAATCCGCTGGAACTGCTCGGAACTTGGATTTATTCCGCCTTCGGAGTTCATTCCACTCGCAGAGTATCTGGGGCTGATTAATCCGATCGGCAACTATGTGTTATATGAGTCCTGTAAGATCTGTCATAGCTGGAATACGCACGGCTATCCGAATCATCGCGTGAACGTGAATCTTTCGGTGGTACAGCTCCTGCAGACGGATATTGTGGAGATTGTACAGAATGCATTAAAGGATACCGGACTTTCGCCGCACAATTTGACACTGGAGGTAACAGAGAGCCTTGCCATTGATGATATGGATCGTATGAAGAAGATTTTAGCAAAGATCAAGGATCTTGGTGTGCGGATTGCACTGGATGACTTTGGAACAGGATATTCGTCCTTAAACCACATCCGGGAGATTCCGTTTGATGTCATCAAGGTGGATCAGAGCTTTATCAAGGATCTGGATAAGGACTCTTATGCGAAGTCCTTTGTGCGGATGGTAGGAGAGCTTGCCGAGGCACTCGGGGTAAACCTTTGTGCGGAAGGCGTGGAAACCAAGGTACAGTTTGATATCTTAAAGAATATGTGTGTAGATCTGGTGCAGGGCTATTATTTCGACCGCCCGATGCCAAGAAAGCAGTTTGAAGAAAAATATCTGCCGAAGATGACCTCATAGGAGGGCATGGCAGTAAGGATCAATGAGGAGGAAAAAGAATGGAATCCAAGAATTTTATTGAACAGATCATTGACAAAGATTTAGCGGAAGGCGTATACGATACCGTGCACACCCGATTTCCGCCGGAACCGAACGGATATCTTCATATCGGACACGCGAAGAGTATCTTATTAAACTACGGCCTGGCACAGGAATACGGCGGCAAATTTAACATGCGGTTTGACGATACGAATCCGACGAAAGAAAAATCGGAATTCGTGGAATCCATTCTTGCAGATATCAAGTGGCTTGGCGCAGACTGGGAGGATCGTCTGTTCTTTGCATCCAACTACTTTGACCAGATGTACGAGGGTGCTGTGAAGCTGATCTGGAAGGGAAAGGCTTATGTGTCCGATCTGACCGCTGACGAAATGAGAGAATACCGTGGAACGCTTACAGAGCCCGGTAAGGAAGATCCCAGCCGGAACCGCAGCGTGGAGGAGAACCTTGCCTTATTCGAGAAGATGAAGAATGGCGAATATGCTGATGGCGAGAAGACTCTTCGTGCGAAGATTGATATGGCATCTCCCAATATGAACATGAGAGATCCGATTATCTATCGTGTGGCTCATATGACGCATCACAACACCGGAGACCGTTGGTGCATTTATCCCATGTATGACTTCGCCCATCCGATCGAGGATGCGATTGAAGGAATTACCCATTCCATCTGTACACTGGAATTTGAGGATCATAGGCCTCTATATGACTGGGTGGTACGTGAACTGGAGTATCCTCATCCGCCCAAGCAGATTGAGTTTGCAAAGATGTATCTGACAAATGTGGTTACCGGAAAGCGCTACATCAAGAAACTCGTGGAAGAGGGCATTGTGGACGGATGGGATGATCCGAGACTGGTATCCATTGCAGCTCTTCGCCGCAGAGGCTTTACACCGGAATCCATTAAGCGTTTCGTGGAGCTGTGTGGTGTTTCCAAGGCGAATGCTTCTGCTGATTATGCGATGCTGGAGTACTGTATCCGTGAGGACCTGAAATTGAAGCGCCCCCGTGTGATGGCCGTTCTGGATCCGGTAAAGCTTGTCATTGACAATTATCCGGAAGATCAGACGGAATGGCTGGAGATCGCAAACAACCTTGAAAATGAATCCTTAGGAAGCCGTAAAGTACCTTTTGGCAGAGAATTATATATCGAGCGTGAAGATTTCATGGAAGAGCCGCCGAAGAAGTATTTCCGTCTTTTCCCCGGAAATGAAGTACGTCTGATGAATGCATACTTTGTAACCTGTACCGGCTGTGTGAAGGATGCGGACGGCAATGTGATCGAAGTACATTGTACCTATGATCCGGCTACCAAGGGTGGTAATGCAGACCGTAAGGTCAAGGGAACCATTCACTGGGTATCTGCGAAGGAAGCGGTGAAAGCTACCGTACGTTTATATGAGAACATCATTGACGAGGAAAAGGGCGTATACAATGAGGAGGACGGAAGTCTGAATCTCAATCCCAATTCTCTTACCACGTTGGAGAATTGCTATGTAGAGCCGGTGCTTGCAGATGCAAAGGCATATGAAAGCTTCCAGTTCGTAAGACAGGGCTTCTTCTGTGTGGACTATAAAGATTCCACGGAAGGAAAGCCGGTATTTAACCGTGTAGTATCATTAAAGAGTTCCTATGTCTTACCTAAGGCATAAAGAACAGGAAAGAAAGTGAGTAAATTATGGCAGGATTATTGGCAGGATTAGAGAAACTTGGATTAAAAAATCTGGACAATCTGAACTTGTATGAAGAAGAAAAAGAAAAGGAACAGGAAGTAAAAAGGGAAGAAGTAAAAGAGGAAGAGGTGCCGCAGGATAAAGAAAAGGACTATCTGTTTTCCAAAACCTACGACTGTCCGGTATGTGCAACAAAGTTTAAGGATATCACTGTAAAAGCCAATCGTGCCAGACTGGTTCATATGGACCGGGATTTAAGACCGGTTCACGATGACATTGAACCGTTAAAGTATGAGGCAATCGTGTGCCCGAAATGCGGATACGCAGCTCTGGGCAGATATTTCGGAGCACTGGCACCGTCACAGGCCAAAGCAATCCGTGAGAATATTTCAAGCTCCTATCAGGGGAACACCGAAGAAAAGGAAACCTATACTCTGGAAGAAGCACTGGAACGCAACAAAATGTGCCTTTTAAATGCGATTGTAAAGCATGCCAAAGCAAGTGAAAAGGCTTACATCTGTCTGAAATGCGGCTGGCTGGTACGTTGCATGAAGGAAGAGCTTTTAAAGGAAGCACCGGAGGATACGACGAGGTTAAAGGAACTTAAGGAGCAGGAGCTGGAATATTTAAAGAATGCCTATGAAGGATTCGTAAATGCCCGCATGACCGAGAGCAACTATCCGATGTGTGGTATGGATGAAATGACTGTGGATTATCTGGTGGCAGCTCTTGCCATGGATATCGGTCAG
Source organism: Anaerobutyricum sp. (assembly GCA_963638365.1). Lineage (GTDB taxonomy): Bacteria > Bacillota > Clostridia > Lachnospirales > Lachnospiraceae > Suilimivivens. Next base: position 41,778 of record CAVHRK010000129.1, on the reverse strand, counting down.
TATGATGTTGCAACGAAGATGATTGCGGCAATCCTGACTTCTACCTCGGCGACACCGAGAATTAAGGATAAGGCAAGGGATATGAAGGATGAACTGATTGCACTCATCAGGGAAAAGACCGCAAAGTAGCATTGGGTAAGTCCGGCAACAGAAGAGAAGCAAAAAGAAATAAGAAAAATAGAAAGCTGTGTGGCATGGTCCACACAGCTTTTTAAATGCTCATTTATTGATGTTTAGAAAAATTCCTTTCATCTGTTTTTATTCCAGAGGAAATTCTTCGGTAACAGGCTCGGTGCTTTCCGTGGCAGGTTCCTCTGCCGGAGCTTCGGGAGCGGGAGCTTCTTCTGTTTCGGAAGCAGCCTCTTCGGAAGCAGGTTCCTTAGCAGGAGCTTCTTCACTGGCAGCTTCTTCGGCAGCCTCCACAGGCTTTGTTTCGGACTTCTCAGCGGATTCCATCACGGTTTCTTTCACCTTCTGAACGGAATCGGTAATGACTTCTTTGGCTTTCTGGAAAGCCTCGGTTGCAAAAGCCTCTGCTTTATTAAGATTCAGGGAAACATAGGAACGTTCTTTTGAAGAGGCAGAATCTTCATCCAGATCTTCGTTAAAATCATCCGGATCCTCGTCTTCCTCATTACCGGAAAGAACCGTTGCTTTATCTTTCTTCTGCAGATACTGATAAGCACCATAAGCAGCGGCACCTGCTACAGCAGAAAATAATAAAAACTTACCAAATTTCTTGGACATATACGTACTCCTTTCTGTAACAAACTGTAACTGTGAAGGTATTGAATCGTTACAACATCATATATATTATTCGATACGTATATCTTAATACTATTTTGGAAAAAAGAAAAGAAAATTATACGAAACAGTTTCAAAAAAATTTATAAAATTTTCCAGATGAATTTCCGGGATTGATACCTTCGGTCATCTTGAATCCATGAGAGAAATATGTTATATTTTTCTTCGACTAAGAAAGTCAATTGGAAGGGATACTGGGGTATGAATGAGAAGTTTTTTGATTTGAAGAAGGAGAAGCAGGATCGTATGATCAATGCCTCCTTAAAAGTGTTTGCCATGAACGGCTATGCACATGCAAGTACGGATGATATTGTCCGTGAGGCGGGAATCAGTAAGGGGTTACTGTTTCATTATTTTGTAAGCAAGCTGGGACTGTATTCGTTTATTTACGATTACAGCATCCGCTATGTAATTCTGGAATTGACTACAGGCGTCGATAAGGAAGAAACCGATTATTTCCGTCTGGTGGAGCAGATCAAGGAAGCAGAGCTTCAGGTCATGCGCAATTATCCGTGTATGATGCTTTTTTTGAATAACAGCAGACTGGAAAATGTCAGTGAGGTACTGGTAGAAACCGAGGACAAGCGGAATATTTTAAGTGAGAAGTATGCGCAGATTTTAAGTCAGGCTACAGGGGAAGAACTGGATGAACGGTTAAGCCGCGAGCAGCTTTCAGAAGTGATTCGTTTTACGACAGAAGGACTGATGCGCAGGCATTTCTTTGACGGCTCCTTTCAGCCGGAGCTTTATCATCAGGAATTAAAACAATATCTGGGAACCATGCGTTTGCTGGGAACAAAGAAACCGGAGGTTTTGGTATGAAAGAAAAATTATATACGATACCGTTAAACGATGCGGTCAATGCGGATGATGAATGCCCGTTCTGCTTTATTGAACGGGAGGTGGAGCAGGATTTACTTGATTTTGTGCTGGGCTCCGGATCCTCTTATATGGAGAGTGATGTCCGGGAGATTACGGACCGCACGGGTTTTTGCCGGATGCATTTTAAGAAGATGTTTGATTACGGAAATACACTCGGAAACGGCTGGATTTTAAAAACTCATTATAAGAAGATGAATCAGGAGCTGCAGGAGCAGTTTAACAAATTCACGCCGGGCAAGTCCGGATTTATGGCAAGGATGAAGAAACCGGCGGACACCACCAACTCCATCGGAGCGTGGGTGCGCGAGAAGGAAAAGTCCTGTTATATCTGCCGGCAGTTTGCCGATACCTATGAGCGGTATCTGGATACGTTCTTTTATCTTTATACCAAGGATGCGGCGTTTAAGGAAAAGGTATTAAACGGAAAAGGTTTTTGTCTGCCGCACTTCGGGGATCTGTGCGAGGGTGCAGAGAGCCGTCTGAATGATAAGGAAAAGGCAGAGTTTTATCCGGCAATGTTCCGGCTGATGAAGACCAATATGGAACGGCTGCAGGAGGATGTTTCGTGGCTTGTTGAAAAATTTGATTACCGCAACAAGGATGCGGACTGGAAGAATTCCAAGGACGCCATCCAGCGCGGTATGCAGAAATTGAAGGGTGGATATCCGGCGGATCCTGTTTATAAACAGAGCAAATAAAAGGTAAGTTTGTGAAAAGAGCATGTATATTCCGGACATGATTTCATATCCTATAGACAAAAAGGAGAAAAATTATGTCAGAAGAATATAAAGAATATGTCAAGAAAATTACACCCACCTATCAGCTCTGGAAGCAGATGGCGAAGGCCTTTTTGGTGGGAGGGCTGATCTGTGTACTGGGGCAGCTCATTACAAATCTGGCGATACAGAAGCTCGGTATGGACGAGCAGCAGGCAGGAAGTATCTGTTCCCTTTCCCTGATTGCATTAAGCGTACTTCTGACGGGCTTTCATGTGTACTCGAAGATTGTTACCTTTGCGGGAGCAGGGGCACTTGTTCCGATTACCGGATTTGCCAATTCGGTAGCAGCTCCGGCGATTGAGTTTAAGAAGGAAGGCTGGGTGTTCGGCGTGGGGTGTAAAATTTTTACGATTGCAGGCCCCGTTATTCTGTATGGAATTTTTACAAGCTGGGTGTTAGGGCTTGTTTACTGGCTCTGGACAGTTCTGTTCTGAAAGGCTGCTCCGTGAGCATGAGAAGATAGTAAGCTTTGAACTTAAGAAATATGAAAAGACAGAAATTTGAAGAGAACAGATAGAGAGAAGACAAAAGATGATCAGCTTTGCCAGTTTGGAATTTATGTTCCGGTTTTTACCGGTCTTTTTGATCTTATATTATGCGTTTCCTGCAAAACACAGAAACACGATATTGCTCATTGGCAGTATTGTGTTTTATGCTATGGGGGAACCGGTTTTTATTTTATTACTTATTTTTCTCACCTGGCTCAATTACTTTATCGGGAAGCAGATGTGGAACCAGCGGTGCGGATATGAGATTCGTGAGTGGCATAAGATTGCAAGAAAGAGGTATCTGACCGGCATCGTATGTGTGGATGTGGCGGTTCTCATTGCATTTAAGACGTTGGGGGTATTTGTGTCAGGATCGTTACTGCCACTTGGAATCAGTTTTTATATCTTTAAGATGATTTCCTATCAGGCTGACCTGTACCGGGGAGAGATTACGGAAAGCCCGAAGTTTATGGATGCAGCCCTGTATTTTATGGTATTTCCGCAGATTGCACAGGGACCGGTCATGCGTTATGAGGAAGGGCAGACCTATGCCATCCGGCATTATTTCCTGGAAGGATTTGAGGATGGATTACAGTATTTTGTGATTGGTCTGTCCATGAAGGTGCTGCTTGCAGACCGTCTTGCGATTCTCTGGAAGGATTTGCAGATGATCGGCTATCAAAGTATATCCACACCGCTTGCATGGCTTGGTGCAGTGGGGTATTCCCTGCAGCTTTATTTTGATTTCTGGGGATATTCCCTCATGGTATCCGGTCTGATGATGATGCTTGGTTTTGATTTTATCGAAAACTTTCACCATCCTTATGCGTCCAAAAGCATCTCGGAGTTTTACCGCACATGGCATATGACGCTCGGAAGATGGTTTCGTGATTATGTGTATTTCCCGATGGGAGGAAGCCGTTGCGGCAAAGGAAAGATGGTGTTTAACCTTGCGGTAGTCTGGCTTCTTACCGGACTCTGGCATGGTGAAGGTGTGAATTTTCTGCTCTGGGGAGCCATTCTTGGACTGCTCATTATGATGGAAAAGCTATGGTATGGAAAATATTTGCAGAAACTGCCGGTACTGGGACATATTTATCTAGTGATCCTCATTCCGTTAAGCTGGGTGGTATTTGCCATTACCGATCTTAGGCAGCTTGTCATATACTTCAGCAGACTGTTCCCACTGTTTGCAGACAATGGTGTTGCGGTGAATACACAGGATATTGTGAAATATCTGCAAAGTTACGGCGCTCTTTTTGCAGTAGGAATTGTGCTTTGTATTCCGGCAGTATTTGATTTCTATGAAAAGCATAGAAAGAATCCGTTTGTGATTCTGTTGTTATTTGTCCTGTTCTGGCTCAGCATTTATTTCATTTCGAGTACGGCAGGAAATCCGTTTATGTACCTGAACTTCTAATACTTTCCGAGAAAGGTCGTATGACGATGAAGAATTTTTGGAAAAACTGTCCACTCCTTGCAGGAATCCTGTTGGGAACAGTGCTGCTGACGATTGCAGCATTGTGCGGATTTCACAATATTTATGCAACACAGGAATATGATCCCTTAAAGCAGCCACTGTTAGCCATGGTATTTACGGGAATCAACGATGAAATTTATCCCTGGGATCTCTTTGATGAAGCAAAGAAGGCAGAGATCCTTGCAAGAAAACAGAAGATTGACGAGCTGAAGGAAGGTTCGCAGGAAGAAGCACAGGAACTGGGAAATGTAGATGGTGAAGTGGGAGAAGCACAGAATGCGGAAACAGGGGCAGAGGCAGGATCGCAGCAGGAACAGGAAGGACAGATGAGCGATGTATCCGGAAATTCTCTGGAGCAGGAGATTATTGCCGATGTGCCCGGAAACTCTTTACAGGAAGAAGAAGGGACCGTTTCGGGTAATGACCTGAAAGCTCCACTGGAGCGCCTGGAGCCGCTGCGGGAGAGCACCTACGACGAATATATCAATCATATTTCTGCGGATATTTATGGCGATGCAGGCGTGCAGCGTGCATTAGCCTATGATTTTAAGCAGGTGGATGAGAGTTATTTTGATGATGCATTGTTTATCGGGGATTCGAGAACGGTAGGCTTATGTGATTATACGGATCTTTCCGAGCATGCGGATTTCCTGTGTGAAACCTCGCTTACCATTTATAAGGTGATGGATGAGAACTTCAAAGGAAAAGGTACGGTGGAAGAGGTGCTTTCCGCAAAGCATTATGGTAAAATCTATATCATGATGGGCATTAATGAGTTAGGACGCGGAACGACCGAGGATTTCATGGAAAAGTACACGGAGGTTGTGGACACCCTTCATGAACTGGCACCGGAGGCTAAGATCATCATTGAAGCCAATATGAGAGTATCCGGACAGAAGAGCAGTTCGGATGCCATCTTTAATAACAGCAACATCAATGCAAGAAACAATGCGATTGCAACGCTTGCCGATAACGAAACATTCTTTTACATTGATATGAATGAAGCAGTCTGCGATGAAAATGGAGATCTGAATGCAGAATATACGCATGACCAGATCCATCTTCTTGGCAAATACAATGAACTTTGGAAGCAGTTTCTGATGGAACACGGGGTATAAGCAGATGAAACGAAAAGAATTTAAACCGGATCAGGTAATGTCTTATTTTAAAGCAGAATGGCTGGTACTGCTGATTGTAACCATATCGGGATTAATCTATAATGTGGGGCTTTTGGCAGGTCCGTATTTTGAAGGACAGATGACGGGGCGTCTCATCGATATTCTGAATGGCAAAGCAACGCTCCGGGATATGCTCTATCTGGTACTTGCCTATGTTGCAGCGATTGCAGTGGTACAGATCTCGCGCTATGCAAAGCGGTTTTATGTGCGGCGGTTTGCCAACAATGTAAACCGGAGAATGAAGCAGATTCTATACGGAACGCTGGTCCGCAAAAGCCGGGCGCAGCTTCAGGAGGAGGGCGTCGGCAATGTGATGACGAAAGCGATCCTCGATGTGGATGACTGCGTGGAGGGGATGCGGAAATTTACCACGGAGATCTTTGATACCGGAGTGGCGCTGCTTGCCTATGCCTGTATGCTGTTATGGTATGACTGGCGTCTTGCACTGTTATGTATGATCTTCCCACCGGTGTCCTATTATCTGGCAGAAAAGATGAAGGTTCTGATCCAGAGAAACGGGGCAGCCTATAAGGAGCAGTCGGGCCGGCTGAGCACGGCAACCCTGGACCGGGCGTCCAATGCAGTGACCTATCGTGTTTTCGGCTGCGAAAAGGAGCGGCAGAACGCTTACGAGGAGAATCTGACTGCATATGAGAAGTCGGCGGTAAAAGCCAATATCTGGAATGCCGTACTGCCTCCCGTATACCGGGTGACGGCAATGGCCGGTGTTTTGTTTATTTTATATTTTGGTGGAAGAAATGTATTGGGCATTGGCTGGACTGCATTTGACATTGCGATGTTTACGACCTTCCTGTCCTGCTTTACCAAGCTTTCCACCAAGGCATCGAGCGCAGCGAAGCTTTTTAATGCGGTACATAAGGCACAGGTTTCCTGGAAGAGAATCCGTCCGCTTCTGAAAATGCCGGAAGAGAGCAAGGCGCAGGAGCCCGCGCAGATCCGTCAAATGCAGGTCGAGCATCTGCGGTTTGCCTATCCGCAGGCAAAGGAGATCATCCACGATCTTTCTTTTACGGCGCATGCAGGTGAGATCATCGGAATTACGGGACCGGTAGCCTGTGGAAAATCCACACTGGGCAAGGTCTTCTTATGTGAATATCCATACGAAGGAAGCATCCAATTCGATGGCGTGGAGTTGGCGGATATGGAGACTTCCAGGCGCACCGCCTCGGTCGGCTATCTGGGGCATGATCCGGAACTGATGAATGACACCATCGAAAACAATGTTCTCATGGGAGATGACGGTGATGCAGGAGAGTACTTAAGACAGGTGTGCCTGAAGGAAGAAGCCGATGCCATGGAGGATGGATTACAGACCAGAATCGGAAGCAGCGGCGTAAGGCTTTCCGGTGGTCAGGCACAGAGACTGTCCCTTGCAAGAACCTTATGCCATAAGCGGCCATTGTTGATTCTGGATGATCCGTTTTCGGCGCTGGACCGGAATACCGAACAGGAGATTTTTAAGAATCTGCAGAAGGAAGCAGGAAATAGTATGGTGCTACTGATTTCACACCGGCTGTATCTGTTCCCGAAGCTGTCGAAGGTCATCTGGATGGAACAGGGTAGTACGGTTGTCGGAACCCATGAAGAACTGCTGAAAGAGGTTCCGGAATACCGGCGATTGTTTGAGGATCAGGAAGGAGGTGTGCAGCATGAAGCATAGAAGCGTATCCAAAATGATTTTACTGGTGATGCGAAAGCACCTGCTTCTGGTAACCGGAATTGTGATTTCGGTCTGTGGAGCCATTCTGTTATCCCTCGTGCCGCCCATGATTCTGGCACGGATTATTGATGGACTGACCACACAGAAGATGACAGGCTTTGGATGGATTCTGGCTTATTTTGGCATGCTGGCCTTAACGGGGCTTATGGAATCGACAAGAGAAGGACTGTTGATCGTATTCGGTCAGAAAATGACGCACGCCCTGCGCAGCAGCCTGATGGAAAAGCTTGTACATTTAAAGGCAGATGATTTAAATAAGCAGGAGCCGGGCGCGGTGGTATCGCGGTTTGTCGGTGATGTGGACACGGTTGAGAACCTGTTTACTTCAGGAATTGTCAGTATGTTTGCCGATGCCTGCAAGATCATCAGTATCCTTGTGGTGATCTGGTTTCAGAACCGCGGATTATCGATTATTTTACTGATTCTGTTACCGTTCCTGTTTGTGTTTACCCGTTATGTGCAGAAGAATATGCTGGTTTCGCAGTTACAGAACCGGAAAGCGGTCAGCCGCGCATCGGGACACGTTCCGGAAACCCTGCACAATATCCGTACCATTCACTGTCTTTCCAAGGAAAGTTATATGGAACGGAAATACGACGAATATATTGAGGACAGCTACCGTGCCATGGAGAAAACCAACTTCTATGATGCGGTGTATTCTCCGGTGATCCTGATCTTAAATGCGATAGTCGTTGCCAGTGTCATGCTGCTTTCGGCATCGGGAAGCCCGCGCGTGCTTACGTTATTTGGAATGTCAGCCGGTACGGCCGTAGCAGTCATGAATTATATTTCACAGATTTTTACGCCGGTAGAAAGCCTTGGCATGGAGATCCAGACGATTCAGTCCGCGGTTGCCGGCATCCGCAGAATCAACGAATTCCTTTCCATGGAGGAGCTTCCGGAACAGAAGGTGGTTTCGAAGGAAGAAGCAAAAGAGAAGGAAGAAGGAGCGTTTGTGGAATTCAGGAACGTAACGTTTGGATATGACGAGCGGAAGATCCTGAAACAGTTGAGCTTTCAGGTAAAACAGGGAGAACAGGTGACGCTCATGGGACGTACCGGAGCCGGAAAGAGTACGATTTTGAAACTCCTGCTTGGACTTTATGAACCACAGGAGGGAGAAGTGCGGATTGAAGGGGTAGCTGCGGCCGATATCCGGGATGAGGAGAAACGCCGGTTATTCGGTTATGTGGAGCAGTCGTTCCATATGGTTCCGGGAACCGTGAAGGATCAGATTACGTTATTTGATTCATCCATTACCGATCAGGAAGTGAGAAATGTTGCTTCCCTCACCGGTCTGCAGGAAACGATTGAGGCGCTTCCGGATGGATATGACACAATCTGTACGCCGGAACTTTTTTCCCAGGGACAATGGCAGCTCCTGTCTATTGCACGTGCCGCAGCGGCCAGTCCCCAGTTACTGCTTCTTGATGAAATTACGGCAAATCTGGATGCCGAAACCGAAAAGGAAGTTTTGCAGGCCTTAAAGCGGGTATCCAGGGAGCGCACCGTGATTTCCATTTCCCACCGGACGTCCGCAGAGATGGGAAGAGTCATTCCGATTGGATAGAAGCAGGAAGTGAATCTTTTTAATAATGAATAAAACCCTTCTGATTTGTCAAAATAAAGGTAATAGAGTTATTTTGACAGGCAGGAGGGATTTTTTATGCAGGAAACAGTAGGCGCAATTTTTGAACAGGGAAAGGGAACGATTAAAATTCCGGTGCCTGTTTATATCCGGTCGTGTGCTTCCGTGGTGAGTAAAAAGGAAGGACAGGGGCCGCTTGGAGAATTGTTTGATCTGGTTTCGGAGGATGATAAATTCGGTGCGGATACCTGGGAGGGTGCAGAGAGTGCCCTGCAGAGAGAAGCACTCTCCCTAGCGATTGAAAAGTCGGGGTTAAAAAAGGAGAACATTAATCTGCTGTTTGCAGGTGATCTGCTCGGACAGTCGATCGCAAGCAGCTTTGGAAATATGAATTTTGATATTCCGTTCGTGGGGCTTTACGGAGCGTGTTCCACGAGCGGACTGACCATCGCCATGGCAGCCATGATGATTGCAGGTGGAATGACGGAGAATGCAGCCTGTGTCACCTCCAGTCATTATGCCAGTGCAGAGAAGGAATTCCGCTTTCCGCTCGATTACGGGAACCAGCGTCCGATGTCCGCAACAACAACGGTGACAGGGAGCGGCGCGTTTATCTTAAGTGGACAGAAAAGCGAGATGGATTATGCGAGGGTAACGGCGATTACCATCGGAAAGATCGTGGATATGGGAATCAAGGATTCCATGAATATGGGTGCGTGTATGGCTCCCGCAGCCGCAGATACCATCGAACGCCATCTCCGGGATTTCCAGCGCAAGCCGGAGGATTATGACCGGATCATTACCGGCGATCTTGGCATGGTCGGTCAGACCGCACTCTTTGATCTGCTTAAGAAAAAGGGGATCGACATCACCGTACAGCATATGGACTGCGGAATCGAAATCTATGATGAATCGCAGGACGCACATTCGGGAGGAAGCGGGTGTGGCTGCGCTGCCGTAACACTTGCCGCCCTGATCTTAAAGAAGTTAAAGGAAGGAAGCTATAAGCGCGTGCTTTTCGTACCAACGGGAGCCCTTCTTAGCAAGGTCAGCTTCAATGAAGGAAAGTCCATTCCCGGTGTGGCGCATGCGGTGGAGTTTGCCGGGTGAGGTGGTTAACCTGATGAAAAACGTCTGATTTCTAACAGGAAGTCAGATGTTTTTTGCTACAAAGGTTAAGCGGATAACCTTTGACCTGTCGCCATATTTTGGATAGAATAGAATAAAATGGCGCATAATTAGGAGGAAATGCTATGGAGCAGCGTGTGCGGATATGTGATATTGCGGAGGAGTTGGGACTGAGTACGGCAACAGTTTCCAATGTGATTCACGGAAAAACAAACAAGGTTTCCGATGAAACTGTCCAACGGGTGACAGCGCTGCTTGAACAGCGGCAGTATATCCCCAGCATGGCAGGAATTTTGCTCGCGCAAAATCGTTCCCGGATTATCGGCGTTTTTATCAACGACCATGAAAAATACGGGGGACACACCCTGGAGGACTTTTTTATCTCTTCCTCGCTGAATTGTCTTTCTACCGAAATCGAAGCCAGTGGGCAATTTATGATGGTAAAAAAAGCCAAGTGTGCCAGGGAGATCATTCAATTTGCCTCCATGTGGAATATGGATGGAATCGTGGTCATCGGTTTTTGCAATCAGGATTATACATACCTGCGTAACCATATGAGAATTCCTTTTGCTGTTTATGATGGCATCTGTGATCATCCGGAGCGGATTCTGAACCTCACCATTGATAATTTCAGCGGTGGATTTCAGGTGGGTTGCCATTTCCGGGAATTAGGTCATGAAAGAGCCCTTTGTATTTCTGATAACACCATCTGCATGGATATGGAACGATACCAGGGCTTTTGCAAAGGATTTGTACCCGGAAAGGCAGAGCTGCTGGTGATCCCTATGCAGAAGCAGCAGAGAATGGCATTTTATCAGGAGCATTTGGAAAGGTTCCGGCAGGTATCTGCCGTCTTTGTGGTATCGGATTACTATGCCATAGAATTGATGCACTTTTTGACAGAGGAGGGATTTTCTGTGCCAGGGGATATTTCCATAGCAGGCTTTGATGATACACCAATGTGTGAAATGGTGCATCCGGCCTTAACTACAGTCAAACAGGATGGTGCTTTGCGTGCGAAAATTGCCATTGAAAAGCTGCAGGAGCTACGGGAGGGAACACCTACCAGTACCGAGATCAGACTGCCTGTTTTGCTGGTGATACGGGACAGCACCTGCAAACGAAAATAGTAAAATTGCACAAGAATACTCTTTATATTTTGTAAGTGGTTATGCGTTTAACCTTTGCGTTTATACCTCTCGAAGTTTAAAATTAAAACAAACGAACCGGGAGGTGCATTATGAAAACAAAGGATACCTTTTTTAAGTCCGTGTGTGCGCTGGCAATTCCTGTGGCATTGCAGTCCATGCTGCAATCCTCATTCAGTATGGTGGATCAGATTATGATAGGGCAGCTGGGTGAAATCAATGTGGCAGGTGTGGGATTGGCCGGAAAGTTTGCATCCATATATTCTGTAGTGATCGCTGCCATTGGTGCGGTCGCCGGAATTATGATCTCTCAATATCTGGGGCAGAAAAACAGAACCGAAGTCCGGAGGAGTTTCCTCACAAACTTATTGCTGGGCACCGGTATTGCAGGAATCTTCATGGTGATCTGTACCTTGTTTCCCTTAAGAATTATGGGCGCTTATACGAAGGACGCTCAAACCTGTCAGACCGCAGCGGAATACCTGATGCTGATTTCCGGTACATTTGCACCCATGGCCGGAGCGACTATGCTTTCCACATTGCTGCGTTGTATGGAAAAGCCCCGGCTGCCTTTGTATGCCAGTATTGTGGCGGCGCTGCTGAATACAGGGCTGAATTACATTCTTATTTTTGGAAAGCTGGGGCTTGCACCCATGGGTATAAAGGGGGCGGCTATTGCCACGGTTATTTCCCAATGTGCAAATTTTCTGTTGATGCTGTTACTGTTTCTTAGAAAGCTGCCTGCCCAAAGGGAGGAAGAACCTCAAAGAGCCGTGGTAGCACGATTAGATTGGGGGCAGTATTTGTCCATGCTGCTGCCGCTGCTGGTATGCGAAGTAATGTGGAGTCTGGGAGAAAATATCTATGCAGCAATCTACGGACATATGAGTACCGATGCAAGTGCTGCCATGACCCTGACGAATCCTGTCCAGGGAATTGTGATCGGTGCATTGAGCGGTCTGTCTCAGGCGGCCGGCGTGATCATCGGAAAGCGGCTGGGCAGCGGTGAGACGGAAGATGCGTTTGGGGCATCGAAAAAAATGCTGCTTTATGGCACTGCCGGATCCGTGTTTCTTTCCGTTGCGGTAGTTTTGTTCAGCGGCATCTATGTGGACATCTATCAGGTGGATGAGGCGGTCAAAACCATGACGCGACAGCTTCTTTTTGCATATGCACTGGTTGTACCCTTTAAGGTACTGAATATGATCCTGGGTGGCGGCATCCTGCGTAGCGGTGGTCGAACAAAATATGTCATGTTTATTGATGTGATCGGTACATGGTGCTTTGGCGTTCCGTTGGGGCTGCTGGGAGCATTTGTCTTGAATCTGCCTGTTGCATGGGTATATTTTCTTCTGTCGTTGGAGGAATGTATCCGTTTCGGAATTTCAATGGCAGTATTCCAAAGAAAGAAGTGGATGCATCGATTGGAACCCGATGCACAATAATGGAGGGGCAATAATGTGTTATTGGGGGCAAGTTTCATTACCGATAAGAGAAACCTACGATTAATAACAAGATGTGTTCTAGCATTCGGTAAGGCTCTGTGATAGCGTAGAAGAAAATAAGGGATCAAACGGGGAAGAGAAGGCCTTTGGGCGATCCGGTTACGCAATGGAGGTAAGCACGATGGAAAAGATGAAGAATAAGGGGCTCATCGAGCGGGAACAGAAGATGAGTTATCAGAATTTTAATGTGGCAGTGTACTGTCCGGTAGGGAATGTGAATGAGATTCAGGATCTGGAAGAGTTTGACCGGAAGTTTGCGCTTCTTTATAAGAATGTGAAGCTGGGAAGGGCTTACATTGAATGCTTCCGGGGAATGGAGTGGGCAACGAAGGAGCAGCTCCTTAAGGTGAAAGCGTACTTTGAGAGTAAAGGAATCGCCACCTCGGGAGGCATTACGACCTGTGCGGCAGATCAGAACGATGGGTTTAATTCCCTGTGTTATACAAGTGAGGAGGATGTGGAAATCCTTCGTAAGGCCGTTGCATTGAATGCTGAAATTTTTGATGAACTGATCTTTGATGATTTCTATTTTTATAATTGCAGATGCCGGAAATGTATTGAACAGAAGGGATCGAAGAGCTGGAAGGAGTTCCGTCTTGAAAAGATGAAATACATCACGGAAGAGGTCGTGATGAAGACTGCAAAGAGTATCAATCCGGATATGAATGTGATCATCAAGTATCCGCAGTGGTTTGAGGTATACAATGAAACCGGTTATGACCTGACGACACAGCCGCAGATTGCGGACACGATTTATACCGGTACGGAAACCCGGAATCCGGATTATGCAGGACAGCATCTGCCGAAGTACTTAAGCTATTTCGTCATGCGTTATCTGGAAAGTGCGGCACCCGGAAGAAACTTAGGCGGCTGGTTCGATCCGTATGAATGCTCCTATAACCTGACCTCCTATCTGGAGCAGGGGTATCTCACCCTGTTTGCGAAGGCAAAGGAAGTGACACTGTTCTGCCTTGGATCGCTGATCGAAGCTCAGGACTTCCGTTTATTCCCGGCAGCAGTGGGAGAAATGTTTGAGGAAGTGGACGAATATGTAGGAGAGCTTGGCAATCCCATCGGGGTTGCGGCATACCGCCCGGGACACTCCGCAGGAGAGGATAATCTGCACAGCTATCTTGGCATGTGCGGCATTCCTTTTGAAGCGCATATGCATTATCCGGAAGGAGAAAAGGTGGTATTCTTAGCCGAAAGTGCTGCCGATGATGGCGAAATCGTGGAGAAGATGAAGGACAGCCTGATGAAGGGCTGTGATGTGGTAGTGACAAGCGGCTTTGTAGAAAAGCTGGGAGAAGTCTTCCAGCATGAATTCATGAATGTCTCTTATACTTCACGCAAGGCGATTGTGAGTGAATATGCAGGAACCGATAATTGCGGCATTAATATCTTCGGAAAGTATCAGGGAGATCAGCCGGTGCTGATTCCACAGATGAGCTTTTGCACCAATGATGTGTGGGAGCTGGCAGCAGGCTATGGAACGGGAAATAATTTCCCGATCGTGCTCCGTTGTACCTATGCGGAGGGGCATCTCTATGTTGTAACAATTCCGGACAATATGGGGGATCTGTATCATTACCCGGCAGCTGTGCTTTCGGTGATCCGCAAGGCACTCTGTGCAGGACTTCCGGTACATATGGAAGGAAACAGCGGCATCCAGATGTTCCTGTATGACAATAATAAGTTGATTTTACGCTCCGATGTGGCGTATTATGAACATGTGACCCTTCACTTTAAAGAGAATGTGAAGACGGTGAAGGAGCTTACCACAGGAAGGATCTATGAGGTCAGGGATCATGAGTTGCCCCTGCAACTTTCTTCCTGCGTAAATTATGTGTTGTCTTATGATTAACTGTTAAGATAAGGGTATCTGAATAGTTATATGTTTTATGGGCAGAACGGAGGCATTTTGAAGAAGATACTGCGAAAAATAGGAATTCTACTGGCTGTTTTACTGGCGGTGTGCATTGGCTATGTGATTTATGTCATGGTGGCATATCACCGGCTGCCGGATAACCAGTCCCTGAGCGTTTCCCAGTCCGGAGAATATGCACAGTTTGAGGACAGGGCTTCCATTACGACAGGGAAAGCGTACTGGATTATGACCTACAACATCGGCTTTGGAGCTTATCAGCGGGATTACAGCTTCTTTATGGATGGGGGAAAGTATTCCAGAGCCAAAGATGAAGAGAGCGTGATTGCGGATATCTGTGGTGTGGGAGATGTCATCAATAATACAGCGGCAGACTTTGTTTTCCTGCAGGAAGTGGATATTGACGGAACGCGTTCTTATCATGTCAATGAGCTGGATCTGCTCAATGAGTTCGTGACAGGGTATTATTATACCTTTGCGCAGAATTATGATTCGCCGTATCTGATGGTGCCGCCATGGGAACCGCACGGGGCAAACCAATCCGGACTGGTGACGTATTCGAGAGGAGAAATCACGGATGCGATTCGCAGAAGCCTGCCGATTTCAACCGGATTCAGTAAATTTACCGATCTGGACCGGTGCTATTCCATTTCGAGAATACCGGTGGATAACGGAAAGATGCTTTGTCTTTATAATGTGCATCTGTCTGCCTATGGAAGCAGTGAAGAGGTGCGGAGCGGTCAGCTTGGTATGCTGTTTGTCGATATGAAAGCAGACTATGCGCGCGGAAATTATGTGATCTGTGGAGGCGACTTCAATCATAATCTCCGGGCAGATGCAAGCTCTAATGCGCCGGAATGGGCGCAGCCGTTCCCGAGAGAAGAGCTTCCGGAAGGCTTTCGTATGGGAATGGATACCCTCAGGGCTGCCGAGGATATTGCACATGATACCTGCCGGAATGCAGATGAGCCTTATAATGAAGAAACGACCATGACGGTTACGCTTGATGGATTTATTATTTCCGATAATATTGCAATTAACTATTATAAACATTCCGACTGGGGATATGAGTATTCGGATCATGATCCGGTCGTCATGCAATTCTTCTTAAATTAAATACAATCCCTGATGGAACATCTGCTGGCTGCTGGTTTCCTGTTTTGGACATATTACAGTTTTTTGAGGCATTTATATCCAGGATTTCTTTGGTTTTTGGGTATAAGTGCTTCATATTTTCTATTTATATCCAATATACGTCAAAATAGCTTCCTATTTTGACTGTAAATGCTTCATTTTGGATATAAATTACAATTTCATTAGTAATATATCCAAAACTGTTCCGTGACCTTACTGCTATGATGGCTGTGAGGAAATCTTAACCTCCGATTGGGGCTGAATGGTTCACAATCATTCAGCAGATAAGTTACAAAGATTATAGAGAGTGTAAGATTCAAAAGTTATACAGTATGAAAAGCACAGGTTCCGCACATACTATCTCTGAAAAAGCAGAGAACCGTATTTTAAATGATATTGGAAACGGAGCAGGGATGGTATGAGCAGTGAAAGCGGAACAAACAAAATTTTATATATTAAGGCAGATCAGAACACAGAGGTGAAGGAACCGCGCGTCAGCGTCGGGGACATTGCCTCTGTGTTTTGTGCGGATGAACATATTATGGCGAAGGTAAAGGCGCTTACGGTATTCCAGTTTCATAAGGAGGAGCCGAAGCGGCAGGTAATCAGCATGTTGAAGGTGATTGAGCTGATTACAAAGGAGTATCCGGGAATCCAGGTGGAGAATCTGGGAGAAACAGCGGTACTGCTTGAATGGATCGATGTAGAGAAGCATAAGGGACCGGTACAGTGGCTGAAACTGGCATTTGTCTCAATGATTACGTTTTTTGGCACTTCGTTTACGATTATGGCCTTTCACAATGACATCGGAATTTATGAGCTGTTTGACAAGCTGCATACAGCAGTGGTTGGTACACCCGCAAAAGGGATAAACATTCTGGAAATTTCCTATTCCATAGGGCTTGCGATTGGAATTATTGTGTTCTTTAATCATATCGGAGGACGGAGGATCACGAAGGATCCGACACCGATTGAGGTAGAAATGCGTATTTATGAGACAGATGTGAATACGGCACTGATCGAAACCTCGGACAGACAGGGGGATACACTCGATGTTTAGTTTCTGGATGCATGTTCTGTTGGGGGTATGTGGAATAAGCTTTGGGGTACTGGCCTCCGCCGGTGTGTTTACGGTGCTTGCCTCAGTGGGACTGGTACCGCGGTTTGCCGGAAAAATGCATGTGGCAAGGCATATATTTGCCTTAGAAGAGGCGGTTGTTTTCGGAACAATTTTAGGGGGATGCGCCAGCGTATTTTATAAATCCCTGGGAGAAGGAATTCTGCCCTTCTGGCTTGGAACGGTATTCCTTATTGTGTTCGGACTTTTTGCGGGAATGTTTGTGGGGTGTCTGGCACTTGCCATTGCGGAAATGCTGAATTCCATTCCGATTTTTTCAAGAAGAATCGGCTTCCGGCATGGACTCGGAATCGCTCTTTTATTTGCTGCTTTAGGAAAAATGGCAGGCAGTATTTTCTATTTTCTTTTTATACAATGAAAGTAATAAAAATACAATTCTGACAGGAAATTTTATTGCGTCAGACTGGAAAAAGTGCTATCGTGAGTCTGGGGAAGTTGTGTAAACAAAGGAGAAGAAAAGAATGAAAAAATCAAGAAAATTTTTCAAATCTATCCGGGGAAGATTATCCATTGGAGTAGCGGTAGGTGTACTGCTGATTGTCGTGTTAAGTGCAACAGTTGCAATTGCTTCGATTGTTTCCATCCAGAGAAGCAGCAGTATCCAGCTTGTGGATTCCATTGCAGAAGCTAAGGCAGAAGAGACATCGGCCTGGCTGGAGGGACAAAAAGCAACGATCAAGGAATTGGGAGTTGTGCTGGAAGCGACGAAGAACACGGATTTGCATAAGGGTGCAGCCATTCTCCATGAGGCTAAGGATGAAAATCCTTACGCGCTGAATTATTATTACTGCAGCGCAGATGCAGCTGTGAGTGAATATGGGGAGGACATGGATCTCATTCCTTCGGAGCGTGGCTGGTGGATTCAGGCTTTTGAGGCAGGAGATACTGTAATCGTGGATCCTTATACGGATATTGCAACCGGCAAAACGATTATCTCGGCATGCTATCCGTTTTATGTCGATGGAAAGCCTTATGCTGTCCTTGCAGATATTGATGTAACGACTGTGCTGGAGATTATCAATCAGATTGAGGAAAAGCCGTTCTGTGAAGGATTTCTTTTATCGGCATCGGGAGACGTGATTACCCATAAAAACAGTGAATGGCTTCCGACGGATGAGGGAAGCACCAATTTAAGTGAGGCACTACATACCGATCTGAATACTGCGGTAACGATTCGGGATTATGATGGCAGCAGGAAGTTTCTTGCAGTAAAAGAGATTGCATCGACCGGCTGGCAGCTTGGTGTGTTAGAGTCTACCGAAGTGATCCAGACGCAGGTAAACGGACTCATTACCATGATTCTGATCCTGGGTGCGGTGTTCATCGTCATTGCATTTACGGTCGTATCCGTTGCCATTGGAAGATCCTTACGTCCGGTGGGCAAGATGAAGGATTTCGTACAGGATGTGATCTTGGGCGGGGCAGTTGCAAACTATAAGAATGAAACGATGCAGATTCAATATCTGGTAGATTCCCTGCAGGACAAATTCGTACATACCATACAACAGTCTCAGGGAGCAGCCGTTTCCGTTCGGAAAAATATGAACGAAACGGCAGAAGCAGTCAAAGCGAGCCTTACCCATATGGATGAGATCGCAAAAGAAACCGCAGAGGCAGTCCAGAATGTAGAGGAAAATGCAGAGTCTATTTCCAATATCCGTGAGAACTGCAAGCAGCTTTCCGGTGCAACGAATGATCTGGCAAAGCAGGCAGCCTCCATTGCAGAACGTGCATCAGAGATTACGGGAAGAGTGGAGAAAATCGTTCCGGAAATGATGGCAAGCCGGGAAAATGCCGTAAAGATGACCTCCACTAATAAGGAAAAGCTGGAGGGTGCCATCGAAAAGGTAAAGGTCATCGATGAAGTGATCCAGGTGAGCGAGACGATCCAGGAAATTGCCGAAGAGACGAATCTTTTAGCCCTGAATGCAAGCATTGAAGCAGCACGTGCAGGGGAAGCAGGAAAGGGTTTTGCAGTAGTTGCAGGTTCGATTAAGAGCCTTTCTGAAAATACTTCCAGAGAAGTCGGCAAGATTAATGTGCTGATCCAGCAGATTGTGGCATCGGTTGGAGAACTGACCACCGAGAGCCATGAAATGATTGCTTTCTTAGATGAAAAGGTACTTCCGGATTATGATGTGATGCAGAATATGGCATCGACATACCTTAAGGATGCCGGATTCTATACGGATGCTTCGGCAACGCTTGGTGCACAGTCCGAAGAGCTTTCGGCAAGTACGCAGTCCATTACGGATACCGCAGAATCCATTTCACAGGCACAGGATCAGATCAGTGAGAAGATCAGCAGTATCAATGAGAAGCTTTCGGATCTGCAGACCTCATCTGAAAGAATCGATGAGGCGGTACAAAGAACATCAAAAGAAGCTGACCTCTTGCATGATACGGTAGAACAGTTTAAACTATAGAAGAATGAAAATAAAGTGAGGCGAATCATATGCGTCAGATGGAATTTAAAATGGAACGGCCGGGGCTCTTACAGGAGGGGGACGACATTACCGTGACCGAAGGAGTATTGCCGAGTAATTATTATTACACGATTGATCCTTCCCTTGCCATGTCACCGAACATTCCATTCCGTGAACGGCTGAAATCGCGCAAGGGCCGTGTCGTAAAGATTACGGAGAATCCGCGTGGATTTTATGTGACCGCTGAATTCGACGATGACAATCCGGCTGTGCAGAAATGAGAGTATACTATATCAGCTTATGAATGACACTGCTGAATTGTAATAAGAAAAGTAATTAGAAGAGGAGAAAGTTATGTTAACTAAAGTAGCAACAACAAAAGCACCCGCAGCAATCGGACCTTATTCCCAGGGAATTATCGTGAACGGAATGTTATATGCATCCGGACAGATCCCGATTATTCCGGAAACCGGAGAGATCGCACAGGGAGATATTATCGTACAGGCCAAGCAGGTCATGTTAAATATCGGAGAGATTTTAAAGGAAGCAGGAACCACCTATGAAAACGTGGTAAAGACGACCTGTTTCTTAGATGATATGGCGGATTTTGCTGCATTTAATGCCGTATATGAGCAGTACTTTACCGGTAAGCCGGCAAGAAGCTGTGTTGCCGTAAAGCAGCTTCCGAAGAACGTCCTGTGCGAAGTGGAAGTAATTGCGGCTCTGTAGAAGACTCACAGAGCGAAGTACAGAAGATCCAAACGGAAATTTACAACAGGATGGTATAGATACTTGAAGACAAATTCAATCGGGAATGGCTTTTTATTACTGTTAGCCGCATTTATCTGGGGCATTGCCTTTGTGGCACAAAGCGTCGGCATGGATTATCTTGGTCCGCTTTCCTTTGGGGCATCGCGGTTTTTACTGGGAGCAGTCGTGTTGCTTCCCGTGATTGCATTCCGTAGAAAGCAGAATCAGAAGAAGGGAATTGCGCCTGCCGGTGCGAAGATCACCTGGATCGGGGGAATCTGTTGTGGACTGGCTCTGTGTGCCGCATCCACCCTGCAGCAGATTGGACTTCTGTATACTTCGGTTGGCAAAGCCGGGTTTATCACGACCTTGTATATTATTATTGTGCCGATTCTGGGAATTTTCTTAAAGAAAAAGGTGCCCGGAAAGGTCTGGCCGTGTGCCGTGCTGGCAGCAGTCGGCATGTATCTGCTCTGTATGAGTGAAAGTTTACAGATCGGCAAGGGGGATGTCCTTGTTTTCATCTGTGCATTTTTATTTGCAATACAGATTCTGGTTGCAGATCATTTTGTGCAGCTTGCAGATCCGGTGGAGATTTCCTGCATCCAGTTCCTGACCGCAGGAGTGATTCTTACCATTTTGATGTTTGTATTTGAAACACCGCACTGGTCCGATTTCGTGGCAGC
Source organism: Anaerobutyricum sp. (assembly GCA_963638365.1). Lineage (GTDB taxonomy): Bacteria > Bacillota > Clostridia > Lachnospirales > Lachnospiraceae > Suilimivivens. Next base: position 21,038 of record CAVHRK010000129.1, on the reverse strand, counting down.
ATGGCTTCCCATTGCCTATGCCGGAATCCTGTCAAGCGGCGTGGCCTACACCTTACAGCTTATTGGACAAAAGGGCATGGATCCGACGATTGCCTCCCTCCTGCTTTCCATGGAATCGACCTTTTCTGTGCTGGCAGGCTGGGTGATTTTAAAACAGAAGCTGACTGTAAAGGAATTAATCGGCTGTGTACTGATGTTTACCGCCGTAATTCTGGTGCAGCTCCCGGGAAAGTCCAAAAGCCGGAGCTCTTAGCTCTTTGATAAGGAGTGCACAGAAGAAAATGGAAGAAAAATAGAAGAGACGATTCGGATTCCCGGTATGAAATTCAGAAAAATGCAGATACTCATAAGAAAGAAATGCAGTTTTATTTGCAGAATTTCAGGAGGGTAGGATGGATTATTTCAATGCGTTCTGGGTTGGAGGACTGATCTGTGCACTGGTACAGATCCTCATGGAGAAAACAAAGCTGATGCCGGGCAGAATCATGGTGTTACTGGTCTGTTCGGGCGCAGTATTAAGCTTTCTTGGCATTTATGAACCGTTCAAGGAATTTGCGGGAGCCGGGGCATCGGTTCCGCTGCTCGGCTTCGGGCATGTTCTGATGAAGGGTGTTAAGGAAGCGGTAGATGAAAGTGGATTTATGGGCATTTTTGAAGGCGGCTTTCGGGCTGGTGCCGTTGGCTGCAGTGCAGCGCTGGTACTCGGACTGATTGCTGCTTTTGTGTCCAAAAATAAAGTATCTTCTTAACCTTAGGGAAGAAGAATAAAGGCAGGTATGAAAACAATGAACGAAAGACTCTTAAGCTTACGCAATCAGATGAAGGAAGCTGGCGTTCACTGTGTGGTAATCCCGACCTCGGATTATCACAACAGTGAATATGTCAGTGATTTTTTTATGGCAAGAAAATATTTCAGCGGCTTTACCGGATCGGCAGGAACGCTTGTGGTAACGCCCGATGAGGCGGCTTTATTTACTGACGGCAGATATTTCATTCAGGCAGCAAAGGAGCTGGAAGGCTCCGGCATTACCTTAATGAAAATGGGAGAACCGGGAGTTCCCACGATGACCGAATATGTCGATCAGAAGCTGCAGCAGGGCTGGACGCTCTGTTTTGATGGCAGAGTCATTACTTCTTCAAAGGGAAGTGAACTTGAAGAAATTGCCCGAAAGCATGAGGGACAGGTACGCTTTGACCTTGACCTGTGTGATGCAGCATGGGAGAACCGCCCGGCGCTCATTCATCATCCGGTCTGGATTCTTTCCGAAGAATACGCTGGAGAGAGCGTGGAAGAGAAACTCACAAGAGTACGTGAAGAGATGAAAAAGGAAGAAGCAGGCATTCATGTCCTTGCTTCCCTCGATGATATTGCATGGCTTTACAATATCCGCAGCAATGATGTGGAATGCTGTCCGGTTGTGCTGGCCTATACGATGGTGACAAAGGACCGTGCGTTGCTGTTTGCCGAAGAAGGCTTTGCAGCAGGAGAAGACACCTCTGCGAGGGAACGGATGGAAAAGGCCGGCGTCGAGATTTATCCGTATGACCGGTTTTATGAAATGTTAGGCAGTGTCGCAGCGCAGGCCACAAAAGAAGAAAAGGCATCCAGAGTCTGGATCGATGAATCCCAGGTGAATTTCCGTGTGCTCAAGGAATTAAAGAAGATCTGCGTGGAGGAAGGTGCACAGGCAGGTACATCGCTTTTGAACAAGGAAAATCCGACCACTTTAATGAAATCCATCAAAAACGAGACAGAGCTGAAACATACCCGCAAAGCACATATCAAGGATGCAGTGGCGGTTACGAAGTTTATGTACTGGTTAAAGAAGAATATCGGTTCCATTCCGATGGATGAAGTATCGGTGGCAGAAAAGATTGACGGACTGCGGGCACAGCAGGAAGGTTTTATTGAACTGAGCTTTCCGACCATCAGTGCGTATGGTACCAACGGTGCGATCATTCATTACGGCGCACAGAAGGAGACCTGTGCGGCATTAAAGCCGGAAGGAATGCTGATGATCGACAGCGGCGGTCATTACATAGACGGAACGACTGACATTACGAGAACCTTTATCTTAGGACCGGTAACGCCGGAGATGAAGAAGCATTATACACTGGTACTGCGCGCCATGCTTTCCATGCGTGCTACCCGCTTCTTACATGGCTGTACCGGAGCAAACCTGGACATTCGTGCAAGAGAAGTGCTCTGGGAGCATGGACTGGATTATAAGCATGGAACCGGTCATGGGGTAGGAAATATTCTGAATGTCCATGAAGGACCGCAGAGTTTCCGCTGGAAGCTTCTGCCGGATGCCGGAAAGCCGGCTGTTTTTGAAGAAGGCATGATTACCAGCGATGAGCCGGGCATTTATCTGGAAAACCAGTACGGAATCCGGATTGAGAATGAAATTCTCTGCCGCAAGGGCGAAAAGAACGAGTATGGACAGTTTATGTACTTTGAAGATCTGACGTTTGTACCGATTGACCTTGACGGTGTGGAATTAAGCCAGATGAGCGAGCTGGATAAGGAGCGTCTGAACGACTACCATGCAGCTGTTTTTGAGAAGCTGAAACCCTATTTTGAGGGAGAGGAACTGACCTGGCTCCGCCATGTGACAAGAGCGGTTTAAACAATGCTCTGTCAGGATGGTAATGGTGAACTGGCAGAACCGGAATGATGGGAATAGTAACGAAAGCGAGTAGATTATGATACCGGAAGTAAATAAGGATGCAGCACATATCTTAAAAAATATCGAATGTTTTGCACTGGATATGGATGGAACCATTTATTTAGGGGAGCAGTGGATTGATGGCGCGAGGGAGTTTTTGAGTGCGGTGGAAGCCGCAGGCAAAAAGTATGTCTTCCTAACGAACAATTCCTCCAAGAATCCGCAGGTTTATGTGAAGAAGCTTGCCAGGATGGGACTGGAGGTTACGGAAGAGGCAATCGTCACCTCGGGACAGGCAACGATTGCCTATTTAAAGCAGCATTTCCCCGGAAAACGGGTATTTTTACTGGGAAATGAACTGCTTACTGAAGAATTTTTACAGGAAGGAATTATGTTGGATTCCGAATCTCCGGAGGTCGTGGTGGTTGGCTTTGATACGACCCTTACCTATGAGAAGATGTGCAGGGTCTGTGACTTTGTCCGTGAAGGACTGCCGTACCTTTCCACGCATCCGGATTATAATTGCCCGACCGAGACCGGCTTCATTCCCGATGCAGGCGCGATCCATGCATTTATCAAGGCATCGGCAGGAAGAGAGCCGGATCATATCATCGGAAAGCCGAACCGTGACATTATGGACTATCTGGCTGCCCGGGAAGGCGTAGATCAGGCACACACGGCGATGGTCGGCGACCGGCTTTATACCGATGTGGCAGCAGGGGTGAACAACGGCTATACGGGAATTCTCGTACTGAGCGGAGAGGCGACGATGGAGGATGTGAAGACCTCGGATGTTGAGCCACACCTCATCTTTAGCTCGGTCAAAGAGATGATTCCATTTCTGTGATTCCATACAGCATGAGGCATCTGCTGTTGAAGTCAGAAAAAGGCATTAAGGAGTAACAGAGAGACAAATGCAGGTCGTGAGCAGATAGTAGGAGGGTACATGGCGTTACAGTTTTACTTTGGACCGTCCGGTTCCGGAAAAAGCAAAAAACTTCATCAGGACGTTCTTCGCATGGCGGCGAAGGATCCGGACTGTAATTTCCTGTTTCTGGTGCCGGATCAGTTCACCATGCAGACGCAGATGGATCTCGTAAAGGAAAGTCCAAACGGTGGGATTATGAATATCGATGTGTTGAGTTTTGGCAGACTCACACATCGTATTTTTGAAGAAACCGGATATGGAAGGAAGCCGGTTTTAGATGATACCGGCAAGAGTCTGGTGCTTCGCAAGGTTGCTTCTTCGGTGCAGGAGGAGCTGCCGGTTCTTTCAAAGAATCTGAATAAAATCGGTTATATTCATGAAATCAAATCTGCAATTTCCGAATTTAAGCAATATGGATTATCGGTGGATCGTGTCGGAGAGCTGGCAGAATTCGCAAAGGGGCGCGGCACGTTATATTATAAGTTAAAGGATTTAAAGACGTTATATCAGGCGTTTGATGCATATGTGGCAGAGCGGTTCGTGACAACGGAGGATACGCTTGCCCTGTTATCCCGGGCGGTTCATGAGTCAAAGATCATGAAAAACAGTGTGGTGATTTTTGATGGATTTACCGGCTTTACACCGATCCAGTACCGGCTGATTGCAGAACTCATGGAGTTATCCCGCATGGTGATCGTGTCGGTAACGCTGGGCGAGGGAGAAAATCCTTATCAGATCACGGGAGAGCAGGAGTTATTTTATTTAAGTAAAAAGACCGTACGCGACCTGCAAAAATGGGCGCAGAGGGGAAATGTCCGGCAGACCGAGGATGTTTATCTGGGAAAGGGGGGACTTCCCCGGTTCCGGGAAAGCAGGGAATTGGCGCATCTAGAAAAGCAGTTGTTCCGTTATCCGTTAAAGCCCTACGAGGAGCCACAGCAGGATTCCATACCGGCCATTCAGATCCGGGAAGCGATGAGCCCGGCCCAGGAGGTCCGCGGAGCCTGCATTTTAATTAAAAAACTGGTGTTAGAACAGAATTACAGTTACCGGGATATTGCGGTAGTGACGGGAGAACTGGCAACCTACGGAGATTTCTTTGAACGGGAAGCCGCAACGTATGACATTCCGGTATTTATTGACCGGACGCGGGGAATTCTGTTAAACCCGTTCCTCGAATACATACGCAGTGCCCTGCGGATTGTTTTGCAGAATTTCAGCTATGAGTCGGTGTTCCATTATTTGCGGAGCGGTCTTGCCGATTTTTCGATGGAAGAGACGGATCTTTTAGAAAATTATATTCTGGCAACCGGAATCAAAGGCAGAAAGAAGTGGGGAGAACTTTTTACAAGGAATGCAACGGAGCAGATCAATGAGCTGCGGGAGCGTCTTTACGGACAGATAATACCTCTTTTGCAGAAGCAGGAAACGGCCTCCGGCTATGTGAAAGCGTTGTATGAGTTCATTGTGGCAGGAAGGATTCAGGAAAAGCTTCTTACCTTTGAAGAACAGTTCCGGGCAGACGGAGAGGAAGAGCGGGCGAGGGAATATGCGCAGATTTACCGGTTGGTGATGGAACTGCTTAACCAGATCGAAGGACTTTTAAAAGAGGAAACAATGACCCTGCAGGAGTTTGCAGATATTCTGGATTCAGGATTTGCCGAGATTGAGGTCGGAACGATTCCGGGCGGTGTGGATCGTGTGATTGTCGGGGATATGGAGCGGACCCGTTTAAATCAGGTAAAGGTGTTGTTATTCCTTGGCGTAAACGACGGAAACATTCCAAGAAATGCGAATAAAGGCGGGATCATTTCCGATATTGATCGGGAGTTTTTAAAGGACTCGGACATTGAACTGGCACCGACGCCACGGCAGCAGATGTTCACACAGCGGTTGTATTTATACATAAATATGACGAAGCCGTCCGAGCGGTTGTATCTGTCCTATGCCCGGATCAGCAGCGATGGCAAAACACTGCGCCCTTCTTATCTCATTGATACGATGAAAGCCCTTTTCCCACGGGCTTATCAGGGAAATCTGCTGGAGGGCAAAGAGTCCGTAACGGAACGGATTATGGGAAAGAAGGATGCCCTTCCTTATGTGGCAGAGGAACTGCGCGAGCGTGCGCAGGGAAGAGCGGGCGGCATGACGGATGAGGAGTTTTTCAGCCTGTGCCGGATTTACTGGGAGGATCCTGACTTCTGCGGGCAGATGAAGAAGATTCTGCAGGCCGCATACGAGCATTATGAGCATAAGCCGCTGGGGGCAATGATTGCGAGAATGGTTTACGGCACGGTGCTGGAAAACAGTGTCAGCCGTCTGGAACGCTATGCGGCGTGTGCCTATGCACACTTTCTCCAATATGGGTTAAGCCTTAAGGAGCGGGAAGTGTTCCAGCTTGAAAATGCGGATCTCGGAAATATTTACCATGAGGTTCTGGAAGTGTTTTCCCATCGCCTGAAGGAGCATGGTTATACCTGGCTGGACTTTCCGAAGGAAGAGGGCGAACAGCTTCTCTGGGAGGCGCTGGAGAACTGTGCCATGCAGTATGGGGAAACGATTCTTTACAGTTCCGCGCGCTATCAGTATATGATTCAGAGGATGTATCGGATTCTGAAACGGACGATCTGGGCGTTAAAGGAGCAGCTAAAGAGCGGAAAGTTCCTGCCGGAGGCGTTCGAGATGAGCTTTTCGAGAGTGGAAAATCTGGATGCAGTGAACATTACGCTTTCGGAGGAAGAGAAGATGAAGTTCCGGGGCCGGATTGACCGTCTGGATACCTATGAGGATGACGATCACGTATATGTGAAGGTGATTGATTATAAATCGGGCAATAAGAAGTTCGATCTGGCGGCTGTCTACTATGGTCTGCAGCTACAGCTCATTGTCTATATGAATGTGGCGGCAGAGCTGATGAAGAAAAGCCATCCGGATAAGGAGATTGTTCCGGCAGCATTGCTTTACTATCATGTGAATGATCCGATGATTAAGAGCGAGGAAGAGTTGAGCCCGGAGCAGGTAAACGACCAGCTTTTGAAGGAACTGCGCATGAACGGACTGGTGAATGACAGTGAGGAAGTCATCAGGCTTTTAGACGGCAGCTTTGCCACAAAGTCCTCCATTATTCCGGTGGAGCGTAAAAGTGACGGCTCTTTATCCGCCCGGTCCAGTGTGGTAAATCGTGAGGATTACGAAGTGATATCAAATTATGTAAACCAGAAGATGCATCAGTTTGGAACTGAAATCCTGCAGGGAAATATTGCAGTCAATCCCTGCGAGCAGGGGAATATCGAGTCCTGTACCTATTGTACGTTCCGTGAAATCTGTGCATTTGACGGAAAAATACCGGGCTTCGAAAAGAGAAAGCCCGGACATGGCATGGATGCACTTAAGGATGAGCAGGATATTATCGAAAAGATGCGTAACTTTAAGAAGGAGGAAGCGGCGTGGGAGTAACCTTTACGAAGGAGCAGCAGCAGGTCATAGATACTAGAAACCGGAATCTCTTAGTTTCGGCAGCAGCCGGTTCCGGTAAAACGGCGGTACTTGTCGAACGGATCATTCAGATGATTCTGAATAAAGAGCATCCGGTGGATATTGACCGGTTACTGGTCGTAACCTTTACGAATGCGGCGGCAGCAGAGATGCGGGAGCGTATCCGGCAGGCGATTGACCGGGAGCTTGCGGTGGATCCGTTTAACGAGCATTTACAGAAGCAGGCAGCGTTATTACATAAGGCACAGATTACCACAATCGACAGCTTCTGCCTTTTTGTCATCCGCAATCATTTCCATGAGATCGGACTGGATCCCGGCTTCCGTGTGGCCGATGAGGGAGAACTGAAGCTGTTGCAGCAGGATACCTTAAATGAACTGCTCGAGCAGGAATATGATGCGGCAGATACGAAGTTTCTGCAGTGTGTGGAATATTTTACGGGGGGAAGCAACGACCAGCTTCTCATGCAATATATCGAAAAGTTATATGACTTCGCAGAGAGTTATCCCTGGCCGGAGGACAGGCTTCTTGGCTGCATGGAGGATTATAAAATTGCGGATGTGGAGGAACTGAACGGGACACAGTGGTGCAGGTATCTTACCTCCCATGTGCGCTTTATGCTGGAGGAACTGGCAGGAAAACTCCGGCAGGCGTGCAGGCTGTCAGAGCGTCCGGCAGGCCCTTATATGTATGGGGAACTCCTTGAAAAGGAAGCGGAGATGTTAGAGCAGGCTTCGAAGAAGGAGACCTATCAGGAACAGTATGAGGTCATGGAGAAGATCACCTTCGGGCGGTTGCCCTCGAAAAAGGATGACTCTGTGGATCCGGCTTTGCGTGTCATGGCTCAGCAGCTTCGCAATGAGGTGAAAAAGCAGATCGAGAAGCTGAAAGGGGATTTCCTGCTGCGTTCTCCCGAACAGGCGCTTGCACAGATGCAGAGAGCCTGTCCGATGGTCGAGGAGCTTGTTTCTCTGGTACTGACCTATGAGCGTATGCTTACGCAGAAAAAGCGTGAGGCCAATATCATTGATTTTGGCGATATGGAACATCTGGCGTTGCAGATTCTGCTTACCAAAGAAGACGGCGAGATTGTTCCGACCAAGGCGGCAAAGGAGTACCGGGAGTGCTTTGACGAGATCCTGATCGATGAATACCAGGACAGTAATCTGGTGCAGGAATATCTTCTGACGGCGGTTTCCGGAGAACAGGACGGACGAAACAACCGCTTCATGGTAGGAGATGTCAAGCAGAGCATTTATAAGTTCCGCCTGGCAAGACCGGAGCTTTTCATGGAAAAGTACCATACCTATACGAAGGAAGAATCCGATTGTCAGCGGATCGACCTGCATAAGAATTTCCGGAGCCGCAGAGAGGTTTTGGAAGGAGTCAACACCCTGTTTCAGAAGATTATGGGGCAGGAGCTTGGCGGAATTGTCTATGATGAGGATGCCGCCCTTTATGAGGGAGCTTCCTATCCGGAAAACACCGGGAATGAGACGGAATACCTGCTTTTTACGCAGGAGGAAGAAAGCGGCGAATCGGTACGCAGCTTTGAAGCAAGGGCGATTGCTGCCAAAATCCGTGCACTGTACCAGAATTTTCAGGTGACGGATAAGGAGACCGGGGCGCTGCGGCCGATACAGTACCGGGATATGGTGATTCTGCTCCGGACGAATTCCGGTTGGGCAGAGGAGTTTAAGGAGACGCTGCAAAAGGAGGGAATCCCTGCTTATGTGAGCCTCCGTACCGGGTACTTCGAGGCTTCGGAGATCAGGGAACTTTTACAGTTCCTGCATGTGATTGATAATCCGAGGCAGGATATTCCCTTGTACGGGACACTGAAATCTTACTTTGGAGGCTTCAGCGAAGAAGAGATCGCGAGGATCCGGGTTGATGAGACCGCCAAGAAGATCGCAGGGAAGGATGCTTTAGAAGAGGCTGCAGTAACAGTCAACCGGCCGGCAGCTCTGATCGATCAGTTAAGGGCTTATGATGGAGAGTTAAAAGAGAAGATTGCGGATTTCTTAGCTACCCTGGATCATTACCGGAAGATGTCTGTTTATACGCCGATTCATAAGCTGTTGGAAGCCTTGATTTATACCACCGGATATTTTCAATATGTGACGGCGAAACCCGGTGGTGAGCAGCGCAGGGCTAATGTGGAAATGCTTTTGTCTAAGGCGGCTGCATTTGAGCAGACGAGCTTTTACGGTGTCTTTCATTTTCTGCGCTACATCGAGCAGTTGTCGAAGTATGAGGTGGATTACGGAGAAGCGGATATTCTGGATGAAAATGCCGATGTCGTGCGGATTATGAGTATCCATAAGAGTAAGGGACTGGAATTCCCGGTATGCTTCGTGGCGGGCTTATCCAAGAAATTCAATATGCAGGACACCACAGGACGTCTTGTGACCGATATGGATCTAGGAATTGGCGTGGACGAAATTGACAGTGAGCTTCGTATCCAGCGCCGTATGACGAAGAAAAATGTGGTTTCCCTAAAAATGCGGCTGGACACGCTGGCAGAGGAAATGCGTGTTCTCTATGTTGCCATGACACGTGCCCGGGAAAAGCTGATTCTCACAGCAGTTGTCAAGGATGAAGAAAAGCTGAAGGAACAGATTGCATTATATGAAAATACGAAAGCTGACGATGGCAGAATGCGGTTTACAGACCTTATGAATGCCGGATCGTTCCTGCAATTTGTTCTGCCGGCATTGTCCGATGCACAGTTTATCAGCGAAGGAGAGCTGAAAGAGCAGGAAATTTCCGAGGAGTGCGGACAGATTCTGCAAAGGGAACAGTTTGTGTACCGGATTACGAGGAAAGAGGAATCGGAAGGAGAGCTTACACAGAAGGAAAAGCTGCAGCAGCGCATGGACCGCAGGTATGCGGACGAGGGATTAAAGGAACTGGTAACAAAGACCAGTGTTTCCGAGTTAAAGAAAGCGCAGATGGATCTGGATTTTGCGGGAGAATTGTTCCCGGAAAAGGAAATCGTGCCGTATATTCCTGCCTTTATGCAGGAAGAGCAGGGAATGTCCGGAGCAGACCGCGGAAGTGCCTACCACCGGGTGATGGAGCTGCTTGATTTTGAGAAGGTGCTGAATCAGGAAAATAATAAGGAAATGAACCGGGAAGAAAATCAGAGTAAGAAATCTGAAAAATCAGGAGCAGATACTTACATGATTTTAGAGTTGGAACGGCAGATTGCACTCATGGTAGAGAAGGAGCTGTTACAGAAGCCGTGGAGCGAAGCTGTCTCGGTAAAAAAGCTTGTGGTATTTTTTAAGTCCTCACTGGCACAGAGAATGGCCAGGGCGCAGCACCTTCAGAAGCTCAAAAAAGAGCAGCCCTTTGTACTTGGCATTGCGGCAGACCGTGTAAAGCCACAGTTTCCGCATGAGGAGCAGGTATTGATTCAGGGAATCATCGATGCCTTTTTTGAAGAGGGTGACGATCTTGTTCTGATGGATTATAAGACCGATGCCGTGAAGACCGGGGAAGAACTGGTGAAGCGTTATCACACCCAGATGGAGTACTATACGGAAGCTTTAGAGCGTATCGTTGGCAAGAAGGTGAAGGAGCGGATTATTTATTCCTTTGCGCTTGGTGAGGAAATCCGGATGTAGGGGATGAGGATGCAAACCGATATTGGAGTGTGTAGGGAATAAGAGAAGGAAAGTGGTGATTCGTTGCTGTTCACACAGCAGCCAGACACTTGCTGTCAGGCTGCGTAAGAACATGATTTAGGAGTGAGCAGGCTCCTTTTGCGAAGCAAAACTTCAAATGAGCCTGCGAATTGTTACTGGAACGAGGTACGAGTGAACAGTAACGGTGATTCCATAGAGGGGGATTGACACCGGCCGGAAAGAGTTGTATCTTTATAACGATCGGTGTAATTACCGAAATAAATGAATCACTTCGCTAGGGGAGCATTTGCTGAGATTATCTGTTGTAACAGTTCAGCTATGCAGAAATGATTGTGCAAGATGACCGAGGGAGCTTGCTCACTAAGGGCAGCTTATACAATCATTTCTATAGGGCGGACGCCCGACATGAAATAAGTTGCCGGAAAACACATATATTGGTTAGCCAATTTGTACAATCGGCAGCTTATGAATGGGCAAAGCTGAACAGTTACTATCTGTTACACAGATTAACCCTCACTACTTGAACCGGGTAATACCGGCGTAAGGAAGCACAGGATAACAGGATCATATTATGTCCTCCTTAGCGATGTAAAAAGTCTAAGGAGGATTTTTTATGTCACTATTTTTTAACAAAGAAGACGGTTACTTTTCACTGACAACAGGCGGCGAGGTCGCTGTGATTATTCTGATTGCGGTTCTCGTGATCCTGACCGCAGTGATCAGTACCAGAGTCAAAGAGAACAAGGACCAGAAAAAGAGTACATTTTCTACCAAGCAGCTCGTATTTTCCGCAGTTGCACTGGCACTTGGATTTGTCACCTCTTATATTAAGATCGTGAACATGCCCTGGGGCGGTTCCATTACACTCTGCTCCATGCTGTTTGTAACCATGATCGGCTACTGGTATGGACCGAAGGTCGGCCTTACGGCGGCATTTGCCTACAGTCTGCTGCAGTTCGTACAGGATGGCGGAAGCTATATTTTATCCCCTCTGCAGGCGTGTCTTGATTACATCTTTGCATTTGCTGCATTAGGTCTTTCCGGATTCTTCAATAAGCAGAAGAACGGATTGTTAAAAGGCTATCTTGTAGCGATTCTCGTAAGAGGTCTGTGCCATTCCATCGGCGGTTATCTGTACTGGATGGATTACATGCCGGACAACTTCCCGAAGTCCCTGACCGCGATTTATCCGATTGCTTATAATTATGCTTATATCTTAGGAGAAGGTCTGATTACCGTAATTATCATCATGCTTCCTCCGGTAAAGAAAGCGATCGAAAAGGTGAAGGCAATGGCCGTGCAGGCGTAAAGCCGGTCACTTCTATAAAGCGCCTGGCTTACAGAAGCAGTTGGATGGTGATGTGCAATCTGACAGATCAGAGGTTCCCTTTCTAGACAGATTTCACAAACATGATAAAGGATAGTCCGCTGTCTTGCATTTTGCAAGCCGGTGTGCTATCCTTTTTTTAACAAAGCGTTGGTAACGTTACCAATGGCGTAAATACAGTGCTGAAAGCTATTTTGGAATAGCGGAAAGAGATGGAGAATATGAAGAGAGCAAGTGGCATTTTATTACCGGTTTCCAGTCTTCCGTCCCCTTACGGAATTGGAACTTTTTCGAAAGAAGCATATGAGTTTGTGGATTTTCTGGCAGCAGCCGGACAGACCTACTGGCAGATCCTGCCGTTAGGGCCGACCGGATATGGGGATTCCCCGTACCAGTCTTTTTCCACCTTTGCAGGAAATCCGTATTATATCGATCCGGAGGAACTGATTGAAAAGGGATGGATCACGAAGAAGGACTGTGAAAGCTACGACTGGGGGGATACCGATGGTTATGTAGATTATGAGAAGATTTATCTTTCCCGGTTCCGTCTCTTGAAGAAGGCTTTTTTGAACAGCAAAATCGAAGAAGATGCAGAGTTCCAGAGCTTTGTGAAGGAAAATGAATACTGGCTTGCCGATTATGCGATGTATATGGCAGTCAAGGATCATTTTAAGGGTGTGAACTGGTTAAGCTGGGAGGAGGACATCCGGATCCGTGATGCGAAAGCCATGAAGAAATACCGTGAAGAGCTACAGGAAGAGATTCTGTTCTATGAATTCCAGCAGTATCTTTTTGCAGCGCAGTGGCTCCGGCTTAAGAAGTATGCGAATGAGAAGGGTGTTCTGATCGTCGGAGACATTCCGATTTATGTTGCTTTCGACAGTGCGGATACCTGGGCGAATCCGGAGCTTTTCCAGTTGAATGAAAAGGGGGAACCGGTGGCGGTTGCCGGATGCCCGCCGGATGCGTTTTCGGCAACGGGCCAGCTTTGGGGAAATCCGCTGTATCGCTGGGATTATCATGCACAGACCGGCTTTGCCTGGTGGATGAAACGAATCGGTTACTGTTATAAATTATATGATGTGGTGCGTATCGATCATTTCCGCGGCTTTGATGAATATTACAGCATTCCCTATGGCGATCCGACCGCAGAGTTTGGCAAGTGGGAGAAGGGACCCGGCTATGCATTATTTAAGACGATGAAGGAGCAGATCGGAAACAAGCCGGTGATTGCAGAGGATCTTGGCTTCTTAACGCCGTCCGTTATCCGTCTTGTGAAAAAGACCGGTTATCCGGGAATGAAGATTTTACAGTTTGCGTTTGATTCAAGAGAAGAGAGCGATTATCTGCCGCACAACTACACGGCAAACAGTGTGGTTTATACCGGAACACATGACAATGATACAACACTCAACTGGTATCATACGATTCCTGCGCGGGATCGCCGCTTTGCGAAGAAGTATCTGAACATCAAAGGGAATAAGAAGGTGACCTGGGAGTTTATCCGGGCAGCGATTGCAAGTGTATCCGATACGGCGATTATTCCGATGCAGGATTATCTGGAGCTTGGCAGCGAAGCCAGAATCAATACACCATCTACACTGGGAGATAACTGGAAGTGGCGGATGAGCGCAGAACAGCTTTCACCGGAACTGGCAGAAGAGATTCTGGAGTTATGTAAACTCTATGGACGTGTGAGAGAAAAATAAAGATAGGATACAGAAGATATTATAGATTGTAGAGGAAAAAGCCAGAGAAGGATACAAGAAGACCAAGAGAAATACAGAAAGAGAAAAAGAACTACAGAAAGAGAAAAAGAACTACAGAGAGACGAAAAAAGATAGAGAAAGAGGGATGGAAGATGGGAGAAATGACAATCAAGGATATTGCCAGAAAATGCGGGGTAGGACCGAGTACGGTATCCCGCGCCATCAATAACCATCCCAATATCAATCCGGAAACAAGGGAAAAGGTGCTGGCCGTTATCAGGGAAACCGGCTTTGTCCCAAATAACAGTGCACGGAATCTGAAACGGACAGAAGCCAACTGTATTGCGGTATTGATTAAAGGCATCACGAATCCGTTTTTCAGTTCGGTGATCCAGATTATTGAGGAACAGATTCACGAAAAGCACTTTACCATGGTGATGCAGCATGTGGAAAGCTATGAGGATGAGCTGGATGTGGCATTGAACCTGATTAAGGAAAAGCGGCTGCGTGGGATTATCTTTCTGGGAGGCAATTACCAGCATGATCCGAAAAAACTCAGGATGCTGAATGTTCCTTTTGTATTCAGTACGATCGGGACGGTGGCAGAAGAGAGTGTGAAAAAAAATTATTCCAATATCGCGGTGGGTGACCGGGCAGAAAGCTGCCGGATGGCAGAGTATCTGTTGGGACTTGGGCATAAGCAGATCGCCCTGATTACAGAAAATGCAGAGGGAGAGTCGGTTGGAAAGCTTCGTCTCTTAGGCTATCAGGATGCGTTGAAGGAACAGGGAATAGCGGTAAATCCGAAGCTGATCTTGAAAATAACGGATGATGTTGATCCGTATTCGATGGAAAATGGTTACCGGATGACGAAAGAACTGCTGCAGTCCGGTGAGCCGTTTACGGCGGTGTATGCGATTGCAGATACTTTGGCGATCGGAGCCTGCCGGGCATTGCATGAGGCCGGAAAACGGATTCCGGAGGATGTGTCAGTTGCCGGTTTTGATGGGATTCCTCTCGGGGAATATTATATTCCGAAGCTGTCTACGATGCGGCAGCCGGTAGAAGCCATGGCAGATAAAACGGTCCGCCTGCTTCTGCAAATCTTGGAAGAAGGCGGATCGCATGAACATCTGATTTTTCCGGCAGAGCTGGTGATCCGGGAATCGACCGCTCCACCGGGGTAATTGCAAGTGATAAACTACGCTAGAAACTACGTTTTGACAGGTTGGAGTTGTGATATTCGGGATTGTTCGTAACATCCTCCTGAAACCAGTCAAGCTGAGTGAACGCATTGGCAGTTTCCACATCCGGGAATTCCACTTCGGCAATAATTAATGGTGCAAAGGGCGCATCAAATACATCAAGTTCGACCTTTAAGGCGGTATCTGTGATTGGGATCAGATACCGTTTTTTGGAAATAATGTTGCCATCAGCCTTTGGACGTAGATGCTCGTACCCTTCTTTGGACAAAGGCAGGTTGTATTCTTCCCGCGCAAGCAGTCCGGTTCCCTTGTAGGTGAGGTAATATTCCTCATCCTGCTTGCGGATGCGGATCACCGGGGAGGTGCAGAGGTAGGCCTGCTCAATGTGAAGACACTGATAGCCGGAGAGGTTTTCAGGGAGGTGTTTGATTAAAAATTTGCGTTCAATTTCCATAAAAGTGTCCTTTCGTTACCAAAATGATGAACCCATTATATCACAATAGGAACGGACTGTGGGAACGGATTGAAATGCGTTTACCGGCAGGCAATATAAACATCCATGCTTTCTCCATCCGTTTCAAAACAGGGAATAACATCCTTTTCCGTATGTTCCAGATTGTTCACGCTCATATATTCCATAAGGGTTTTATAGGCGTTAGGAATGGTAACAAAGGGATTCTCAAAAGGCTTTTCTATATGGATTGCCGCATACTTGTGGTCTGCCTGCTCATGTATTTCAATATCAGGAGGGACAACGCCGTCAGGAAGCACCCATGCAGCCTCATATCCATGCATATTGAAAACATTGATCTGCTCCTGTGACAGTTTAGGAAAATCCCAGCCAATGACACGAGGGTTTTGAACACCACAGTTACGGGCAATGGAAAATACTCGGTCAATGGCGTCTCCTTCCGGGTCGGAGCTTATAACCGCATATTTTATATAGCGAAAAGCGGGCACGGTTTCAACACGCAAATTGGTATATGCTTCGTTACAAATGACCATATCTTCACGGAACAGATTGTCCAGTGAACAGTTGAACAGTCTGCAAAGCTCTATCGCTTTATCCATTTCGGGCTGGGCGGCATCCAGTTCCCATTTGGATATGGTCTGACGGCTGATATTCATTTTTTCAGCTAAATCCTCCTGCGTCATATTTTCTCTCAGATGTCTTAAAAATTGTAAATTCTTTCCGAAACTCATAAAAAATTTCCTCCTGTAATAAATCCTGAATCATTGATTTTACTGGTTTTTGTTTTGATAATTGCTCTGTCATTTTCTTGCGTACGCTGTATAATTAATATAGTGTTTCCCTTAATAAACTGCAACCAATCGATATGTGCTATTTTTTTACATCACGCAACTTCAAAGTGCATTCAAAGGCAAATTGAAAAGCATAGGAATCCGTTCGCACAGTTTGTTTATAATGTGGTATAATATAGGCTATATTGTTGGGCTTACTCTTGGTTATGGAGAAAGGATATTTGTTTAAGGAGGAACGGAAGAAATGGGAAAAATCACTTTATATCACGGAACTCCGGACAAACTTGTCGTACCGAAGTACGGCGGCGGGAATGAGAAACATGATTATGGCAAGGGCTTTTATCTGACCGAGAGTATGGAACTTGCCAAAGAGTGGGCGGTGTGCCGACCGAATGATACAAACGGATGGGTTCATAAATATGAGCTTGAAACTAATGGACTGAAGATACTGGATTTTCAGCAGATGGATGCTCTTGCGTGGCTTGCCGAACTGATGAAGCACAGGGACGCCGACGACTCTAAGCGATATCGTATGCTTGCAAAGAAGTTTATCGAGAAATATGGTGTTGATACAAGCGATTACGATGTGATTCGAGGTTGGAGAGCCGATGCGTCTTACTTCTACATTGCTAAGGAGTTCGTGCGGGACAATATTGATATCGACATTCTCGAAGAACTGCTCTCACTGGGCGGTTTAGGCATTCAATATTGCATCAAATCCGAAGCGGCATATGCCAGACTGACTGAGAAGCAGGAGGAGTTGCTTGCCGTCTCCTATGCCGAGTTTAACGACAGGTACAATCAAAGAGATGTGCAAGCAAGAAAAAATATGCGTGACCTTGTTGATTCTGACGCGAACAAGGTTACAAAGGTGTTCAGTACCTTGTTTGAGAGGTGATCATAATGCGGGCGTATGCAGAAGAATATTTGAATGATGTGGTAGAAAGCCAGGGAAAACTCTTTGATTTTGTAGCGCAACAGTATTCTGATAAGGATACCGAGGAGTTCATCAATTCCTATATGGCAAGCAAGACGAGAAAGAGTATTGACGAAGCAAAAGCCTATGTCAATACAATGGACGCAAAAGAGCTTTGGGCTTATTTCACCGAAACAGAAAACTACTGTCTGAAAGACGGCAAAGCACTGGAAGGGTTTATGCCATCCTGGATCGGAGAATTTTACGCCTACTACCAGTGGTACTACAACCTGCCGAGTGCAGAGCTTGTCAAGAAAATCCCCGTATCCTTTTTGAAAAAGGCGTATAGCGGTCTTCACGACCTGGAACTTGATCTGGCAGTGCAAAAAGTGGGTGAAGTGTGATGGCAGTCATTTGTTTTCACAATCCGAATGAAGAAAACGGATATTTGAGCAACTGGTATCCTGCTGCATTTACGATGGATGGCGTTACCTTTTCCACGATGGAGCAATATATGATGTATCGCAAGGCGGTTTGCTTTGGCGATGTGAAAGTTGCAGAGCAGATCCTCGCCACAGAAGATGTTGCTAAAATCAAGGCTCTCGGACGGCTTGTGTCAGGCTATGATGAAAGCCTATGGAATGGTGTCCGGCAGATTGTTGTCTATGAGGGACTTTGGGCAAAATTCTCACAAAACCCTGATTTGAGGGAACAACTGAAAGAGACAGGAAGCGCTGTTCTTGCCGAGTGTGCAGTGAAAGACCGGATATGGGGAATCGGTCTGTCCATGCATGACCCTGACCGGCTTGATCGGGCAAAATGGCAGGGGCAAAACCTGCTGGGTTATACACTTATGATGGTGCGTGATAGACTGTAGACGGCGTAATTCTCTAAAACAGAAGGTGTACTATGTGTTTTAACATTATATGAAGAGACTTATGAATGGATATGGTTGAACTATTACAGATAAATACGCAGCAAGCTAAAAATGTATGAAAATATATGGAAAGGAAGTAAAGCAATGAGTAAGGTATATGTTTTTTTTGCAACGGGATTTGAGGAAATCGAGGGATTAACCTGTGTGGATCTGATGCGCAGGGCAGATATTGATGTGACAACGGTGTCGGTGACCGGAGAGCGAACAGTAGTGGGATCGCACAAGATTCCGGTACAGATGGATAAGCTGTTTGATGAGGTGGACTTTGGAGGGACCGAGATGCTGGTGCTTCCGGGAGGAGGACCGGGAACGAAGAATCTGGAGGCGTTTGAGCCGTTGATGAAGCAGATCGATGCTTTCGTAAATGAGGGAAAGGCTGTAGCAGCGATCTGCGCAGCACCTTCCATTCTGGGACACCGCGGACATCTGAATGGAAAGAAAGCGATCTGTTTTCCGGGATTTGAAGAGCAGTTGACGGGAGCAACGATTGTAGAACAGGGCGTTGTACGGGATGGACAGATCATCACTGGAAGAGGTATGGGAGCGTCGGTTGATTTCGGTCTTGCCATTGTAGAGTTCTTTAAGGGAAAAGAAACAGCGGATGCATTAGCTAAGAAGATTTGTTATGTAAACTAAAAGAAAGAAGTAATCATTATGTTTAATCAGTTGACACAAAAAGATATTGATGCCATGCAGAAGGAAATAGAGGAGCGGAAGCTTGTGATCCGGCCAAAGCTTCTGGAGGATGTCAAGGAAGCGAGAGCACATGGCGATTTAAGTGAAAACTTTGAATATTATGCTGCTAAAAAAGAAAAGAATAAAAATGAAAGCCGGATTCGTTTTTTGGAACGGATGATCAAGACCGCAGAAATTATTCCGGATGATGCAGCAGAAGATGAAATTGGCATGAACTCCATTGTGACGGTCCAGTTTGAAGAGGATGGATCGGAGGAGACTTATACGATTGTGACAACCATGCGTGGAAATTCTTTGGAGAATCTCATCAGCGTTGAATCTCCGATTGGAAAAGCACTGATGGGCCACAAGGTTGGTGACCGTGTGGAAGTGGAGGTCAGCAAGGATTACAGCTATGGTCTTCTGGTTCGGAAAATTGAAAAAGACGAGAACATTGAAGAGCATAAGTTAAGAGATTTTTAGGTAAAAACTTCCATTCATAATTTTATCTCCGTCGTAGATACTATGAACAAGATAAGTGATGCGGAAGCGCTTTGATTGAAGAAATCCTCAGGATAAGCGTAGCCAAAACGCTTATCCCATTTAGCAAAGCGCAGCATGTGTACATGTGAGTTTTGTTAGACGAGTAGAATAACGAATAGTTATGTAAACTTGATTAATTCGAAATGGAGGTGAAAAGAATGGCAAGCAACAAGACTAATAGAGTAGAAGTTCCTGAGGCTAAGGCCGCTATGGATCGTTTCAAAACAGAAGTTGCTTCTGAACTTGGTGTAAACCTTAAGGAAGGTTACAATGGTGACTTAACATCCAAGGAAGCCGGTTCTATCGGTGGTGAGATGGTCCGTAGAATGATCAAGAAGCAAGAAGAGCAGATGAAATAACCTGCGTAAAGCAGAATCTGTCTGAGCAAATAAGACGCCCAACTGTAGAGATACAGTTGGGCGTTGGTTTGTATACAGGAAAATATATTTGAGCAATGAAAAATATTGAGAAGACACAGAAAGAGATAAAACCTTACTTATTCCGTAAAAAAAATACGGAATAAGTTGAATTTTTTTGCAGATAATTATACAATATAGAAAAAGACAGAAAGGTGATTATTATGTTAAAGAAATTTTCAGTAGAAAACTTTAAGGGCTTTCAGGATAAAATCACATTTGATATAGGTTCGCCAAGTAATTATAGCTTCAACTCTGAAATTATAGAAAATGGATGTGTAACGAAGGGCATTATTTATGGCATCAACAGTAGTGGTAAATCGAATCTGGGATTGGCTATTTTTGATATTATTACGCATCTTACAGAAAAACAAAAATTACTGCTCAGTTATGATTTTTACCTGAATATGAGTGGAAGAAAGTCATTTGCAGAATTTGAATACACGTTTTTATTTGATGAGCATGAAGTGGTTTATCGATACAGTAAAAACGATGTCAACACACTAAAGAACGAGAGCCTGTCGATTGATGGAAAAGAGGTTATCTTTTTTGATTTCTTTACCAGAGATGGTTTTACATTGTTAGAGGGTTCTGACACTTTGAATGCGTCTATTAAGAATGAGAGTCCTATTTCCCGCGTGAAGTATGTGAACAACAATTCCATTCTGACAGATAATGTGCAAAATCAGGTATTTAAGAAATTTATGGATTTTGTGGATCGGATGCTTTTGTTCTATTCGTTGGACAGTCGTGGATATGAAGGATTTATGAATGGAAGTGAAAGCATTGCAGAAGGTATTGTGAACAGTGGAAGAGTACAGGATTTTCAAGAGTTCCTGAAAGAAAACGATATTGATTATGAATTGTATGGGTGCGAGGTGGATGGAAGAAAAGCGATCTATTGTCATTTTGAAAATAAGGATGTGGATTTCTTTAAGATAGCATCTACTGGAACCAGATCGTTAGCATTGTTTTATTATTGGTATATCCGTATGGAGAAAGCGTCCTTTGTATTTATTGATGAATTTGATGCATTCTACCATTTTGAGTTATCGGAATCAGTGCAAAGGCATCTGAAAAAGATGTCTGGGGTTCAAATATTTACCACTACCCATAATACAGATTTAATGAGCAACGATTTACTTAGACCGGACAGCTACTTTTTGCTTGAGAATAATAGGATCAAGGCCATTTCTGAATTAACAGAGAAAGAACTTCGACAGGCGCATAATCTCCAGAAAATGTATAAGGCAGGTGCGTTTAATGGCAGATAAAGACTATAAGGCGTTTATAGTTGAAGGA
>CAVHRK010000128.1:0-12659 GCA_963638365.1 Anaerobutyricum sp. | reverse complement strand
AATAACTTATTCCTTTTCAAGAAAAATTCAGATATTTCCGTCAATCTCAGTTTGCTCCTAAATATCAAAATAATAATAAAATACAATATTGAAATTCCCAATTCCTTTTGTTGTGTCGTTATTGTAAAATACATATCTATAAAGGATATTGCAATATAACATAATACCTCCATCAGCGATACTGCAACAGACGCAATAACAAAATTGACCACAGTCCTTTTAACACTGCTTTTATAATTTACCAGACAATATATAAACATTAGTAAATAAGAAAGCCCTAAGAAATATGATGAGAATCCATGATTATTAATTCCTGATAATAAAAGCAATTCAGAAACTATGAAAACGACTGTATAAATACCATATTTCACTTTTGTGCCATACGTAGCTGCAACCATATACAAAAATGATAATATCTCCAACAATCCCATAATGTCCCTAACCATAAAACATCCTCCTCAAAAAACTCTTTTTATAAGTCATTCCAATTTCCACCATATCCGTCCTGTTCTTAAAAGTAATGTATCTGTTGACAGGATCTATAGTTTCAACATAATTCCGATTCACTATTACGAATCGATTGCATTGAACAAAATCATCGGAATTCAACTCTTTGAGAATATCCTTAACCGGCTTATAGGGAAGGTAACGCTCATCTGTTGTTGTATGTATGGTTCTTCCGGATCGTCCGTTCTCAATATAAACAATGTCTTCCTTGCAAAGTCTCAGCAACTGTCCATCCCGCCTGTAATACACCTTGTTTGTATCAGAAGATTCGGTTGGTATAGCAAGCGCTTCCTTAACAATTCCTGCTAACTGCACTGCATCATATGGCTTCTCCACATAACTGTAACATCGGACATCACTGTACGCATATAGACTGGGATCTTCCAATCCGGTAATAAAAATAATGGGAGTAAAATGATAACGTTCCACTTCACGAATATGATCAGCAAACTTCATACCGGAAGCGTCCCCCGAAGTCCGGGGATCAAGAATAATATCTAACAGAAAAAGATCAACGGATTTCTCCATTGCCATATGATATGCCTGCTCCAAATTAACTGCACAGACCACCTCATTCTGTGGTCCCTGTTCACGAACAATTTTAACCAGGCGCTCCATCTCGCAAGCATTATCCTCTAAAATTAAAATTGTTTTCATCTTATGTATTTCTCCTTATTCCTCAGCTTCGAATAAATGATCAATCATAATCTTGATACTTTCCTTGCATACTTTGTCCTCTTTGGTAAGTACTTTTCCTTTAATAAAGTAATGCATCAGACGAATTAATACCTTCAACTTATCCACATCTGAGAAATGATCCACCTGTTCCATAATATCTTCCACATTTTCCTTTTCACCATACAGAAGATAGTCTGTGGTCACACCAAAATACTGGCAGATTACCGCAAGTGTCCTCTTAGATGGACCATATTCCCCACGCTCATAACATCCGATCACATTGGGTCCTACGGATAGAATTTCTGATAAGGCATCCTGAGTGAGTCCCCTTTTCTCACGCAGTTCCCGTATTCTTTTCCCCATCTGTTCATTATTAATCAAAAAATCTTCTGCCATCATGGACACCTCTGCTTTTTATTTCATTATATCCATGATCCACATTCGCCTTAATATAGTTCTACTATTGGTTTCCTCCGTTTTCATTCGTCATTAACACAGTTTTACTGTGACAGGCTATCAGTAATACTATGGATGTTCTCCTTAAGTCCCGACCTCGTTAATTTAAGCGGCTCTGAATCATCCTTCAAATATAAATTCCGTTCTATCTGATTCAGATGATCCATATACCTTCCATTAACCAGAAGTCCTTTTCCACAAGGTACCATTGGTTCGGTCTTAAGTTGTTCCATAATTTCTTTCATGGTAAGATATCCATATTGGCACAATGGCTTACCATGTACTTTGACAGATAAATTCTTCCCTGTAATGCGAACATACACAATCTGATCCGGATCCAGAAAAATATGTATTCCATCCTTCTTCAAATGAAACCTGACTTTTCCTTCAACCTTTTTATATGCAAGACACTTCCGAACCATTTGATTAATTTCGTCCCTATCATACGGCTTCTGAATATAGCCAAAGCAATGCAGATCCTTATAAGCCAGTGCTCTTGGTTCTTCCAATCCGGTCACAAAAACCACCGGAATGTAACGATACTCCTCACTTGCGCGAATTTTCTCAATAAACTGATATCCTTCCCTATTATGCTCATTTTGATTGAGCATAATATCTACAATAAACAAAGAGATTTTCCGATGTTTCATACATTCAAAAGCTTCCCTGAGATTCGTATACCCGAACACATGGTACTCCAGCGGGCTACAGTCTTCCACGATCTTAATGAGATATCTTAACGCTGCAGCCTCATCTTCTATAATTAAAATATTCTTTTCTTCCGTCTCCTTTGCATTTATCTCTTCCATAAGTATTTCCTCAAATAAAAAGCACTGGTTGTGCGTTATTACTTATACCATTCTAACGCAAAATCAGTGCTTTTTGTATATTCCCAATTTCTATTTTTCAAAAAGATCCACTACATCCACATTCAGGATTTCTGCCATGGCGCGCAGTTCAAAATCTGTAACTGTACGTTCATGATTTTCAATCCTCGAAATAGAACCGCGACAGACATATATGGCATAAGTTTCAAGTCGTTCTGCTAACTCCTTCTGACTCATATGTCTTTCAAGCCTGTATTCGCGCAACTTATCGCCTATGATATTTTGAGCCTCATAATCAATAATTCGTGCCATACCTTATCCCCGCTTATTTTTGACACAAACATTGTATTATATACATCGCTTCAATATGTCCTGTGTTAAGACACAAGACAGAATATTTTTGCTTTTTTACTTAACATTTTAAATACATAGCACTTATTCTCACTTTTTTTGACAAATGAATTTGTTTTTACATTCCATTTACCTTTCAGACGATTGTCAGGAATCGTTGCACTTCCATATAAAATCCGATATAATAGTAAACATAAAAGCAGGCAAAATATCTATGAGAAAGTGATAAATAAATGATTTCCTTAATTATTCCCTCCTACAATGAACAGGATAATATTTTCCGGACTTATGAAGCTATCGAAGCAATTTTAAATCAAGCCAAAATTGATTTTGAAATCATCTTCGTAGACGATGGTTCTGTGGATAATACCTATGTAAATATTGCTAAACTTGCACAGATGAAGGATAATGTCAAAGGGCTTTCCTTTTCCCGCAACTTTGGCAAAGAAGCTGCAATTTTCGCAGGGCTCGAAGCTGCTGGCGGAGAATGTGCCGTCATTATAGACTGTGATTTACAGCATCCTCCCACACTTCTTCCTCAAATGTATGAATTATGGAAGAACGGATATGAAGTAGTAGAAGCCGTGAAATCCAACCGTGGCAAGGAAAGTGCTTTCCATCGTATGTGTGCCAATGGATTTTATGGAATTATCAGCAGACTCACAAAAATTGATATGAAAAATGCTTCCGATTTTAAGCTTCTGGACCGGAAAGCAATTGATGCACTCCTCCTGATGCCGGAGCGGACTCCATTCTTCCGTGCCCTATCTTCCTGGGTTGGATTTAAAACGGTCCAGATCCCTTTCGAAGTACAGGAGCGTGAAATCGGCACCTCTAAATGGTCTTTCTGGAGTCTGGTAAAATATGCACTCCGTAACATTACCTCCTTTTCCGGTGCACCGATGCAGGTAGTTACCATTTTAGGCTGGTTTATGTTTATCCCGGCTTTCGGCTTTACGATCGAGGCATTGTTCCGGTACTTTTCCGGAACTGCAGTAGAAGGTTTCACTACCGTTATTATTCTGCTTTGCTGGATTGGAAGTATTCTGATGATCAGCCTCGGTATTATCGGACATTATATTTCCAGAATTTATGAAGAGATCAAGGCCCGGCCAAGATATCTGATCAGCAGACGCTGCGGATACTAAGAAGAAAAGGAGCAACATCATGATTGTATATCATGCCGATGATTATGGCATTTCAATAAATGCATCAAAAGAAATATTAACCCTTGTCCAACAGGGAAAACTATCCGGGATCAGTGTCATTCCCAATATGAGTTGCTTTGCAGACTGTATGGATTTGCTTCTTCCTGTAATGAAAGAACGTCCGGCTCTGACGGTTGCACTTCATCTGAACTTTTTCGAAGGGCACTGTTGTGCTGATCCTGTGGAAATTCCGCTTCTTGTTGATGAAAATGGATATTTTAAGTGCAGCTGGATGTATTTTTTTAAAAGCTCCTACACCTCTGTAAGAAATGAACTGCGCAAACAGCTTTCCACGGAGATTCAGGCACAGATTCAAAAACTATACCACGCAATGCCTTCGAATTATGTGCTATGTCTTGACAGTCACCAGCATTCCCATATGATTCCGGTTGTCTGGGATGCTCTGCGTGATGTCGTGATTTGGAATCATTATGAGGTACAGTATATCCGGATTTCCAGAGAACCCTTAACACCTTATTTAAGCACTCCGGATCTGTACCATACTTATCCACCGGTAAATCTGATTAAAAATGTAATTATTCAATTTTGCACCTTGTATACCAAAAGACATCCTATTATTTCAATGAAAGGGAACTATTATTTATGGGGACTGATTATGGGTGGTTCCATGGATGCTGACCGGATCAACAAGTTAATGAACAAATTTCAGAAATACGGGCAGGATCCCGATACTTTGGAACTGTTGTTTCATCCCGGAATCATTCTTCCCGAAGAATTGTCTCCCGAATATAATAATCCTGATTTTAAAGCCGCCGAGACTTCTCCCAAACGGCAGAAAGAATACGAAAGCCTGATGAAATTATAAATTTCATCAGGCTTCTTTTAAAGAGACAACTCCTCTTCTTCTATAAATCTCTCTCTATTTTTCTAATTCTTTCTCTTTCGAGATAAGCTGATTTTACATTCTGAATCGCCATCTCATACGACATAACATGTGTCCCAAGATACATTTGCTGCAACACTTCACATGGTCCCTGTTCTAACATATCCTTCGGCGTCTCCTGTGGATAATCAATACTCCATACCCTGTATAGATAGCCGGCCCACTCCATAAAATCGGAAGAAAGTACTTCCCCTTTCTTAATCTTTACCTCAGCTTCTAGTGTCTCCATAAGATATTTTTCTCCAAGCCAGATGGAAGATATTTCATCATGATACATATGCACTGCAAGGTCTGAATTTAGCAATTTTTTTATAAAATCACGGGAATCATATCCTTTTTTACATGATAATACGAATAATCCGGCTGACATTTCACATTGTCCTGTGTGCACCGCTGTTAGCTTCATTGACGATTCCACTCCTCTATAATTTCATCAAAATATTTTACATTCTGAGCCCTGCGATACCTGGTGTTAAGTTGTCCAAACAACTGATCCAGTATCAGATTTCTATTTTGACTTATAGCCTTTGCCTGCTTTATCTCCTCCTCCGTCAAAGGGCTCTCCTGAAGAATTTTAATATGTGCTTTGTCGCAAGCTTCTTTTGTTTTGGCAACATATTGCTTTCCGAGACGCACCTTTTGCATTGCTTCAATCAATGCAGCATCACATAACTCTCCCATAAAAAATCTCTGCAATGCCTGCGTCATCTTATCATCTGCAATGATTCCAATGATAACATCATAGTTTTCATTATATACCCGATATTTCTTACAAAGATTACTATATTTTTCTTCCAAAAGCCCCCGGTTATAAGCAATAAACAATGCCCAGTCAATCTGATCATGAGGACTTTCTTCAAAGGTTTTAATTCTTAAACCTGTGAAATCACAATCTAATTCATAAAATATATTATCAGGATACCCAGCAATTAAACCTTTAGGCTGATCCGGCAGATCCCCCATATAGAACCCCTGTCCAAAGTCGCAGGCATCACGGCTCTTAGGTGCAATATCTCCTTTAATTCCACTCTTTGATCCATGGTATAGTATCATGTACATCCTCCTAAATTATTATACACATCTTCTACAAAATCAACACTGTTCTCTTGTCCACATTGTGTAATTATTTGACATAGAATTCATATGTACCCGATCCCAACTCCATACTCTCCATGTCCGCAAGCTCCACTGTAGCAGTCGTATTGGCAGGAATCACAATATGGTACTCATATCCGTCTTCCTTCTGTTCCCAGGAAACCTCTATTCTGCCGTATATGCTCTCATAGGCTCCCTGTGCATAAGACCATTTTCCTGTCACTTCCGGTTTTATGTAGAAATGTTTAAATCCCGGCTGCTCTTCATCACTCTGAATTCCCAGCACATGAGTATAAAGCCATTCTGCGGGAGCACCATAGGCATAATGATTTAACGAACCATCAAGGACCAGTTCTCCATCTATTTCCTGATAAGCAGATAAATATTCCGGTGTCGTTGTTGCTCCTTGTGTCACCGGATAAAGCAGGGAGCGTTCTCCGGTATTACATAATATCTCATATGCTACATCCGAATATCCGGCTTCACTTAATGCCGGCAGCAGATAGGAAAGTCCCGCATATCCTGCATGAAATTCATATTGGTTAAATGTCACATTGTTCAACAGGCATTCGGCGGCTGTCTGTCTCAGATTTTCGGGAAACAGATGAAATTCCAGTCCCAAAGCATACGCTGTCTGGGAATAGCACTCAATCACGCCATCTTCGGATACATATTCCTTAAGCCATGCATCCCGGAACTGCTCAAACAGTTGATTATAGTGGATAGCCTCCTGCTCTTTTCCCAGAATTGTGGATATCTTAGATAACAGATCTGCAGAGTGTGCACTCCATGCCGTATCTGTAAGCCCCTTGGGTGTACTTTCCACCGAAAAATGATCTCCATATCCCGTTTCTTCTGTCCTAAGTCCATTCTCTGAATGTTCCCCCAGATAATCGACCCATTTGCACAGTGCCTGATAATTCTCCTCAAGAATACTGACATCTCCATATTGCGTATAAAGGTTCCATGCAATTACCATTGCTGCGTCTCCCCAGCAATTATTACCCCCGGCTCCTCCACGGCCATCCCAGCCTGTTCCAAAATTTCTGGGTGCCATATCCGGAAAGGCTCCATCCTCACTTTGAAGATAGCGCAGCTCTGTCAGATACTTTCCGTAAAAATCATCACATACACTATTATAACTTGCCATACCGGAGAAAATCTGCGCATCCCCGGCCCAGCCGTGACGTTCATCACGCTGCGCACAGTCGGTCGGATTATCCACGAAATTACTCCTCTGGCTCCAGACTGCGTTACTCCAATACTGATTCACCAGCTGATTCGAACACTCAAACTCTCCTGTGGGAGCCAGGTCAGAAGATAATACCATGCCGGTTACATCTTCCGGCGAAGGCGCTTCACTTAATCCGGTGATCTGCAAATACCGGAATCCATGATAAACAGATATCGGTTGGTAAGTCTGCTCTCCATCCACGGCGAGATAATAGTCCGTTGCATCTGCGGTCAGTAAGTTCTCTGTCCATATTGTGCCGGCCACATCATCCTTATTTCCAAGATTCTCCGTATTCAGTACTTCCCCATAACG
Source organism: Anaerobutyricum sp. (assembly GCA_963638365.1). Taxonomy (GTDB): domain Bacteria; phylum Bacillota; class Clostridia; order Lachnospirales; family Lachnospiraceae; genus Suilimivivens. Next base: position 5,087 of record CAVHRK010000128.1, on the reverse strand, counting down.
AAGCGTGACCAGATCCCCTTCCCTGGCGTTCATCTTAATTCTGCATACACCGGCAAAATTCTGACCGAAATCATATACAAATGTTCCGCTTACCGGTTCGGATACAGATATTGGGGTTAATTCCCGGACACACCTGACCGGCTCATTCGCTCTCCCAATATAGGGAAGCTCATCATACCGGGAATCTACATCGTCTACAGCTGCCGGCCGCCATCTGATGTCTTCATCATTGCCGAAATCAATGGTCCTTGAAGCATCATAAAACTCTCCCTGATAAACATCATTTTCACGGATCGGACCATCCAGTGTCACCTGAAACTCTGCATCTGTTCCAATGATCTGTTGTGATCCGTCCTGATAAGTGACAACGAGAGCGCCCCGAAGTGCATTCTTCTCTCCCCACGGACTGTAAATTTCCGGATAACCAACGCCCCGGTCATACCAGCCATGAAGCAATGTCATATTCCATGTATGTGATGTATCACCAGTCAATTTTTCCGTCACATCATAGGTCATATAAGACAGATACTGATTATATGCCACCTTTCCCGGATCCATAAAGTTATCCGTAACTGCCTGTCCATCAATCAAAACCTCATAGCTTCCCAATGCCGTGAGATAAAGTCTTGCATGGTCAATTTCCTTCTCTTCCAGTTCAAATGTCCTGCCAAAGACCGGTGCCGGATCTTCCATCCCACCGGATAACATCAATCCGGAGCCTACTCTGCAATGCCCGTTTTCAACCACAACATGATAAGGTGCAAAAATGGTGCTGTCCTGTTCAAAATCCTCCTCATAACAAATATTTCCCAGTTCATCCTTCACTACAATATCATCCAGAAAAGCATATTGCGTTCCACGACTCTTGTAATAACCAATTGCTCCCGGCGAAGTGCTTCGGATTGGAAATTCTCCAATTACGCTGCCATTGACCGAAACGTCCATCTGCTGATCCTTCACCTGCAAATTCACCTGATAGATTCCGTCTGCTGCCGTATGTACATAAGCTGAAGGAAAATCCATATTTGAATTAAGTTCTTCCATGTCCCTGACTGTAAATATGGTCTCTTCATCCTGATTCCGGATCTCACAAAGAGTCATGGATCCATATCGGCCATTCTCCGCACCAAAGGCAAAACACGCAGAGGTGTTCTGCAGCTCCATCGTATACTCAATCGAATAAGCAGAAACTTCGGAATATGCTCCATCGGCAGAAGCATCCTTGACGGATATCCAATGTGCTTCTTCCGGAAATTCTCCCATCAGTCCTGTTTCAAAATATGCAACTGTTTCAGATGCACACATCTTACCGTCTTCATCCCAGACATCTACTGTCCAGTCATATCCTGTCTGGGGCTTCAGTTCTTCTCCTCCATAAGAAATGCAAACAGAAAGACCGCTTTCGACCTTTCCCGAATCCCAGACACAATTACTTGTCTCCTGAGACTTTCCGGCAATTTTTTCATCTTCTGCTCCCTGCTCCCATACCCTGATACGATATGCTGACTGGCTCTTGTCCTTCTCATCCGAGCTCATCTGCCAGCTAAACACGGGTATGGCATCATCAATTCCCACCGGATTCGTTCTGTAATTGACTTTTAAATTTGTAATCTCAGATGTCATTCCAGTATGACACCCAGTTAACAACATCATAATTATAATGCTTAAGAATAGTCCTAATATTCTTAAACCTGTCTTTTCTCTCTTCTTTTGATATTTGCATGATCGATATAACACAACTCATATTCTCCTATGGAATTTATACTGTCATTACTTTACTTATTCTGTGTTTATCAAACCTATCATTTACTTCTGACATGAGCCCCTATTCTTTTTACTACAAATCTATATAATATAATGAAAAATCCTAACAGACTAATCACATAAGAAATAACCTGTAATTTGGTTCCACGATACCACACTCTGATCTGGGTTCCACTCTCTCCATGAGTCAAAACGCGCACCATACCATCTTCTAAATTTTTCTCGACCTGATAATTAATTCCTAATGTTTCATCCTGCGCTTCATACCCAAGATACCAGATATATGGAATAATATAATATTCAGAACCATTAGAGATATAATAATACTCCCCTGTGATCTTATCACCTATGATTGCATTTCCCTGCGCATCATATGTCATAAGAGAGTCCGTCAGACGTTCTCTGGTAGTTTCCAGTGGAAGCCACTCCTCTCCGGCTCCCAAACCTGCTATCTCTGTATGTGGCTGCCTTCCTCTGTAATCCTCACGAAAGTCCTCATTATTATTCACATCTTTATATCCAAGAAGAACACATATTATGATTGCTATGCATACAATAAAGCCAGTTCCTGTGACTATATATTTTTTCTTCATAGAAAATATATCTTTGATTACAAGTGCAAAGGACATGATAATCAGTATTGTTGCTGGCATTAATACTCGATTGGGGAACTGAAGAAATTTGAAAATTAACCGCGTTTTTTCCCAAAAGACTCGAATACACGGTAGCAGCGTAAGCCCTACACCCATTATATACAGTCTCCAGACACCAGATAGTGTCTGTCCTGTAAATAGCCTGACTATTAAGTAAATACCTGTTAATACACCAATATAGGAAAGCACAATCCCAATGCTATTCCATGTAAATAAACTACTAAAAGGCAACACGTTCTCATCCACCCATGTCCACGGTTCTGATGCACGATAGGTTTGTGCCCGCCACTGTTGAAGTAATGGTAGCCAATAGCATGCTGTAAGCATCAGCACGATTCCAACAGCGGCAAACATCTGCTTCCATTTCTGTGGATTTTTAATCCATTTAGACGCATATAATATTGCAATAAGACCACATATTATTGTACTGAGTATCGTTGATAAAACATGTGAAAAAAGCAAACCCACAAATCCCATAGCAAACATATTGGTATTTTCTTCCCTATACGCCCACAAATAAATACCAATAATAGCCATTGGCATAAATATTAGTGCCGTTGATCTTCCTATGGCAAAATGAACATATACACTTTCCTCCACCACTGTAGAAAATAAATATAGCACACTGCAAACGGCTGCTACTCCATAGCAACTGGTCAGTTTATAAATGGACCAATACATTGCACCCCAAACGCCAAATGCAATAAGCGCCGCAAAAATTTTATAAGCTAATTGAATATCCACACCCAGATTCATGAGAATCGCCGGAATATATAAGAAAAAATCAGAATAAAAGAACCCTGCTCCATATCCATAACCATATGCAAGATCCATATGTATCTTAACTGGAAACTCTCCACGATGAATTGCAAGTGCTAAAGATTCAATCCTTGCCATATGAAAAGGTGAATCCGAACCTGCAATCATTCCCGAATTAAAATTGGGCGTAAAAAATATTAACACACTGATAATCATAACTAAAAATGATAACCAACGATATACGTTTTCCTTATTCTTCCCATTCACTTCAATTATTCCTTTATCCAAACCATTCACCCCAATAACATGATAAAATTCATTAAAACATACACCAGTATGCCGTATTCCCGTCTATAATAATCTGTTCCTCCGGATCAAAGGAATCCCAGTTCTTTCCTTCAAAATATGCAGCATATACCTCCGGATCCATCTCTACCTTGTTAAATTTCCGTCCGGTCATCACTTCCATAATAGAAACTGACAGAATTCCCAATGAACGCTCATTAATCTGATCCGAAGTATACTGAACTTCATCATAATATGCCGGGGCATTGATATCATTAATCAGACAAAGATTTTCAATCTCTACTCTATTCTCCTGCTCGTATTTCACAATATATTCATATGCCATTCTCGCATACACTTTATCCAAAGTATTACTTACAAAATGATTGGTTACGATATAATTGGAAAACAAAAGCTGAATCAGCAAATATGCTCCACAACACATCGTGAGCAGTTCCCGTTTTTTCTTTGAATCAGCCAGCAGCACATATGCTGCTGCCAGAATCATTCCCTGTACCAGAAAGAAGCAAAAGGACATACGCGGCGGAAAATAAAAATGTTCTTCTGTCAACGGAATTACATACAGCAAAAGAACGCTTCCCAGACTGACAAGCTGTAAAAAGATCCATTCCGGCCAGCGCTTTTTCTTTATAATTTCAATAAGCAGCATAATTTCCACAACAAGCAACACCAATAAAGGAATCCAAACCCCCGGCAAAAGACCTGCAGCATCCTTATTCAAGGAAACGAAGTTCTCCCAGGCATCAAACAATTTAACTTTGAAATCACCAACTCCCGCCGATTTAAAGAACTGGCCTAGTGCATCTACTTTAACCAGAAACAGAATACTGACCAGATTCAGAACTCCCACAAATACGCAGACAAAGACCGCCAGCAATTCTCTTCCAATCATTCTGATGCTTATTTTTCTCTCCTGCAGGAAAATATAGAATGCAATATAAATTGCCGCAAAAATTACCGCATACTGATAAAAACACGTTGCTGCCGCTAATGCTGTTACCATCAGGATATATCTTCTTTTCGTATAAAGCATGACTGCCAATGCACCCAGTAAGTACGCCATGGCAAAATAAATGCTTACTTCACTAAACATTAAATTTTCGACAAATAAAACATTATATATCCATAAATTTATAATTAAATTGTAGCCGACTCTGCCTGTCAGATCATCAGGCTCCCATTGGGCAAAGGTCATCTGTACAATAACCATGGTTACTGCCAGTATAATGAGGCTAAGCCCCATAGCAATACTGATATTCGAAGTAGTACGCAACCCGGCCCTCAGCAGCAGTTCATCAGCCAATGCTTTTAAGTATCGTCCCTGTTCCAGGTTTACCTGCACATCTGCATCCGCAGTTACCATATGCGTAATGGTATCTGATGTAAAGCTCTTTCGTAACATCCCCCCCCAAAATACAAGTAATGATACAAAGTTGAATATGAAATATTTCATATATTTCCCGGTAAATATCTTTCTGAACATTTTCTTCCTTTTCTCCCTGAGTGAATTCATACTACTTTATCTTACAACATATTAGTGGTTTTTAAAAGGTAAGCGCATAGTCTCGGGGTGTACCCCTTACTTTATCAGGAAACCTATCACTA
>CAVHRK010000127.1:0-4507 GCA_963638365.1 Anaerobutyricum sp. | reverse complement strand
TATTTTATCATAGAAGACCTTAAAATCCTATTTACAGAAAAACTTTCACAGACTCCAAATAAACACTAATAGTATTCCACTATAATACTTTCATTTAACAGGAATTAATATTTCCAATTTATCCTCATTAAGATGATATAGTTCCATCGTGGCTTTTGGTTCTAATTCTAATTCAGATATGGGAAGCCAACATCCATAAAACAATTGGTATGTTTCCTTTAAGGATTTTTTATGTGATTCATGAAGATTCTCACATATTTAGAAGCAGACATTCGCTTCTATATGTGCTGCTTTCTACTTTTACATCTTCCACACCTCTACTCTGCGCTTTCTAATTCTAATATTTCAAATTCTTTATCACTCATTTTTCCAAGTTTCTCAAGCACATTCTCACACAATTCGATCATATCCGTATCATCTATATGTTTCAATGCTCTGTTAATATCTTCCATCACCTTTGTACGACTGTCACTCTGGAAAATACATATCAAATTGCTTTCCTCAACTGTAAATACATTCTTCATATTCCTACATCTCCCTATGCGAATTTTTTGATTTCTCCTGTTCCTTCGTATCCTTATTGTTTCCATGTGCCGCTTCCTTCTGTTTGGCAGCCAGACGCTCCTTTAAGGAAGAACGTGCCAGTGGTTTCTTATGCTGTTCTTTCTTTTCTACTTCACGATTGAATTTCTCCACACCATTGTTAAGCGCATTATCAATCATGTTATAATTCTGCTCCTCCAATTCCTCAATCTTAGCAAGCGGCTTGTACTCTGCGATTTTTGCAAGGTACTCCTTGGATTCCCGGTCATTCACTTCTCTGTCTGGAAATGCTGCAATCAATTTTGCGACTGCTTCCTGTACCTTTGGATTATCACGTACCTCTGGTAAATACTTCAAATAATCTACATCTATATATTTTCCTGTAAGAATGTCCGCCTGGTCATCTTCCCATTCCTCTGTTCCCTCGATGTGCATATTCACACCAATCGAAGGGATACCGTTCATCCGGGACGGATCAATGGCTTGATAAGTCTGAATGGCTTCCTCAATCGTTTCTATTCCCTCATGATATTCGCCCAGATTATGAAATTCGCCACACTCTGCCACCGTAAATGTCACATGGACGGTCTCCGGCTCAATGACAGGTTCATTTGCCAATTTCGTCTGCTCTGCCGTTTCCTGTTCCCGCCCTTGCGTTACAAGCTGGGTATTGACCTGTTGTTGCTGTACTTTCTCCTGCAGGTAAGTTTCCACTTCCGGCAGATAAGTCTCCAGTGTTCCGGTTCGTCCCTCTGTGATCGGGTTAATATCCACCTTGATTCCCGCAATGTAAATGCTGTCCTCATGGAACATATTGAACAAATCATCCTCCCTGGTCGAGCCGGTGTATTCCACCACCACATCCAAGTCCGAATTCTCCTGTTCCATGCCCCTGCAACGGCTTCCGGCTACCACTACATCCACGATTTTCGCATCCAAACCGTATTCATCAATCTGTGACTGCACATAAGCATACACTGTCTTTTCAATATCTTCCGCACTCTGTCCGTCCAAACTGTGAAACAGTTCTTCTGTCTTTGCCCGGAAATCTGCAACCACATCTGGATTATTTTCGCTGACTTCCATCTGCTGTGCTGCCAAATCTGCCTGTTCCACTTCCTCGGCTTTTTCGGAAAGTTCCTCAAAATTGACAATCTCCGCTTCCGAACCTGCATACACTTCTCCCTGCAAATGCTCATCCCTGTAATACTGCTCGGTCACGGCTGAAAATCTCGGTTCTTTCAAATCTGCAATCACCATATCCATTGCCCTGCGAATGGTAATATCCGGATTATCATAGACACCGCCATCCAGCAAATGATACTGTTCATCCAGAATGGAATAATCATACCCCTCCTCGCATTCGTGCATCAAAATGTAACGGTCTGCGATATGAACCGCAAGCTCCGTCTCTATCTCATTCTCCTTGCCCTCCAGTGTCAGCATGAACTTCGGCAGTTCTGTAAATCCAAAAGAATCTACAAAGTGTGCGCTGTTTTCCCCGTTCTCGTGCAATACCACAATATCGCTGACCGAAAGGGAATGTGCTTTGTAGTCTGCCGGATGGTCAATATTGAGTTTTGTATAGATTGCTTCCAGTGTTTCCGATTGCGTCCGTTCCTGCAATTTTGACAGTTCGCCCAGATACACCAGTTTGTAATTTTCCGGCAACACTGCATCAAAATTGTCTTTGGTTATTCCCATGCGCTTTGGGCTTCCCGTTCCCTCAAAACGAAACTTGTCCAGTTCGGGATTATCCTTTAACTGGTAAATACCGTATTTATCGATATTTCCATATAAAAGCTGTGCTTCCCTGTTTGCATCAGAGTCTTCAAGCTGCTCCTGCATAAGACGCAGTTTTCTCTCATTCTGCCAGTCCCCTTTTTCTATGCCAAACATTCCCTCATGTTCTGCAATCTGCTTTCTGTCATTTACGGTACTTTCTGAGCCATCCCCATGTAAAAGATATACCGGGAGATCATGGTCAAACAGCTCTAACGCTCTTTCCTTAGTAAGTGGCAGCATTTCATTCCATGTATACCCATATTCCTGCATTTCAGAAATTCCTACCATCGTATCCGGCAGTGCATCGATCTCTGCCTGTGCATCTATCATTGCAAGTGCCACATCCTGATTGCCCTCTGTCTCCTGTGCATAGATATGTTCCGCAAGCTCCCTTGTTTTCTTCATATCTCCCAGTTTGAACGCATAATTGACAATCAGATTTCTCTCCTCATCCGAAAAAGCAGTCTGCCCATGCTCCAGCCTGTGAATGATATGCTCTGCCTGTTGCATGGCAGACAGCTCCACCGCATCCGTCAGTCCTGCATCAAAATCGTACTCAAAATCCCATAAATCCAGTATATCCGTATTTAACCCCGTACTGGATGCGAGCAAAGTTATCTCTGCACTATGCCCAGTCAGATATGCAAGGTAATCTCCGTCCCACACATTTTCATCGAGTGCTGCCATATCTTTCAGTAAATTTCCGACATCCTCCCGTGACAAATTTGTAATTTTTAAGATTTCCCACTCACTTTCAAAAGCTGACGCAAACTTTACAATCACATCATTGGCATTGATTGGTTCCATTGCCTTATCATAAATGGCTTTCCGCTCTTTCATATCAAACAGCTCCTCGGTATCCGTGTTATAGCGGACATCCAGATGATACTCTCCGTACTCCCTGGTATCCTGATTACCGATTTCCGTAACCCATGCACCCTTACTCTCCAGATATGCCGGAATACTTAATTTATCATTCTCAGTCATTGCAGAAAGTGCCTGCATCAGTTCCTGTCTGTCCATCCCATAGACATCCAGCAGACTAAACTCCGAAAGGTCATCATTCTGTATAAGCAGGATGCTTTCCTTTGCCTGCTCCTGTGATACTTCCCTGTCCCTTCGTATTTCCTCCAACTGTTCCTCAATCCCTGTGATCAGCTCCGATGCCGTCCTGCGAATGGTATCCATAGATGATTTTAACTCCTTTGTATCCCTGCCGCTGCTCCATCCGGCAATGTATCCGAAAGAATACTCTGAAGTATCCACCCCGAAGTGCTGGCATACGGTATAGGCAATGCTCTCTGCTTCCACCTCTTTCGTGTTCCGGTCTTTCCTCGCCTGTTCGTCCTGTTCCATCTCTTTATTATGCAACATGGAATGAGCCACCTCATGAATCATGGTCTTTAAGGTCTGGCTCTCACTCATGTTTTCCTGCACCGCAATACGCCCTGCTTCCCGGTTAAAATAGCCTTTCGATTCGCCTGCGATTTCTTCCATCTCAATCGGAACCGGAGAGACAGCTTCCACCGCATGGATCATATCCTGGTATCCTTCCACATTGGAAAGAAGCTCCTTCGCTTCCAGTTGCGGGATTGGCTTTCCATCCGTCTGTGACACATCAAATACCGACACTGCACGAAATGCAGGAATTGTAATCTCTACTTCCTCTTTCTGTGGATTGCCGTCACGGTCAAGCATGATTTCCTGCGTGACCGGATCAATCTTGTCACGCTCCTCTTTGATTTTATAGGGTGCGGGTGCAAGAATACGGATTGCTTTCTCCCCTTTATTCACATGACGGTCAAAGTTCTTCTGCCATGCCTTATAGCCTGCCACAAGGGATGCTTCCGGCTTCTGCATGGCGATCAGAAGCGTATTGTTAAAACTGTAATTATGAAACTTTGACATCGTGGAAAGATAATTTTTGTAACTGTCACTGTTGAAAAGTTCTGTCAAACCACGTTCCAGCTTGTCTGTAAGTTCCTGTACTTTTTGTTTTTCTGTATGATTATCTGCCATACGATCTATCTCCCTTCTATACAGAAAATACCGCCCTGCATCTACAAGACGGTATTTCCAAAATAAAAAAGGCACATGGATTTTTATTTCCATGCACCTTACGCTATTATAAAATATTTAATTAAAGCAGTCTTAGTAACTGCACAAGCTCATGTGGCTC
>CAVHRK010000126.1:0-57277 GCA_963638365.1 Anaerobutyricum sp. | reverse complement strand
ATACGCAGATGATAGGAAAAGCCCGGATGGAAATGAAAGTCGGGCTTACATTTGCCTGCATGAATCTGAAAAAGCTGGCAAAGATGATATCCAGAAGGAAAAAACGGGGAGCCTCAAAGTGTTTATTATGGCTAAAGTACACACTTTACACACTCCAAACGAGAAAAACGCTTCTGGCTTGCTGACCAAAAGCGTTTTGTCTACAGTCTGAGGCTATGTATAAATAGTTTATATTTTATACATAGCCCTGATGGAAATTAAATTATTAGGAATCGGAATGCTCATCTTTCAGGATATGTGCAATTTCCCTGGCTTCTTTCCGAAGGTCATGCAGGTCATCCTGAATGGCCTTTTCTTCTTCACGGATTTCCGGATGCTCCTCAAGCTCCTGCTTAATGAACATCAACAGGAAGCTGACAAGTAACAGCAGGCAGGAGGCCCATATGGTATGTAGGCCCCAGAGTGCGATGAAGCGGCTGCCAAGTCCGGCACCGAGAGCAAACAGGAGGATGACGCCGAAATAATGGGAAGCCTTATACAAGGTTTCTTTGTTATGGGTCTTACGATACGCACACAGGGATTCCATGCCGCTGCGGATATTACCGATGCACATGGTGCTGGCAAACGCAAAGCTGTTGACCTTGCGGAACGCCTGTACCTGCATGGCGCAGGAAAAGGAAACCATGGCATTGGCGATCAGATTGAACCGGTCCGGTAAAAATCCGACCAAAAACAATAGAAGCATTTCAATAATGAGTACCAGCTGCCGCCAGTGAATCCGCTGCGCCTTCTGGTACCGTTCGCGGATCAGTTCTGCTGCGGCAACCCCGAGGGCAAAGAAAATGACCGGTATTAGATAGTGGAGCGTGGAATGAAAATCTCCTGTAAAAATATGCTGGCTCAATAAAACAATATTGCCGGTCTGGGCATTGGCGAAGACCTTGCCGCGGGAAATATAGGTGTAGGCGTCCTGAAGCCCGCCGGATATGGATAAAAATGCGGCAGTTACAAAGGCTTCGGACATTTGTTTGTGTGATTTATACGATTTTAATGAAGCAATCACGTTTGTAGTTCATTCCCTTCTTATATGGATCTGTTTTTCGTAAAATCATTCTAACATAACATTAACATGGTTGTCATCAGATCCATACACCCTTTGTTAAAAACTGATCCCGTCTGGCTCCAACGGAAATAAACTGTATTTTATGGTTCAGGAGCTCTTCCAGAGCTTCAATATAGTCTCTGGCTTCTTTCGGGAGCTCTTTATAGGACCGGCAGCCGGAAATATCCTTCTGCCATCCGGGAAGAAGCTTGATGATGGGCGTATAGTTGTCAAGATTTTCGGTAGGATCAAATTCCGTAGTCTCTACATCGTCCTTCTGATAGCCGGTAATGACCGGAATATATTTCATCTCACTAAGCACATCCAGTTTGGTCAGTGCAATTTTATCCGCATTCTGACATTTTAGACCGTAGCGGCTGGCAACAGCATCAAAAGGGCCGACACGGCGCGGACGTCCGGTGGCGGCACCATATTCCCCACCGGCCTGCCGTAGTGTCTCCCGCCAGGAATCGGACATGGCTTTTTCCGCAACAAACGGACCGGCGCCGACACAGGTCGAATATGCTTTCAATACACCGACAACATGATCTAAAGGCTTGCCCGGAATTCCGGCACCGATCGGTCCGTAGGCCGAAATCGTGGAGGAACTGGAGGTATAAGGAAAAATACCGTAGTCAATATCACGCATGGCACCAAGCTGTGCCTCCAGAACAATTTTCTTCCCGGAGAAAAGAGCAGAATCCAGATAGCTTCCGGTGTCTGCAATATAAGGACCAAAGAGCTCTGCCTGCTTCTGACACCACGATAATAGAGCAGGGTAGGACATGGGTTCCTGATGGTAGCAGCCGCCAAGCTCCAGATTTTTAGCTTCCAGCATGGTCTTTAATCTGGTTTTGACGGATTCCTCATCAAGGTGCAGAAGGTCACCGATCCGTAATGTTTTCTTCCGGTATTTATCACTGTAGGCATAGGCAATTCCCCGGCGGGTGGAGCCGAAGGCAGCACCGGTTTTCGCAAGACGGTCTTCTTCCAGTTCATCCTGGATGCGGTGCCAGGGCATGGAGATGGTAGCTTTTTTGGAAAGCTTCAGATTCTTTGGGGTAACCGTAACGCCTTTTTGGCGGATCTGTTCAATTTCTTTCGCAAGATATTCTAGGTCAATTACCATGCCATCACCCAGAATACAGACAATATTTGGATGAAGGATACCGGAGGGAAGGAGGTTTAATACGAATTTTCCCTGATCGGTTACCACGGTGTGACCGGCATTGTTTCCGCCCTGATAACGTACGACAACATTGGCCTGTTCTGCCAGCAGGTCGATGACACGGCCTTTTCCTTCATCGCCCCAGTTGATTCCAGTTACAGCAATCAGCATGATGTGTCCTCCTTATGTTGTTTCTCTACCGCAGCCTGCACGCGGGTTGGCAGACCGTACAGACGGATAAACCCGGAGGCATCAGACTGCCGGTAGCTGCCGCCTGCGTCAAAGGTAGCGATATCTTCACGGTACAAAGAATATGGCGACCATACGCCGGCATTGATCATATTTCCCTTATAGAGTTTCAGACGTACCTTTCCGGTTACATTCTGCTGGGTATCGGTTACAAAGGCAGAAAGAGCATGACGCAGAGGAGAGAACCACTGTCCGTCATAAACAAGTTCACCGAAGGTTATGGCAAGCTCTTTTTTCTTGTGCAGGGTAGGACGATCCAGAGTCAGGGTTTCCAGTACTTCATGTGCTTTATATAAAATGGTGCCGCCCGGCGTCTCATAAACGCCACGGCTCTTCATGCCGACCAGACGGTTTTCTACCACATCATAAAGACCGATACCGTTGCGGCCGCCGATTTCATTGAGCGCGGTAATAATTTCAACCGGCTTCATGGAGGTACCGTTTAAGGATACCGGAACACCCTTTTCAAAAGAGATCTCTACATATTCTGGCTTGTTGGGAGCCTTCATGGGAGAGGTGCCAAGCTCGAGAAACCCATCCTTTTCATACTGGGGTTCGTTGCCGGGATCCTCCAGATCCAGTCCTTCATGGGACAGGTGCCAGAGGTTTTTATCCTTGGAATAATTGGTTTCGCGGTTGATCTTCAGAGGGATGTTGTGGGATACGGCGTAATCGATTTCTTCATCACGACTCTGGATATCCCATTCCCGCCAGGGAGCGATAATCTGCAGCTCCGGATCAAAGTGCATGATCGCCAGCTCGAAGCGCACCTGATCATTTCCTTTTCCGGTGCTTCCGTGACAAATGGCATCGGCATGCTCTTCATGGGCAATTTCAACCATTCGTTTGGCAAGAAGGGGACGGGCGAAGCTGGTGCCGAGCAGGTAGCCCTCATAATCCGCGCCGGCCTGCATGGTAGGAATGATATAGTCATCTACGAATTCTTCCGTCAGATCTTCAATATACAATTTACTTGCGCCGCTTGCCTTGGCACGTTCCTCGAGGTCCTCCAGTTCTCCGGTCTGACCGACATTTCCACAGACGGCAATGACCTCACAGTTATCATAGTGCTCCTTTAACCATGGAATAATAATGGAGGTGTCGAGACCACCGGAATATGCTAAAACGACTTTGTTAATCTTGTTCATAAGAGTTCACTCCTTTGTCTTGTTTTTTCATCTGGGATTGATTATACTTGGAGTTGTGAAATATGTAAAAGATATCATTGATATATTTGCAATTATAAATTGATATGACAAGAACAGACAAAAGGGAAATCCATGAACATCAATTATGAGTATTATAAGATTTTTTATTATGTAGCCAAATATCAGAATTTTACGAAAGCGGCGCAGGTGCTTGGTAATAGTCAGCCTAACGTGACAAGAGCAATGAACTGTCTGGAGCAGCAGATTCACTGTGCCCTGTTTATCCGGAATAACCGGGGTGTACAGCTTACCCCGGAGGGAGAGAAGCTTTTTGTCCATGTTTCGGCAGCAATGTCCCAGCTTTTTACGGCAGAGGAGGAGCTTGCGGACAGCACGGGGCTTTCTCATGGGGCTGTTTCCCTGGGAGCGAGTGAAACCGCACTGAATATTTATCTGCTTGATAAGCTGAAAGCATTCCATATGGAATATCCGGGCATCCGGCTGAAAATCTATAATCATTCCACGCCGGAGGCGGTTGCGGCAGTAAAAAGCGGCAAGATCGACTTTGCGGTTGTAACCACGCCAACGGAACTGGAAGCACCGCTAAAGCAGGTGATGCTTTGTCCGTTTAAGGAAATTCTGGTGGGAGGGAAGACCTTCACAGCCCTTGGAAGCCAGCAGCTTTCGCTTGCAGAGCTTTTGAATTATCCGCTGATCTGCCTTGGAAGAGAAACCATGACCTTTCAGTTTTATAATCAGTTGTTCTTTTCCCACGGGCTGGAGCTGCGGCCGGATACGGAAGCGGCAACGACCGACCAGATTCTGCCGCTGGTAAAAAATGATCTCGGACTTGCATTTTTACCGGAGCCAATGGCGGAAGAGGCGATCCGAAAGCAGGAAATTGTTCCGATTACACTTCAGGAGGAGATTCCGGAGAGAAAGGTATGTCTCGTCTACGATCCACAGCACCCGTTGGGCGCTGCAGCAAGACAACTGAAAGCCATGCTTAAGGTATAGGAAGGATAAGATCTGCCCTAATCCTTTAACACAAAGGTATTTTTGTGAAAATCAATCAATCCTTCTTTACGCATCTTGCCAAGCTCCTTCGAAAGTGCACTCCGGTCGAGATTCAGATAGTCAGCCATCTGTTGGCGGTCGAAGGGAACCTGAAAGGTCTTGCTTCCGTTTTTGACAGAAAGATTCGAAAAGTAGGTAAACAGCCGCTCCCGGATGGTTTTGGCACTGGTGCAGAAGATCCGGTTTGAAAGGACCAGATTTTTCTGGGCAAAAATAAGCAAAAGGTTATGCATGATCTTGGAGTACCAGGTCTTGCCAAGGTGCTGCTCGTTTAAAAGGATATCCGTATTCACGAATGCAATTTCACAGTCTTTTGAGGTGATGGCATCCACCATCATTGGTTCGTGGCAGAGCGCATAGGTTTCGGCAAAGGCATGCCCCTCCGGAACATGGGAAAGAATGCTTTTGTTTCCCCAAAGATCAATACTTTCGATATTGACGCTGCCGCTTAAGACCATGCCGATTTCATGAACGATGTCGCCGGTCTGAAAAATCAGCGTATTTTTTTCATAAGAAGCTGTTCGGAGAAAATGCAGGGTGTTCATATCTTCGATTTCTTCTTTCGTTAAATTTCGAAAAATAAAAGTTTCAAAAAGATTCATAATTCCTCCGTTCGTGGTTATAACCACATATTTGTCTCTGTTATTGTACTATAATGCAGGCATAACGACAAGAAAGGAAGGAATCAGAATGATTCGAAAAATTATTCAGATTGATGAAGATCTTTGTAACGGCTGCGGGGCATGTGCCAATGCCTGCCACGAAGGAGCCATTCAGATGATAGATGGAAAGGCGAAGCTGATCCGGGATGATTATTGTGACGGACTGGGAAACTGCCTGCCGGCATGTCCAACCGGAGCGATTACCTTTGTAGAACGCGAAGCAGTGGCTTATGATGAAAAAGCAGTCGAAGAGCATCAGAAGAAGAGAGAATCCCGTCTGGGACAGTGGCCTTGCCAGATTAAACTTGTTCCTGTGAATGCACCTTATTTTAACGGCGCAAAACTCTTAATTGCAGCAGACTGTACGGCATATGCTT
Source organism: Anaerobutyricum sp. (assembly GCA_963638365.1). Taxonomy (GTDB): domain Bacteria; phylum Bacillota; class Clostridia; order Lachnospirales; family Lachnospiraceae; genus Suilimivivens. The sequence continues at coordinate 51,494 of CAVHRK010000126.1, read as the reverse complement.
ATGCCAATATGCATGAAGAGTTCATGAAAGGAAAGATTACGATCATTGGCTGTCCGAAGCTGGATGATATGGATTACAGTGAGAAACTGCAGCAGATCATTGAGCATAATGAAATTCAGAGCGTTACCGTCGTACGCATGGAGGTTCCCTGTTGTGGAGGACTGGAACATGCAGCAGTGACAGCACTTAAAAACAGTGGTAAATTTATTCCATGGCAGGTTGTTACGATTTCCATTGATGGAAAAATTCTTGACTAAACCGGAAAAGAAACAGACAATGGAATAAAACTCTGTCCACATGGAAAAAGTACAAAGGATACAATCAAATAAAATACAAAAGAAAAGGATAAAGTAGGAGGTTTATCATGAGTGGAATGAAAAACATCAGCAAAGCAGAGGTTATGACTTTAAAAGAGCAGGTCGCTTATCAGGAGGGACAGGTGGTCAGCAAAACTCTGGCACAGAATGATGCAGTCAGCGTAACTTTATTTGCCTTTGACAAGGGAGAAGAAATCAGCACACACGAATCCGGCGGTGACGCATTTGTGACCTGCTTAGATGGCGTTGGCAGGATTACCATTGATGGCACAGCATATGAACTGCACGAGGGAGAATCCATCGTGATGCCCGCAAAGCATCCCCATGCCGTATTCGGGCAGGAACAGTTCAAGATGCTGCTGGTTGTTATCTTTTAATGATTTATGATATCCTCAAGAAAATTAGAAAGCCGCCTGAATTACATCTGACAGTAATCAGGCGGCTTTAACTTTGGAAGAAATTCGGTTGAAATTTATTTCCAGAATCATCCAGATCATCCTGGCAGCTGTTTTTTTGCCTTACGTTCAATGACACAGTACGCAATCACACAGATGATGACGGATACGAGGGAGCCGGTTGCGGTTGCAAGTCCCATGGGAAGAAGCGTTGCAGGGAACAGCTTCGAGGTAATGTAAACACCGGGCACACGCATCAGCACAATCGCAATGATGTTGTGCAGGAAGGAAATTCCGGATTTTTCGCAGGCACAGAAGTAACCGCTGAAGCTGAAATGAATGCCGGCGAAAAAGCAGTCCCAGATATAACCACGTAGATACTGACCGCCTGCAAGGATGGCATCGCTATCCGAGGTAAACAGGGAAACGACCGGTTCCGCAACAAACTGGACCAGAATGGAAATCACAATTCCGAATCCGGCAGCCAGATAAATTGCATAGCGGAGCGTCTGTTTGGCCCGTTCCGGCTTATCGGCACCGATATTCTGCGCGCCGAGGGCAGAAACGGTAGAAAGCATCGAGGAGGGAACAAGGAACAGAAAGCTGATAATTTTCTCTACGATACCAACGGCAGCAGCATCGGTAAGTCCGCGCTGGTTGGCAATAATCGTAATGAGGATAAAGGCAACCTGGATCAGTCCATCCTGCATCGCAATCGGAACGCCAATTTTCAGAATCCGTCCCATGATCGGGGACTGTGGTTTGAAGTCTGCCCGGTGCAGGGAAAGTCCGTGCTCCTTTTTCATAAGAAAAATCAGGGCAGCTACAACACTGATTGTCTGGGAAAGCGTCGTGCCAAGAGCTGCTCCGGCAGGTCCCAAATGGAGAGCTCCCATAAAGATGTAATCCAGAATAATATTCATAACGCAGGCAATGGCGATAAAATACATGGGACTTTTGGAGTCACCCATACCGCGCAGAATGGAACTGATGATGTTATATGCGGTGATAAAAGGAATTCCGATAAAGCAGATCGTGAGATACGCAATCGTTCCGTTTACCGCTTCGGAAGGAGTGGACATGATGGATACGATCGGTTTTACCAGTGCAAGCAGTACAACCGTCAATACAAGGGAAAGCAGCAGGAACAGGGTTACGGTATTTCCGATATCCGAGGAAGCCTCCTTCCGGTTATTGGCACCGATGGCCTGTCCGATACTGACGGTTGCTCCCATGGCAAGTCCGACGATCATAACGGTGAGCATATGCATGACCTGGGAGCCGATGGAAACAGCGGTGGTACTTGCCACGCCCTCAAACTGTCCGATAATGAATAAATCAGCCATTCCGTATAAGGTCTGCAAAAAATACGAAAATAAATAAGGCAGGGAAAAAATCAGGATATTTTTGAAAACACTTCCGGTTGTATAATTGCGTTCCATAATTTATAATAGTCCTTTCAATGTAGCGGTTGTATTGTAAAAACAAGGTTATCATAAACTTTACAACGGTTGTAGAGTCAAGAGTTATTGTTGTCGGTATTGATAGAATTTGTTCATTCTGTGGGAGTTGGTAGAAATTATATAGGAAATTTGCTATAATCTAATGAGCCTCAGAGAAAAACAAGCGGCTGCGAAGCAGACATTTGTTTTTCTGGGCTCATTAACGAACATGCGTCTGCTGAAAGCAGACAGGGAGTGCGAAGCACGGGCATGTGAGTGAAGCAGGCCGAAGGGAAAACAAGCGGCTGCGAAGCAGACATTTGTTTTTCTGGGCTCATTAACGAACATGCGTCTGCTGAAAGCAGACAGGGAGTGCGAAGCACGGGCATGTGAGTGAAGCAAGCCGAAGGGAAAACAACTGGCTTTAAAAGGAGTAATACTTATGATGGGGAAAGCACTGTTATTTATACTGATTGGATATTTGTCCGGCAGTGTGTTATATGCGAAGGTCTGGGGAAAACTACTGTGTGGAACCGACATTACACAGGGAAGTACCGATGGAAACCCGGGAACGGCGAATGCCTTTGTGCAGGGCGGCTTCTGGTGTGGTGTACTGACACTGTTTTGTGAATTGTTAAAGGGAATCCTTCCGGTTTATTTCTATATGAGAGGAATGGGGCCGGAGGCGTTACTGGATGGCTGGACGGCGCTTGTTATCGCAGCGCCGGTATTGGGACATACCTTTCCCCTGTTTCAGAAGTTTCACGGAGGAAAGGGCATTGCCGTTTCCTTTGGCTCCCTGATGGGCTTATATCCCTACTGGATGCCGGTATTACTGTTTGCATTTATTTTTATATTCTTTTCGGTGGTGATCTGCGTGGAACCACACTTTTACCGGACGATTGCCGCATACCTTGTGACGCTAGCAGGATTTTTCGTGACAAACGTTGCGCCGGCAGTTAGGGTTAGCTTTGTCATCATTACGATTATTGTGTGCATACGAATGAAGCTTAGTACAGAAGAACGGGAAAGAATGAGGATTAAATTATTATGGATGCGCTGATTTTAACATGTGGTACAGGCGGCGGGCACAATTCCGCAGCGAAGGCCGTAAAGGAAGAAATGGAACGCCGGGGACATCATGTGCATTTGATGAATCCCTATATGCTGCGCAGCATGGCACTGACCAGAGCGATTGACGGCCTGTATATTTTTATTGCGAAAAGAATGCCACGTTTTTTTGGAGTGATCTATAACATTGGAGAGGCTTATAGGAGGCTCCCTGGACATTCACCGGTGTATGGGGTGAATCACAGGGCTGCACGGTGTCTGAACGATTATCTGAAGGAGAATCATTTTGATGCGGTGATCATGACACATCTTTATCCGGCAGAAATGATTACCTATCTGAAGTCGTTAGGGGAAGAGCTTCCGTTTACCCTGTTTGTAGCAACGGATTATGCCTGTATTCCCTTTACTGAGGAAACGGACTGTGATGCGTATGTGATTCCGATGGAGTCCCTGAAAAAAGACTTCCTGCGTTTCCGCATCCCCGAAGAAAAGCTGCAGCCCCTTGGAATTCCGGTGTCAAAGCAGTTTTCACAAAAGGAATCCCGTAAGGAAGCGATCGAGAAGCTGGGATTGGAAGAGGATAAGCGTTACATTCTCGTATCGGGTGGAAGCATGGGCGCCGGACGCATTGAGCAGATGGTGGAGTATCTGTTAGAGCGTTACGAAAACGAAGAGAATGTGCGGCTCATCGTTCTTTGCGGAAGCTTTCAGAAGCTCTATGACAAGCTGAAAGCACACCCCAGCCAAAAGGTGATCCCGCTTAATTTTACCGACCAGATGCCGGATTATCTGAAAGCCTGTGACCTTTATCTGACAAAGCCGGGAGGACTTTCCTCCACGGAGGCTGCGGTTGCGGGAGTTCCGCTGATCCACATATCCCCAATCCCGGGATGTGAAAGCAAGAACCTGAAATGTTTTAAGAACCGGGGCATGGCCATTCCGGCAGTTAAGACGAAGGAGGAGTTGTTCCGGGCACTCGATGCACTTGACAGTGAACAGGCCAGGGAAACCATGATCCGCAACCAGCATAAATGGATTCCGGGGGATGCGGCAGGGGCGATCTGCCGGTTTGTGGAAGAGCAGGTAAGAAAAAGCCCGGAAATTTGACTTTAACAGGGGAAAAGACTATAATAATCTGTTGTCACTAAAGGAGTATATTTTCAAAGAAAAGAGGTTGGAAACATGACAAAAATAGATATTGTATCAGGCTTTTTAGGAGCCGGTAAAACGACATTAATCAAGAAGCTATTAAATGAAGCATTAAAGGACAGCAAGGTGGTACTGATTGAGAATGAATTCGGCGAGATCGGTATTGATGGTGGCTTTCTTAAGGATGCCGGAATTGAAATCAAAGAGATGAATTCCGGATGTATCTGCTGCTCCCTTGTAGGAGATTTTGGTACTTCCTTAAAAGAGGTTATGAAGACCTATCAGCCGGAAAGAATCCTTATTGAGCCTTCGGGCGTTGGCAAGCTTTCCGATGTAATGAAAGCCGTACAGGACGTTATTGACGAGCATGAAGTTGTATTAAACAGTGCTGTAGCAGTTGTAGATGCTTCCAAGTGCAAGATGTATATCAAGAACTTCGGTGAGTTCTTTATCAATCAGATTGAACATGCCGGAACCATTATCTTAAGCAGAACCGGCAATATTTCTGAGGACAAGCTGAAAAAGGCTGTGGAACTCATCCGTGAACATAACACCAAGGCAACCATCATTACCACTCCCTGGGATGCACTGGATGGCAAGGATATTCTTGCAACCATCGAGGGTGCAACCGATCTGGAAGCAGAACTGATGGCAGAGCTGAAGGAGCAAAGAGAGCATGATCACGATCATGAACATGAGCACCACCACCACGATCACGACGGCGAGTGCTGCCATCATGACCATGACCATCACCATGATGACGATGACGACCATGATCATGACGAACACGAACATCATCACCATGATCACGACGAGCATGACCATGAGGAACATGAACATCATCACCACGACCATGATGAGCATGACCATGAGGAACATCATCACGATCACGATGCCCACGATCATGACGAACATGAGCATCATCATGAGCATGGTGAGGACTGCACCTGTGGCTGCCATGACCGTGACCACGATCATCACCATCATCATCACGCAGATGAGGTATTTGGAAGCTGGGGAATGGAAACCCCGGACCAGTACAGCAAGGAAGATCTCGAGAAGATCCTTGCAGCACTTGAAGACGATGACAAGTATGGTATGGTTCTTCGTGCCAAGGGTATGGTTCCCTGCACCGAAGGTGGATTTATTTACTTTGACTATGTTCCGGGAGAAAGCAATATCCGTCCCGGCAAGCCGGATGTAACCGGTAAGTTCTGTGTCATCGGATCCAAGTTAAAAGAAGATGCCTTAAAAGAACTGTTTACGAAGTAAGGATGACAGAAAACAGATATCTTAATTTTGAATAGAAAAGGATAAACAACATGAAACCGGTATTTATAGTCAATGGTTTTTTAGAAAGTGGTAAAACCGAATTTATCTGCTATACACTGGCACAACCGTATTTCCAGACCAAAGGAAGTACCCTTTTGATTGTCTGTGAAGAGGGCGAAGAAGAGTATGACGAGGAACTTTTGAGCCAGAGTAGAACCATTATGGAAGTGATTGATGACGAGTCGGCATTTACCCCGGCGAACCTGATGGAGTTGGATAAGAAATACAAGCCGGAGCGTGTCATCATTGAATACAATGGCATGTGGAATTTTAAGGATATGAAGCTGCCGTGGCACTGGTCGGTAGAACAGCAGATTACAACAATCGATGCATCTACTTTTCCAATGTATTACACGAATATGAGATCTCTCCTTGCAGAGATGATAAGGAAGTCCGAAATGATTATCTTTAACCGTTGTGACGGACTGACCGATCAGCTTGCATCCTACCGCCGGAATGTAAAGGCGGTAAATCCGCAGGCCGAGATTATTTTCGAAGATTCCCAGGGAGAAGTGAACCAGATCTTTGAAGAGGATCTTCCTTATAAACTGGATGCGCCAATTATTGAACTGGACAATGAAGGCTTCGGAATCTGGTATCTGGACTGCATGGACAATCTGGACCGCTATATCGGAAAGACTATCCAGTTTGTCGGCATGGTTCTGATTCCGGAAGAATTCCCGAAGGGCTACTTTATCCCGGGACGTATGGCAATGACCTGTTGTGCAGAAGATATGGCATTTTTAGGTTTTGCCTGTGAATATGATAAGACGAATACCCTGACGAATAAGCAGTGGGTAAAGGTGACCGCGAAGGTTACGAAGGAATACTTCGCCGATTACGGCGGTGAAGGCCCTGTCTTAAAAGCAGTCAGTGTTGAGCAGACAAAGAAACCCAAGGAAGAAGTGATCAGCTTTAACTAAGGACGAAGGAGACTGTACGGATGTATCATTACACCTTTATACAATGGTTGTTTTTCTTTTATTTTTACTGCTTTTTCGGATGGATATTCGAAAGCACCTATGTATCCATCTGCAAACGCAAATTTGTCAACCGTGGATTTATGCGTGGTCCCTTCCTGCCGATTTACGGTTCGGGAGCGATTATGATGCTTGTGGTATCCATGCCGTTTCAGGATAATCTTGTTCTGACTTATCTGGCAGGGTGCGTGGGAGCGACAGTCCTTGAACTGGTAACGGGGCTTACCATGGAAGCGTTGTTTAAAGTAAGATACTGGGATTATTCCAATCAGAAATTCAATTATAAAGGTGTGATCTGCTTGTCCTCCACAGTGGCGTGGGGATTCCTGACATTATTTATGACACAGTTTCTGCATAAACTGGTAGAAGCCCTTGTATTCCGGATTCCCACGATGGTAATTAATGTTGTTACCATTATTTTGTCAGCGGGAATTCTGATAGACTTTACCTTATCGTTCAAGGCAGCTCTTGATCTGCGCAGTGTTCTTGTCGGACTCGAGAAGGTGCGGGAAGAAATGGAGCGTATCCAGAAGCGTCTTGATGTGATTGCAGCAGTTACCAGTGATGACCGTGAGACGAGAAGATTAGAACGCAGCGAACGCATGAATGATCTGATGGACAGCATTGAAGGAAAGTTCAATGTAGTTAAGGAACGTTTGAAGGTGAACCCTTATGCTTATCCGGAAGAGGTTAAGGAAAAGATCGCCGAATTGCGCAGCCGCTACTTTGTAGAGAAGGATCATCATTTAGAATTCCGTAAGATAAAGGATGTATTCCAGAGAGGCTTAATTAAAGGTAACCCGAGCATGACCTCCGGCAAATATGCGGAAGCGCTTGAAGCGTTGAAAAAGACACTTGAAAATAAAGGTAAGAACAAAGACAGGCGGAGTGAAAAATAAATGAAAAATCGAATGATAGGTCTGCTCTGCGCCGGAACGGCAGCTCTCTTTATGCTGACCGGCTGCAGTGCAGTCAGACAGATTGCAGCAATGGAAAATCCGGCAGACCAGACATTGGAAGATGCCAGTGAAGAGGACATAGAAGAGGATATAGAAGAGCATATAGAAGAGCATATAGAAGAGCTTACGGAAGAAGAGCCGGAGAATACAGAAGAGCAGGAAGACATACAGGATGTGAACGAGCCGGTGGATGAATTAGAATATCCGTTGGTGTTACAGCAGGGAGTATATCCGGATTGGAAAGCATCGTATAAAGCTTTGATGCGGGAATTAACGGAAAACAGCTATGGAGTGGACGGCTATTATCTTTATGATGTAGATAAGGACGGGATTCCGGAGATTACCGTGGAGCTCGGAGACTGTGAAGCCAGTTATCGCGGCTGGCTATATATGTTTGACGGTGAGAAGGCAGTATATGCCGGAGAGTTCTCTCTTGGACACTCCGGCCTGGCAACCTGTCCTTCACAGAATGGGATGATTCTGAGCTTTGGACAGATGGGCGTCGCTTATATGAAGAAGATTACTTTGGAGAATGGACAGCTTGGATTTGAGGATCTTCTGGAGGAAACACTGGAGGATTGGGATGATACCTATACGGATCCGGGGGAAATCATTCCGGGAGCAGATTATCTTTCCGAGATGAAGCCCGGGGATACGCTGCCGATGGACACCTATGAGATCTGGCTTTCGAACATGAGGGCAGAGATTGATGCGACAACCACAGCAGATGAGGCGTTGGAGCAGCGGTATCTTGACATCCTCTTACAGAATGGAACCATTGTCGGAATTACAGCAGACGGTTTTGGCGGTGATCTCGGTACATGTACCATGGAAGAATATCTGGGACCGAACATGGTGGAGAAGTATGCCGATGCAGGCATGGTGGTTGAAGCCTATACCTATATTGATATGAACGGGGATGGCACAGAGGAATGTGTCCTGAGACTCGGTGAAGCAGATCCGGAGGAAGCGTATTACGTTTCCGATCTATGGGTGGTATTAAGTGAGCAGGACGGTACGATGTACGCTTACTGCATTAATTACAGAGACTCCTTCACACTGTTGGAGAATGGTACATTCCGCCCGGATGGTGAGTATTATGTGAACAATTTCCGTATGCTGTTTGATAAAGATCAGTGCTTCCTTTATAATACCTGGCTGGATGAAAAGCACGCCGAACAGGAATGGATTGATATTGCAGTAGAAGAATGACAGTAAATGACTTAAGGAGAGCAATCTGGGATATTTATGAAAAAATTATCAGCTCTATTTTGTATAGGAACGATGATGCTTGGAATAATGGGCTGCAGCGCCGGTAAGCCGATTACAGAATTACCGGAAGACACCACGGTAATTCTTGAAGATACGGAAGAGGGAATATCGGAGGAATCCGGCAACAGTGAAGAAAAGCAAAATACGGATACTGCGGAAACAACAGACCTTAACGAAGAGCAGGAAATTAAAAATGACCAGCTTTGGCAGGAGGCCTACAAAGCCTTAATGAAAGATCTGGTAAACGGCAACTTTGGAGAGGACATTCCATTCTTTGGTTATCTGCCGGGAGATCCGGATTACGATCAGCTGATGGAATATGGTTATGGTGTGGACGGCTATTATCTTTATGATGTAGATAAGGATGACGTGCCGGAGCTTATGGTAAAATTTGGTACCTGCGAAGCAGATTATGATGGTCGGTTATATACGTTTGACGGTGAACATGCAGTATATGTCGGAGAGTTTCCTCTTGGACATTCCGGTCTGGCAACCTGTCCTTCACAGAATGGGGTGATTCTGAACTATGGACATATGGGTGGCGCCTATATGCAGAAGATGACTCTTAAGAACGGGGAACTTGAATTTGAGGAGCTTCTGTCGGAAACACTGGGAGATGATCCGGATGCGTCTTATACCCTTCCGGGAGAAGTGATTCCGGGAGCGGACACCCTTTCAGAGATGAAACCGGAAGATACACTTCCGATTGATACATATCGAACCTGGATTCAGAATCTTGAGGCAGATGTAGAACCAACTACTGTAGAGGATGAGAATCTGGAGCAGCGGTATCTTGATACGATTTTACATAATGGAACCGTCGTCGGAATTACGGCAGACGGTTATGGCGGTGATACCGGCACGTATACAATGGAAGAATATCTGGGGCCGAACATGGTGGATCGGTATGCCAATGCAGGCATGGTAGTTGCAGCCTATACCTATATTGATATGAATGGGGATGGCTCAGAGGAATGTGTCCTGAGACTCCGTGGAGCAGATCCGGAGGAATCGGATGATTTATCCGGAAAGTGGGTAGTATTAAGTGAGCAGGGCAGTACGATGTACGCTTACTGCATTAATTACCAGATGACCTACACACTGCTGGAAAATGGTGCATTTCGTCCGAATGATGAGTACAGTACGAATAATTTCCGTATTCTGTTTGATAAAGATCAATGTTTCCTTTACTACACGGTGCTGGATGAAAAGCACGCCGAACAGGAATGGATTGATATTGCAGTACAGGAATGACTACAAATGACTTAAGGAGGGCAATGCAATGCCCGGAAAGAACATCAAAGCGAAAACGGTAAGTGTGGTTATTATGATTCTTTATCTGTTGGTCTGGCTTGCAGGTATTCTGATACAAAAGGAGATCACGGGCGTCACCATTCTGTTTGCTGTTTCACAGCTTCTGATATTTGGCATGACCTTTCTGCTTACCAGCAGAACTGTGCGTGAACTGGAAAAGAGTCAGGAGAGTCTGGAAGAGAGTCACACCATCTTTGCCAATGCAGGGTTCGGAACCTGGTTTATTATTTTGGAGGACGGAAAAAAGCCGCGTATGAAGCCGAATACCAAGACCATGGAAATTATGGGACTTGAGGGACAGCAGCTTTCGCAGGAAGCTATATATGATTACTGGTACGGACGTATTTGTGAAGAAGACATTCCATCGGTACAGAACAGTGTACAGGAAATGCTTGATGGAAAGCTGTCCGAAAATACTTATCGATGGTATCATCCCACGAAAGGAATGATTTACTTCCGTTGTGGTGGAACCGCACGTAAGGCCGAGCAGGGAATAAGCATTCTTTGCGGATACCATAGCGATGCAACCGATCTGGTGCGGACTGACCAGAAAAGACACTATGAGCTGCAGGCTGCCAAGGAGGCTGCCGAAAAGGCAAATGCGGCAAAGACCAACTTCCTTGCCAGAATGTCCCATGATATCAGGACACCGTTAAACGGAATTATTGGATTAATAAAGATCAATGAAAATCATTCGGATGATGCAGAACTGTTAAGAGAAAACCGCGCTAAAATCCTTGTTTCCGCGCATCATCTGTTGTCTTTAATTAATGATGTGCTGCAGATGAGTAAGCTTGAGGATGATGAGGTGACTCTGGCACATGAGGCTTTTGATCTGAAAGAACTGGAAAGGGATATTATTACCATTATGAGTCTGCGTGCTTCGGAAGCCGGAGTTACGATTGTATATGACGAGGCAGCAGATCAGTTGAAATATCCTTATGTATATGGAAGTCCCCTGCATATCCGGCAGATTTTCCTAAATATATACAGCAATTGTATTAAATACAACAAAGTTGGTGGAAGGATTGTTACGAACTTCCGTTTCCTTGGAACCGAGAAAGAAAAGGTGGTTTATCAATGGACGATTCAGGATACGGGAATCGGAATGAATCAGGAATATCTGAAGCACATTTTCGAACCGTTTTCACAGGAACATTCGGATGCACGGAGTATTTACCGGGGAACCGGACTGGGCATGGCAATTGTGAAGCGTCTTGTGGATAAGATGGATGGCAAAATTGAAGTGATGAGTGAAGAAGGAGAAGGCAGCATCTTTACCATTACGATCCCGTTTGAAATTGCGAAAGAAAGCGATCTGAAACAGAAGGAAAAGCTTACGGAAAGTGCGGATATTCAAGGTTTTCATCTGCTGCTTGCGGAGGACAATGACCTGAACGCGGAAATTGCGCAGGTACTGTTAGAGGAAGCAGGAGCATCCGTAACGCTTGCACACGACGGCCAGCAGGCGGTTGAATTGTTTGCGGATGCACCGGAGGGTACATATGATGCAATACTGATGGACATTATGATGCCCTATGTGGATGGACTTACCGCAACCCGAAAGATCCGTGCCATGGATCGACCGGATGCGGCTGTCATTCCCATTATTGCCATGACGGCGAATGCCTTTGAGGAGGATGCACAGATGTGTATGGAAGCAGGCATGAATGCCCATCTGGCAAAACCGCTGCAGATGGAACGGGTACTGTCTGTAATTGCCGGGCTTTGCAGTAAGAATACAAACCGGCTCTGATAGAAGAGCGGGGTTTGAAATAGTAGGAAGGGAACAGAGACAATGGCTAAAGCAGGAAATGATGTTTTTCGTGTTGCAACAGATGGATTTTATGGAGAATTATTTCATCCTGAAAAGGATTGTTATCCGGGTAAAGCACTTATTTGTTTCAGCGGCAGCGATGGAGGAATAGAACTGGCAAAGGCTCTTGCGGGTACTTTTCAGGCAGAAGGGTTAACGACTCTGGCACTGGCGTATGTGTTGGAGGAGGGACTGCCGAAACAGTTTTCCAAGGTTCCCATTGACACTCTCGAGGCAGCAGCGAAACGTCTGCATGATATGGGTTATGAAAAGGTAGGAGTATGGGGGATTTCAAAGGGAGCAGAACTGGCACTGTTAGCAGGAAGTCTTATGCCGGGACTGATCAATGCCGTTATTTCGGTTTCTCCCATGAATACGGTATGTCAGGGATTTGTCAAGGAAAAGGGAATCTCCTTTATCCCGGGAAGCAGTTGGAGCTTTCATGGAAAAGAGCTTCCTTATTCCGCTTATAGAACGGAGAAGTTTCCACTTGGTCAGATCCTTTGGAAAAGTATTAAAATCGGGGATGTCACCATGTATGACCTTTATGAGCCGCTTGTGCTGAACCTGAATCCGGATGCAGTGATTCAGGCTGAGAAGATTGAAGGGCCTGTGTTACTTATTTCCTCTAAAATGGATAATATGTGGCCGTCGGAACTTGCAGCAGAGCAGATTATGAAGCGGTTAAAGGAGCACAATTTCGCTTACGATTATCAGCACCTGAGTTACGATTACGGCGGACATATGTTTGTTCCGATGGAATTTGGACAGACTAAGATGTTTAAGGGTGACCGTGGCAAAAACAAAGAAGCAGGACTGAAAGCGCGCCTTGATTCCCTTACAAAAACATTGGAGTTTGTAGCTAAATGGTAAAACAGATAATCACCGGTGTGCTTTTTGCTTGCTTTCTTCGTGAGAGCGATTTTGTAAGAAAAATCATTCATATTATCAACACTTATTTTCTCATTGGTATATAGAGCACCCGAAATGGAAGCTAATGGGAAACAAAGATGTTGCAACTTTATGTTCGGTTGTTATGAGTGTATACAGTTCATTGGATAGCTCCTGCAGTTTTTTAGAGGGTTTTCCAAGTAAGTATCCCTGACCGTAATCGACACCCAGTCGTATGAGATGGACAAGTTCTTCTTTTGTTTCGATTCCCTCTGCAATGAGGCAGATCTTCTCACTGTGACAGAATTTAACAAGTCCTTCCACAAAGGAATATTTCACGGGATCATTATGGATATTGCTGATCAGGGAAATGTCGATTTTAACATATTTGGGATGGAGGAAAAAGATGCGGTTAAAATCTGCATACCCTTTTCCGAAATCATCAATTGCAATCTCATAATTTTGCTTCTCATAATGATTGACAACGTTCTGAAAGGGAGATACGGACTGAATGTTTGTGCGTTCACATATTTCGAATACAATATTGTCGGGAGAGATATTATAACGTTTGAGATAGCTTAATGTCATTCCGGCCTGAAAACGTTCGTCATTCAGTATATTGGGATCCACGTTCAGAAATAATTTTTTCTTTCCAATCTGGTTTTTAACTTCTTTGATCGCCTTTTTACGGCAGATATATTCTAAATTCCATAGGCAATGAAATTCTTTGGCATAATTAAACATCTCCTCTACATTGAAACTGCATGCATCGAGAGAAATACGTGACAGCGCTTCGTAGCCCAGAATTTTACCATTCTTTAGAGAAACGATGGGCTGATATACAGGATATATTTGTTTGTTTTCTATAATTTGACGTAATTGTTGATTAATGGATAATGTATTGTTCAAGATGTACCTCCGGATTCTGGCAATTATTGGATGCGTTATATTCTGCATGGTGCTCGCCCCTTACATAAGGATAAGGGATCGGTGTAAAATTTGTATGGCATAATGTGTAAAAAATAGATAAAATATAATTGAAATATATTCAGAAAGGAATATGAGTCATGAAGCGATTGCAACGGCAATTATGCAAGACACACATTTATTACAGAGGAATAGGTTTATGTATCCTGATGATTACCTTGTTTTCCGGCTGTATGAGAACAGAAGGTGAGTTGACTGACCGTATTTTACAGGGCAGCATTTCACTGGAAAGTATAGATTTAGAAAGCCGGAAGACGGTTCCTGTTCCGGCAGATTCCGGTCTGGAAGAGTTAGAGAGGGCAGCCGGGGCAGCAACTGAATACAAGATTGTGATGGTCGGGGATGTACTCTTGCATACGCCGGTAGAGGAAAGCTGCAGGACACCGGATGGAAGCTATGACTATGATTCTTTGTTTGCACATACAAATGATGAAATTTCGGCAGCGGATCTGGCACTTGTGAATCAGGAGGTGATTATAGGGGGTTCTGAGCTTGGAATTTCCGGTTATCCCTGCTTCAATGCGGATTTCGGGCTTTGTGATTCTCTGGTGCGTACCGGATTTGATGTGATCTGTCATGCAACAAATCATGCAATGGACAAGGGACGGACAGGGCTTATAAACTGTGCACAGCATTGGAGAGAGCAATATCCACAGATTACCGTTCTGGGGATTCATGATACCCCGGATACTTCAACATCATGCGGCGCCGATCCGGTGATTATTGAGCTGCCGGAGTTACGCATTGCTGTTTTGAACTATACCTATGGAACGAACGGCATTTCACTTCCGGGAGACATGCCATATGCGGTAGATCTGCTTAATGAGGAACAGGTGGTGGCCGATCTTTGCAGGGCAGAGGAACTGGCAGATTTTACTATTGTCTGTCCGCACTGGGGAACAGAGTACCGGCTTACCCCGGATGCCTCACAGGAAAAGTGGGTTCAGGTTTTTTTGGAAAATGGTGCGGATCTGGTTCTCGGTACGCATCCACATGTAATCGAACCCATTGAATGGGTTACAGATCCTGAGAATGGTACTGAAATGCTGGTCTATTATTCACTTGGTAATTTTGTGAACTGGACATCAGGAACCGGTGAAGGTGTTGCCAACCGCATGGTAGGTGGTATGGCAGAGGTTACTATTACAATGAACGATGCAGGAGAAGCTGAGATTACCGATTACGGAGTACGTCCCTTAGTCAGCCATGTGACAGACGGGTTTGGCGGTGTGACAACCTATTTTCTGGAGGATTATACGCAGGAACTGGAAGCAGAAAATGAAATCACCTTACAGGATCCGGACTTTTCTCTGCAATATTGCATTAACCTGTGCGATTCCGTATGGGGAGATCTGTGGAGAAAGAACGTTTGCAATTTTAACAATTGACATACAACATTCCGTATGCTATATTCTTGGCAAAGCATATATTTCAAATAATTAAATCTGGATCGTCCGTTTCTGATGCGGATGAATTTCTAAGATATTCATAGATAGGAACAATCCTGAAATCCATGCTTTTAAATCACACTCAAACAATTGAAAAGGCTGGAGGAAGGAAAGCAGATGTGCGTTTGTATGACGGGGCTGAATGTTCTATAAATGCTTAGCGGTCAATTTCTATCCTTCTGCAAAGGGAGGAAGAGAAATGGGAGAGGTAAAAGTAACCAAAGCGGTAACAGAAGGAGTAACAAAAGCGGCAGAAGCAACAGGGAAAATAATCAAAGAAATAACAAGAGAAACGAAAGTACAGAGGAATTATAAGGATACGGTAAGCAGGATGCTGTTTAGGGAACCGGAGAATGCGCTGTCTTTGTATAATGCTCTGAATGGAACAAGTTATACGGATGCTTCGCAGATTACATTTAATATGTTAGACAATGCAATTTATATGGGAATGCAGAATGACATTTCCTTTTTGATTATGAACGAGGTAAATCTGTATGAACACCAGTCTACTTACAACCTGAATATGCCACTTAGAGATCTCTTTTACGTGGCGGAACTACTGCAGGTTTATGTGAAGGATCAATCATTGTACAGTTCTAAATTAATTAAGTTACCAACGCCGCATTTTGTGGTATTCTATAATGGAATAGAAAGCAAACCGGAAAAGCGGATCCTGAGACTATCGGAAGCATTTGAAGTACCAACGGATGATCCGGAACTGGAATTAAAGGTAACGATACTGAACATTAATCCTGAAATGAATGAGGAACTGAAAAGAAAGTGTCCGATATTAAATCAGTATACCAAGTATGTAGAACAGGTCCGGTACAACAGTGCAGGTATGCCATTAGAACAGGCTGTAGAAACTGCAATTGAATACTGTATCAAACATGATATATTGAAAGATTTTTTGTTAAAGCAAAGGGCAGAGGTAGTCAAGATGAGCATTTTTGAATATGACGAGGAACGAGAAATTGAACTGATCCGCAGAGACGAGAGGGAGATTGGACAAGAGATTGGACAAAAGATCGGGGAAGAGATTGGAGTTCGGAAGGAACGCCAAAATACGCAGAAAATCCTAAAAGAAGAGAGACGGAAAGCCCGGCAGGAACTAGATAAAAGTCAGGAGAATGCCGTTCAATCGATGATTTCTCTTTGCCAGAGACTGGGAGGAACAAAAGAACAGGCAATAGAAGAGCTGCAGGGAAATTATGGTCTGACTAAAGAAAAGGCAGAAGAGAAGGTAAGAACCTATTGGAAGAAATAAGCAATCTCACATCTGACATTTTTATAAGTGATTCTTTGATTTTAGATATTCTGTCAACTTATAAACCATTTCTATATCGTTTTCGGTTAGTCCGTTAAGGTCTATGGAGGAAGTTTTCTCCACTCCCAGCAGATAATCTGTTGAAACAGAAAATATGTTTGACAATTCTACAATATACTGCGTTGATGGTACAGAAATTCCCATTTCCCAGGAATTTACACTTGAGCGGGTTATGCCCAATTTTTTTGCAAGTTCTGTCTGCGTATATGATTTTTGTTCTCTTAGGAATTTGATTCTTTCTGCTATCATTTTATCACCTCATATTAAATGCTAGAATAATCATAAAGATATTGCATTATCATAAAGATGTTTTAAATTGACATTAAAAATTGAGATGTTATGATACATAAATAAGTAATATAAAAGAAAGGAGGACAAAAATATGAAGAAATTTTTGAGTTTAGCGCTTGTAGCTATAATTTCAGTGTCACTTTTATGTGGATGTGGAAAAGAAACTACTGGTGAAGTAAAAGAAACAGTGGAGGAAAATGCAGCAACTGATGTGGCTGAAAATGCATCAGAAGATGAAATTGCAGTTGAAACTGCCGGTGAAGAGTTGGATGAACAGTACGAGGTTGAACCGGAAATATTGTGGTATATGGACGAGGAAGGCCTTAAGAATGATGACATGGGTGTAGTTATTAGAAAAGATAACGATAAGATTCAGGATTTAACTCTGTTTATAAGTGTTTTTTTAACTAAAGGAGGAGATGTTGGACCGACCGGTGATTTATCTGCTTCTCAAGCTAAGTTGACCTGTAATTATTATGACGGTACACTGGATGATTATGTAAATGATGAAAAAAATTGTGTTTGGGTAGATGATGGTAATGGAGGGGGAAGCTATGAACCTATGCCTAAAGCACAGGTTAGAAAGATAGAATATGCATATGATCATGCTCCCGATTCCCATACCGATACAAAATTCTATATAGTTCAAAATGGTATTTTATTCAATTTATCCTGTGAAGTTCTTGATCCTGTTGTATTTTGGGAAAAACTGCAAAATAACAATTTTTTAAAACAATACGAGGATACCAATGAAGCATTGGCATATTTGGCATCCGATGGTTTATATATACCAGCTATGGGCATATGCTTTAGTGTAGAAGACGATCAAATGGATGAAATACTTAGTAAATCAGTTTGGTGTTCCAGGGCTGATCAGGAATATTATGGAGATAGCCTATCTATACAGATCGATGATTATACTATGTATTATTATTCTGATGCAGAAACAGCCCTTGATGTTGTAGATAATTTTGCAACGGAAGAGCCATATAATGACGAGATTGAGTATAGCGTGATTGATGATATACTGGAAAGAAACATAGGAAATGTCACGTTTACAGGCAGGGGACGAAATGACAGATCTGGTTTTTATTTAAACGATGAATTTATGCTGGATGATGAAGCGGATGAAAGCTGGTTATTCTGTTCGGAAGATTTGAGATATGTAATATCATTTAGTTATGTTCAAGGAGATACTTTATCTTCCGGTGAAGAAGTAACTCCTGATTATTTCCTTTCCTTTATTGAAGAATACTAAAATTGTAACCCAAGTGTAACCTGAGTAAGAAAAAACAAACCGGCGGAAGATGGGGTGCACGAGGTCCGGGGGACCTCGGTTTTGCACCGACCGGAGCGAAGCGGAGACCTTGGACCATGGGTCCAAGTCCGCTTCGGTACGGAAAAAGAAAAGACCCCAGATATTTATCTGAGGTCTTTCTTTTTCGTGCGGAAGATGGGACTTGAACCCACACGATCGCAATGATCACAAGATCCTTAGTCTTGCTCGTCTGCCAGTTCCGACACTTCCGCTTGACTTACGCCACGAATGATATATTACCATCTTATATGGTTTAAGTCAAGAAATTTTGCAAAAAAATTTCAATTTCCTCAAAAACTTTGGAACAGTCCAATGGATGGTGGTAAATACGTAAAGAGAACAAAGCACAGGAGCAACAGGATGATGCTTATCATAAGTGGAAATGTAAAGGCGCGGAACCGGCACGAAAGTGTGAGCCGGTACATGATCCGGAAGGCACACAGGACACTGGCTATGAAAGTTGCAATATCCAGTGCCATTACATTTTTCCCCAGAATGCCGCTATAGGTGTAAAAGAACACCGGAATAAGAAAGGTCCCGGCAAGAATCCCACAACACAGCGCACTGGTGATACAGGGATATTCCTCCTTCAGCCCCTGATTCATATAAAGGGCATACAGAAGCATAGGGAAAAACAAAAGCTTCATATGCTCCCAGGTGGATTCACTCACCGGTACAAGAAAGCCGATCAGCGTGTTCTGCCCACTCCAGTCGTACACAAAGTGTGAGATCGTTCCAAGCACAAGGACGAAAACAATTCCAATGATCGTGGTTGATTTTAAAATATTATCTGAGTTCATAATCTTCATGTTTTTAGTATATGTAAAAATCCGTTAATTAGTCCTTAAATAAACAGTCTTATATCGTAGAAAAACGGAAAAGATATTGACAATTGCTAATGGTTAGTCTAAACTAACCGCAGAGGGAGGATAAAAAGATGTTTTTGGAAATAAAGGGAATAAAAAAGAACTTTGGCGAGGGAGACAGTCTCGTAGAAGTCTTGAAAGGGATTGATTTATCCGTAGAGAAGGGAGAGTTTTGTGTACTGCTAGGCCCTTCCGGTTCGGGCAAATCAACCCTTTTAAACATTATAGGAGGAATTGACCGGGCAGATGAGGGCAGCATCACTATCAATGGGGAAAAGACGGAGGACATGAACGAAAAGCGTCTGACCATGTACCGGAGAAAGCATCTGGGCTACATCTTCCAGATGTATAACCTGATTCCGAATCTTACCGTACAGGAAAATATTGAGGTGGGCGCTTACTTAAGTGAGCATCCTCTGGACGTAGAAGAACTGATTGAGACACTGGGGCTTACCCAGCATAAGCACAAGCTCCCGAACCAGTTATCCGGAGGACAGCAGCAGCGCTGTGCGATCGGACGTGCGATTGTGAAGAATCCGGACATTCTGCTTTGTGATGAGCCGACCGGGGCACTGGATTACAATACATCGAAGGAAATCCTGAAGCTCATTGAAACAGTGAACCGAAAGTACGGAAATACCATCATTATGGTTACCCACAACGATGCGATCAAGAATATGGCAGACCGCGTGGTGAAGCTTCGTGACGGACAGATCCGTAAGAACTACCTGAACGAAGTAAAAATGAAAGCCGAAGAACTCGACTGGTAAGGAGGCAGAACATGAAAAATCCATTAAATAAACGCCTCCCAAGGGAGATTCGGGGGGATTTTGGAAAGTATCTGGTGATCTTTTTACTGCTGGTGCTCAGCATCGGACTTATTTCCGGATTTCTGGTGGCAGACAACAGTATGATCAGGGCCTACAATGACGGATTTGAGAAATACAATGTAGAAAACGGACATTTTCTTACGGAACGTAAGATGAACAAGGCACAGAAAAAGGCCGTGGAGGCGAACGGAATTACCTTGTATGACCAGTTTTATGTGGAGCAGGAGGCAGACTTTGGTGCGAAGATGAGAATTTATACCGATCGGAATGAGGTGAACAAGGTCTGCCTGATGAAGGGGACGCTTCCCGTAAGCAAAAATGAAATCGCACTGGACCGTATGTTTGCCGATAATCACGAATTGACAACGGGAGATACAATCCGGCTTGCGGACAAAGAATACACGATTACCGGTCTGGTGGCCCTGCCGGATTACAGCTGTCTGTTTGAAAAGAACAGCGATTCCATGTTTGATGCGATGTTGTTTGGTGTGGCAATCGTTTCGAATGATGCATTCGCGCAATTTGCAGAAGAAGAGCTGAATTATGATTACGCCTGGAAATATGAGACCGAGCCGCAGAATGAGGCGGAAGAGAAGACCGTTTCGGAGGATCTGATGAATGCGGTCAATGAGGAAGTCACCCTTAAGGATTACATACCACGTTTCGAAAATCAGGCCATTAATTTTACCGGAGAGGACATGGGCAGTGACCGTGCCATGATGATCGTTCTTCTTTATATGGTCATTGCCATTATGGCATTTGTTTTTGCCATTACCACGTCAAACACGATTGAAAAAGAGGCAAATGTGATCGGAACACTCCGCGCAAGTGGCTATACGAGGGGAGAACTGATCCGTCACTATATGGCGATGCCCTGCATTGTGACTCTGATCAGTGCAGTTCTGGGAAATATATTAGGCTATACCATAATGAAAAATTTTTGTGTAGGCATGTATTATGGAAGCTACAGTCTGCCGACTTATGAAACGGTCTGGAATGCAGAGGCTTTTCTGGAAACAACGGTCGTCCCGGTAGTGCTTATGGTACTCATTAATTTCTGGATCCTGCACCGGAAACTGAAATTAAGTCCGCTGCAATTCTTGCGCAGGGATCTTTCCCGGAAGAAGAAACGGAGAGCAGTACGTCTCACTCCTTCCTTACGGTTCTTTACCAGATTCCGGATTCGTGTGCTTTTGCAGAATGCAGCGAATTATCTCATTATGTTTATCGGGATCCAGTTTGCCTATATGTTATTGATGTTCGGACTGGTTATGCAGCCGATTCTGGAACATTACCAGACACTCATTACCGATAATATGATCGCAGATTATCAATACATCCTGAATATGCCGGTATCGGAGATGAATGAGAAATACAAGCTGAAAATGCTGTTTTCCATGTTGGAGTTTGAGCAGAAGGTTGAGACGGAAAATGAGGACGCGGAGAAATTCGGCGCCTACACCCTGCGGACAACGGATGAAAGCTATATGCTTGAGGATGTGCTGCTTTATGGGATTGAACCGGACAGCCGTTACGTGCATCTTTCCTTAAAGGATGACGATGTTTATGTTTCCTCTGCCTATGCGGAGAAATTTGGCCTGCAAAAGGGAGATACCATTACATTAAAGGAAAAGTATGAGGACAAAACCTATACCTTTACGGTAACAGGGACTTACCCCTATGAAGCAAGTCTCACGGTATTTATGACGCGGGATCACTTGAATGAAGTGTTTGATCTGGGTGACGGCATGTTTGGAGGATATTTCAGCAACACGGAAATTACCGATATTGATGAAGAATATATCGGATCGGTCATTGATATGGATGCTTTGACGAAGGTCAGCCGCCAACTGGTTCTTTCCATGGGAGGAATCATGAAGTTGGTCTGTGGCTTTGCCATTCTGATCTTTGTCATTCTGGTTTATCTGCTCAGTAAAATTATTATTGAGAAGAATGCACAGTCCATTTCCATGACAAAGATTCTGGGATATTCCAGAGGAGAAATTGCACGGCTTTATATTCTGCCGACTTCGATTATGGTGGTGCTTTGTGTATTCGTCAGTATTCCGATTACATCCTACGAAATTGGAATCGTCTGGAAAGTCATGATGTCCAGCATGATGACCGGCTGGCTGCCCTACTGGGTGCCAAAGCAGGCTTATGGGCAGATGATCGGCAGTGGGCTCCTTTGCTATCTTGTGGTAGCGGTACTGGAATTACGCAGAATCAGCAGGGTGCCGATGGATATGGCGCTTAAGAATGTAGAGTAAGGCAGGTGAAAAATATGAAACAGTTAAAGAATAAATTGCTTTATTGGGCAGTGATCATTGTGATTGTGGGGATTATTGTTCTGACCGGCTGTCAGGCAAAAGGGACAGATGCGGCAGATGAAAAAGCAGCCGATACCGCATCCACAGAGATTACGGATGAAAAAGAGGATCCCATTGTTTATGAATACCACGAAAGCGGGATGGAAAACGACAAGGAGGAATCCGTTTATGTACTGGCAGATCCGGATGGAACACCCAATGAGATTACGGTCAATGTTTCCCTGAAAAATAAAGGGCTGGATCAGAAGCTCACCGATGAGACGTTTCTGGCCGGTTTGAAGAATAAAGAAGGAGACGAAGAGGTGACAGATCTTGGAGGTGGCCGTTATGAATGGGAAAATCATGGGGAGGACATTCACTACGAAGGAATGGCGGAAGCGTCTGCAACACTTCCGGTTTCAGTCAAAATCACGTATTATCTCGATGGCACGGAAGTAGAGCCGGAGTCCCTTGCCGGGGCAGATGGAAAGATCACCATGCATTTTGATTATACGAATCAGACCGGAAGCGGTGATGATTTTACCCCGTTCTTTGTGATCAGCGGGATGCTGCTTGATGGAGACTGCGTGCGGAATGTTACCGTGGAAGACGGAGAAGTAAAGTATCTGGATGGGGATTATCTGATCTATGGTGTGTTGCTTCCGGGTGTACAGGAGGCACTTTCTCTTAATACGATGGAACTGTTAAAGGATGAGGATGTGGATCTGCCACAGGAGATGGAAGTATCATTTGATGCGACGGATTTTAAGCTTGATTTTACGGCAACGCTGTATTCCAATGGAATTCTGGAAGAGGACAATTTTGATGATATTACCGATAAGCTGGATGAACTTGCAGATCAATTCACAGATGCATCCGGTGATACTACGGATCTGAAAGACAAGATCGGAAAACTCAAAAATGGTGGTGCGAAGCTGCGTGACGGAGCCAACTCTTTAAGTACCGGACTTTCCCAGTTAAATGATGCCCTGGCTCAGATGGCAGCAGCAGATCCGGAAGGGTATGCCGCACTTTCGGCACAGGTGTCCCAGCTATCCGAAGGAAGTAAAGCGTTGTCCGATGGAATCCGTACTTATACATCCGGTGTGGATCGGGCGTGTGAAAGCATCGACGAAAGCACTTCTTCTGATGGGGATGACACGGATTACGAGACAAAGGCCGAAGAACTCCGTTCCTTATCGGATAGGCTGAAAGCCATGAAAACGGCAGATCAGCAGTACAACAATTTCAGTGGTCTGGAAGCAGGAAAGACCGGAGGCGTTTCCTTTATTATTGAAACCGGAGAAATCAGTGCAGATAAGGAAAGCAATTAGACAGAATTGTTCGTATATCGGAAGCTGGCAGAACAGATTCTAAAACAGAATAAATCCAAAATGGAAAAGAACCCGCCTGCAGGCAATACACCGAAGTGCATAAAACCTGTAAGCGGGTTTGTTTTAGGAAATTTATGGGTTAACCAGGGATACGATTAGCAGCCAAGGTTAAAATATCTGCAAAGAGCATTAAATAACTCGGAACAGCTATTAAAAGTAAAACACATAGTTTCGTCCTCCTTATTTTTTTTTATTTTTATCAGCTGACAAACGAATTGTAACAATTTCGTAACATTTAAACAATAGGAGATTATTGGAAGTTTCTCTTTATTTTGGGAAAAAACTGCCGATATACATAATAACAGTTCGATACGTTGAAATGGATTTTGACGATCACAAATTCACTCAAGGAGGAGAGAAGAGTATGAATACGGTACAGTCAGATAGCTATGCAACAAGTGCGTACGCACAGAACACCACCAAAACACAAAAAGAAGACACCAGTGCCACGAAGCAGTCATCCCAGACCAAGAACTATGGAAAGACGATTGGGGAGCCGAAGCTTTCCGATGAAGCTGCGAAATACTATGACCAGTTGAAGAGCAAATTCGGCAATATGGACTTCATTCTTGTCAGCAAGGATATGAAGGAACAGGCGAAGGCCATGGCATCAAGCTTTGCCAATCCGAATAAGATGGTTGTCTTAATTGATGAAGAAAAGCTCGAAAGAATGGCAACCGATGAAGCCTTCCGTAATAAATACGAAGGAATCATTGCCAATGCAAAGAGCGGCTTAAGCCAGTTGAAGCAGAGTATCGGAAGTAACCAGCAGGTGAAGGGTTACGGAATGCTGCTGAATGATGGCGGCAATGCCTCATTCTTTGCCGTAATTGATAAGTCCCTTGCCGCACAGAAGGAGCGCATCGCAAAGAAGTCTGCGGAGAAGAAGGCAGCAGCCAAAGCCGATGCCAAGAAGCAGGAGAAGAAAAAAGCCGAGGAGAAACGGAAGGAAGCTGCCAGTGAGAAAGCAGACAAGTTTTCCGATGAAACCGGCAAGACCTACCGTGATACCTTAAAGGACTACGGAATTGAAGAAGACGATGATACAATTATTATTGCCGCATCTTCCGCGGAGGAACTGGAACGATTGGTGAACGATTACTTCTATAACCAGCGCAGTAATCAGGTAATGACGCCGCAGGAGAAGATGGTAGGTCAGAACATGGACTTCCGTTTATAAATTAAGTTACCAAATAAGATAAAACGAAGATACCAAATAAGCCATAAGGATACCGGGAACGGATCAATTGTCTGCCCTGTGATTCTTGTGGCTTTTGTTTTTCAGACTGGTTACATAAGGAAGCATAAAATATAATTAAATTACCTATTGACATACTGGGTTGATGGGTATATACTCCGATATAAGATCAGGCAGAAAACAAAAGATCAGATTAAGATTTAGATAAGAAGGAGGCGGACAGGATGATTGCTTATCAGAATATGACAACAGTTCAGATGTGTTGCTGTCGAATGCTTTTCTCCCGGGCAGATAAAATGGCCAGGCGCGTAAGCATCCATTGTTGTGCGCCGAAAGAGAATACCTGATACAGCAACCAGTCAGGAAGCCATTTGCCCGGGAGTAAAATAATATTACCCCGGTTTTTTTGTGTAGAGCACTTAATGAAAGCGAGCCGAAGGCGATGCTTGAATTTAGTGCGAACCAGTCCGGAACACTTAACGAAAGCAAGTCGAAGACGCAGCTTGAGTTTAGTGAGAGGGACAAGTAGAGTACTTAATGAAAGTGAGCAGAAAGCGATGCTTGAATTTAGTACGAACGATACCTGTGCACTTAATGAGAACGAGCGAAAGCGAAGATCGAATTTAGTGCAGCAGGTATATGTAGAATACTTAGTGAAACCAAGCTGAAAGCGATGATTGAACTTAGTGCGAACCAGTCCGGAACACTTAACGAAAGCAAGTCGAAGACGCAGCTTGAGTTTAGTGAGAGGGACCAGTAGAGTATTTAATGAAAGCAAAATAAATTAAAAATATCAAATGGAGGACACCCCAATGAGCAATTACAAATTTGAAACATTACAGTTACACGTAGGACAGGAAGAAGCAGACATTGCAACAGGAGCAAGAGCCGTACCGATTTATCAGACGACCTCCTATGTATTCCGTGATTCCGCACACGCAGCAGCACGTTTCGGGCTGACCGATGCCGGTAATATTTACGGACGTTTAACCAACTCCACACAGGATGTTCTGGAAAAGAGAGTTGCAGCCTTAGAGGGCGGCGTTGCAGCACTGGCCCTTGCATCCGGCGCAGCAGCAATTTCCTACACCATCGAAGCACTTGCCGCAGACGGCGGACACATTGTTGCACAGAAGACCATCTACGGTGGAAGCTACAATCTCTTAGAGCATACCCTTCCTCATTATGGAATTACAACAACTTTCGTAGATGCGCATAACTTAAAAGAAGTAGAAGATGCCATCCAGCCGGATACCAGAGCCATTTACTTAGAGACTCTTGGCAATCCGAACAGTGATATCCCGGATATTGATGCCATCGCAGAGATTGCACACAAGCATGGACTTCCTCTTGTCATTGATAATACCTTCGGTACACCGTACCTGATCCGCCCGATCGAGCATGGTGCAGACATCGTCGTTCATTCCGCAACGAAATTCTTAGGTGGACACGGAACAACATTAGGTGGTATTATCGTAGATGCGGGCACTTTTGACTGGAAGGCAAGTGGCAAATATCCTGCAATCGCAGATCCGAACCCGAGCTATCATGGAGTATCCTTCGTGGAAGCTGCAGGTCCTGCTGCATTTGTAACCTATATCCGTGCCATCCTTCTTCGTGATACCGGAGCAACCATTTCTCCGTTCAATGCATTCCTGTTATTACAGGGAATTGAGACGCTGTCCTTACGTCTGGAGCGTCATGCAGAGAATACCAAAAAGGTTGTTGAATTCTTAAAGAACCATCCGCAGGTAGAAAAGGTGAACCATCCTTCCCTGCCAGATCATCCGGATCATGCCCTTTATGAAAAGTACTTCCCGAACGGCGGAGCTTCGATCTTTACCTTTGAAATCAAGGGTGGTCAGGCGGAAGCTCATAAGTTTATCGACAATCTGAAGATCTTCTCCCTTCTTGCTAACGTAGCAGATGTGAAGAGCTTAGTCATTCATCCGGCAACTACCACACATTCCCAGTTGACCGATGAAGAGCTTGCCGATCAGGGAATTAAACAGAATACCATCCGTCTTTCCATCGGAACAGAGCATATCGATGATATTCTGGCAGATCTGGAGAACGGATTTGCAGCAGTGAAATAAAGAAACCTAACAACAGGGAGCAATTATGAATTGGGATTTTATTATCAAGTATATACCGCTATATGAAAAAGCAGCATGGCTGACTTTACGCATCGGCTGGATGGGTATTGCTGTGGCGATCCTCGTAGGATTCGTCTGTGCGATGATCCAGTACTTCAAGATCCCGGTTTTCAAACAAATTGTTGCCGTTTACATTGAACTCAGCCGTAATACACCGCTTCTGGTCCAGCTCTTCTTCATTTATTACGGACTTCCGAAGATCGGAATTTCCACGAATGCAGAGGTCTGCGGAGTGGCCGGCATGGCTTTCCTTGGAGGAAGCTACATGGCAGAATCCTTCCGGAGCGGTCTTGATGCGGTTGAAAAGGTACAGATGGAAAGTGCCTTAAGCCTTGGCATGAAGCCGTATCAGGCAATGGGGTATGTCATCTTTCCACAGGCAATGAGTTTGAGCTTCCCTGCTTTTATGGCAAATATTATTTTCCTGTTAAAGGAAACGAGCGTATTTAGTGCGATCAGCCTGATGGATCTGATGTTCACCGCGAAGGATCTCATCGGAGTCTTTTATAAAACCACAGAATGTCTGTTTTTACTTGTGGTATTCTATTTACTGATTCTGCTTCCGGTATCACTCCTTGGCAGATGGGTAGAAAGGAGGCTCCGTCATGGTGGATTTGGGGCTTGAGGTATTACTCAAAGGAAAGAACATGCAGCGACTTCTCATGGGACTGCTCGTTGCAGTAAAGATCAGTCTCGTTTCGGTGGCAATCAGTATTCCGCTGGGAATTCTGCTCGGTATGCTGATGCGCTCGAAGAATAAAGTGATTCATGTCATTACCCAGATTTATCTGGAAATTATAAGAATTATGCCGCAGCTTGTACTGTTGTTCCTGGTATATTTTGGAACGACACGGGCATTTGGCTGGGATCTTCCCGGAGAAACGGCATCCATTATCGTTTTCGTCCTGTGGGGAACCGCTGAGATGGGAGATCTGGTAAGAGGAGCGTTGGACGGAATCCCGAAGCACCAGTATGAGAGTGCGGAAGCGCTTGGCATGAAGAAATCACAGATTATGTGGTATGTGATTCTTCCACAGGCGGTACGCCGGCTTCTTCCGGTATCCATTAATCTGATTACCCGAATGGTGAAAACAACAAGCCTGATCCTCATGATCGGTGTTGTGGAAGTCCTGAAGGTTGCACAGCAGATTATTGAAGCCAACCGTATGAACAGCCCAAATGCCGCATTTGGCATTTATCTGGTTGTATTTTTACTATATTTTATCGTATGCTGGCCGCTTAGTGTTGCAGCGAAATACATGGAAAGGAAATGGGAGTAGATGGCAGAGAGGGACGTATTATTGCGAATCGAGCATTTGCATAAGAAATATGACGAGAATGCAGTCCTTGATGATGTGAATCTCGAAGTACATCAGGGCGAAGTTGTCGTACTGATCGGTCCGAGCGGATGCGGAAAAAGTACCCTTCTGCGATGTATCAACGCTTTGGAGCCCATTCAGGGAGGACGGATTTTATTAGGCGAGGATGAAGTTTCGATTAAGGATAAGAGGCTTTATGAGCTCCGTCAGAAGATTGGAATGGTTTTTCAAAGCTACGAATTATTCCCGCACCTGACCGTGATTGACAATATCTGTCTTTCCCCGGTGAAGGTACAGAAGCGTAAGAAAGAGGAAGTACGCGCAGAAGCAATGGAACTTTTGGAACGTGTAGGCTTAAAGGAAAAGGCAGACAGCTATCCGAGACAGTTATCCGGTGGACAAAAGCAGCGTGTGGCGATCGTAAGAGCCCTCTGTATGCATCCTGAAATCCTGCTGTTTGATGAAGTAACCGCAGCCCTTGACCCGGAAATGGTTCACGAGGTATTAGCGGTTATGCTGGATCTGGCTTCCCAGGGACGGACCATGATTATTGTGACCCATGAGATGCAGTTTGCCAAAGCGGTTGCCGACCGTATTCTGTTCATTGATGAGGGCAAAATCATGGAGGATACCACCCCGGAGAAGTTCTTTACCAATCCGGAAACCGACCGTGCGAAGAAGTTTTTAAGCGTGTTCCGGTACGAATCATAGCTGTTGTCATAGGAAACAGGTAGTCAGCTGTCTGGATCATCAGAATCGATTCGGATATAAATGTATTCACAAAATACTTCCGGAGATGATGATAGGTTAGGACAGTAATATAGAGTTGAAAAGAGGAGAAAATTATGAGAAAGAGTATCAAAAACACTATTTTAACAGGTCTTGCCGTAGGTTTAATGCTGGCAGTTACTGCATGCGGCGGTTCTAATGCAGGATCTGCGGATGCAGGCAGTGATGCTGCAGCCGACAACGGCAAAAAGGTATATCGTACCTTAGACGAAATCAAGGAAAGCGGCACCGTCAACATCGGTGTGTTTTCCGATAAGAACCCGTTTGGTTATGTGGATGAAAACGGAGAGTATCAGGGCTATGATATTTACTTTGCAAACCGGATCGGTGAAGATCTTGGCGTTGAGGTAAACCTGGTATCCACAGAAGCTGCAAACCGTATTGAATATTTACAGACCGGCAAGGTAGATATTATTCTTGCAAACTTTACCGTAACCAAGGAACGTGCCGAAGAAGTCGATTTCGCCCTTCCTTACATGAATGTGGCACTTGGCGTTATTTCCCCGGACAGCAATGTTGTAACAAGCCTTGATGATGTTGCGGATGATCAGCCGATTATCGTGATTTCCGGTACAACCGCAGAGCCTTATTTAATGGAGAATTACCCGAACCTGACTCTTCAGAAGTACGATTCCTATGCAACTGCCAAGAACGCACTGGAAAACGGCAACGGAATCGCATGGGTAAATGATAACACCGAAGTAATTGCATTCGCACTTCAGAACGAAGGCTACACCGTAGGAATTCCTTCCTTGGGAAGCCAGGACACCATTGCTCCTGCCGTATCCAAGGGAAATGAAACCCTGCTCAACTGGCTGAATGATGAAATCAAAGCCCTTGGTGAAGAGAACTTCTTCCATGCAGACTATGAAGCAACACTGGTAGACACCTATGGTCTTGATTATGAAGACAGCCTTGTAGTAGAAGGCGGCGTTGTAGCAGAATAAAGGTTGAAGATTAAAGATTAAAGACTACTTTCCCCCTTTACAAAAGGATGTGCACAAAACTCTTGTGTACATCCTTTTTTGGATGGACTATAATAGATAGAAGAAGGAGAAGCAATAACATGGAAACAACACGTATTAGTACGAAAGAGATACAGAAAACGCAGGAGCTGATTGATTTTATTAAAAAGAGCCCAAGCTGCTATCATGTGATTTACAACATTGCAGAAGAACTTCAGGCAGGAGGTTACGAGCGGCTGAATGAAGCAAAGGACTGGACGCTTCGTAAGGGCGGCAGATACTTTGTTACCCGCAACCAGTCATCCCTGATTGCCTTTACGATCCCGGAAGAAACGATGGGAGGCTTTTTAATCTGTGCGTCCCACAGCGACTCCCCGACCTTTAAACTGAAGAGCAATTATGAAATGACGGTCGATGACCGTTATCTGAAACTGAATGTGGAAAAGTATGGTGGAATGATCTGTTCCACATGGCTGGACCGTCCGCTTTCCATTGCTGGACGTGTAGTGGTGAACCGGGAGGACGGCATTGAGAGTGTGCTGGTGAATCTCGATCAGGATCTGTGCCTGATTCCGAACCTTGCCATTCATATGAACCGCCAGATTAATGAGGGTTATGCCTACAATGCACAGAAGGATATGCTGCCTCTGCTTGGAGAAGGAACAGCCAAAGGCAAGCTTAAGGAACTGCTGGCTAAAGCGGCAGGAGTAGAAGAAGAGGATCTTTTAGGCTATGATCTTTTCCTTTATTTAAGAGAGGAAGGCCGGATCTGGGGTGCAGAACAGGAATTTTATTCAAGTCCCAAGATTGATGACCTGCAGTGTGCATTTACCTCGAAGGAAGCCTTTTTACAGACAGAGAATACCGGAATGAGTAAGGTACTTGCGATTTTTGATAATGAAGAGGTCGGAAGCGGCACGAAACAGGGAGCGAAGTCTACCTTCCTTGCAGATGTCCTTGCGAGAATTCAGGAGAGCCTTTCCCTTACCAGAGGAGAAAGTATCCGTCAGATTGCATCCAGTATGATGTTGTCTGCGGACAATGGACATGCCATGCATCCCAATCATACCGATAAGGCAGATCCGACCAATGCGCCGCGCTTGAATGGCGGTGTGCTGATCAAATACAATGCGAACCAGAAGTATACGACCGACGGTATTGCAGAGGCATTGTTTAAGAAGATCTTACAGAAAGCAGAGATTCCATATCAGGAATATACGAACCGGAGCGACATTGCAGGAGGCTCCACCCTTGGAAATCTGTCCAATGAGAAGATTTCCTTAAATACGGTGGATATGGGAGCAGCCCAGCTTGCCATGCATTCTGCTTATGAAACGGGTGGAACGCGGGATACGGTTTCTCTTCTGAATGGAATACGCGCCTTTTATGAAAGCAGGCTCCAAATGGAGAAAGATGGAAAATATTGTTGTTAAAGATATTGCAATAACGTATGGTTTTTGTTAGAATAGGACTGGTCAATGTTATCTCTGACTAGTCCTTTATCATCAGACAGGAAATGGATCATGCTTAAGAAAAGAGTGAAACAATTGATTACGTTGTGTATCGCGTTTGCGATGCTCTTTTCCGGGATGTACTTTGAAAAGCTCAAGGTAGATTCCCAGTTCGTTGCATGCAATTTTCCGGACAATCCTGCAGTTATCCGTGCCGCAGAACCGACGGCCGTTGTGGCTCACTATCGGAAGCTGAGTCAGGAATACCGTTCGGTGGCAGATACCATGGATATAAGTACAGAGCGGAAGAACCGCCTGGAATCTGTAGAGCTTCTGCTTCTTTTACTGGTGGCAGGACTCCTTTCCTTGTGTGTATGGCTGGCATTCTTACGAATATACCAGCGTCATTGTCATGCTGCTTACAGCAGCTTCTTTATTATTTCCTATATACATAATCGAGATGGCAAGAAACGTGCTCTTGCGTGCTAAGGTACGGCTTTGACAGAATCAGCCGAAAAGTAAGGTGGATTTGTGAAGCGTACAGAAAACGCAACTGACTCATAGAAGATCTATGGGTTTATTTTGGTACGCCCGTATGGGGAAAATGGAGGATGTATTCATGGGTGAAATGATTGCAGCCATAGTGTTTATTGTCATCGCTGTTGCAGCCGGCGTCTGGGTATGGTGGCTCGAGCGGTAAAGATTAAGATATGAAAGGAAGTAAATAAAATGAATATTGGATTATGGATTATTGTTATTGTTGGTGGTGCAGTTGGAATTCTTTCCACTTTGTACTGTGTTGTTTCTTTAATTGCTGTTCTGGCATTTAAGGTATACAGAAAGGTGGTACATAAGATTCCCATGTATAATTGAACATGGGAGAGCAGCGAAGACTGCATGATTTGTCATAAAGTGTAAATAGTGTAAAAGGAATTTCTATAGCTAAAAACTGCCGTTCCAACTCTCTTCCGGAACGGCAGTTTTATTGATTAGAGCACTTGGCGAGGTATTGTCGAGCCCGGTGAAGCCTGCTTTCATGCATCAGAAATGCAGCCGGCGTCTTACGGCGTCACGAAGACGCTGCGTGGAGAGCATGGTGATTAGAGCAATTACAATCACGCTGCATACGGTAAGGACAATTGCAGACCAGCCCAAAGCGAGTGGCCGGTTACAGAAACGATCAATCAGCAATTCCAGTGCTACGCAGAATACCGCGATTTCGGCAAAGATATAAAGGGCTGCGGACAGAAACGAAAACCGGAAGGTATGAATCAGCAGCGTAAAGATCTCAGCCAGAATCGTAAGCAGTACCGTAATCGGAAGTGCCAACTGGAAAAACCATTCGTTACTTCTGGTGTTGTAAGTAATAAGGTAAAGGTAAATTCCGATGGAGATTCCGTCAAAAAGCAGGGAAACGTAAATCGGTAACTTGTTCTGGATAAAAGCCGGCAGCAGGAATACGAACAAAACCAGGCAGATGCCGATGATAAACAGGGACCATGGTGACCTGGAATAAACAAACAGGTTTAAGGCCAGGCAGCTTAGGGAAGTTGCAAGCAGTACTACAACGGTAAAAAGGAACAGATCCTTGCGTTTTACCGGATCGACCTGTCCTTTTACGATCGGGAAGGGTGGCTCATAGGTGAGCCCCTCCAGCTCATTCGGATTGATAACAGGTGTATTGCATAAAGGACATTTTTTTAACGAAGGGTCAAGTTCAACCCCGCAGTTCACACAGTATGACAATGTCAGGACTCCTTTCTCAAATGGGAAACCAGTTAATCCCGGTTACTCTGTATGGCTACATGGATGCCGTCTTTCACAAGCTTACGGAAAAAGTACCGCTCCACGTCACTTTCGATGATGTTGCTTGCAAAATTAATGGTGAGCGTATCCTCGAAGCTGGCAATGGCACAGTTCGTCCGGCAGGAAAAGGGCTGCCCCATGTAGATATCAAATTTCTCAATATAGGGCTTCATATCGTCCGGAACCTTCAGGGCACCCATGTTGGTTAATCCGGCAGAAGAGTTCTTATCCTGTACGATACGGTAGAACTGCCGTACAACGAAGTCCTTGATAAACAGTGGAACCACACGGATGACCGGATTGCGCTGCGTACTGGCATTCGTGGTAATATCGCCACGCAGGAACTTCTCATTAATATAATAACGCATGTAATGGTGCACCTGCGTAATGATTTCTTCAAAGGTATAGTCTCCGAGACGTGGATCAATGGAAGGATATACCATCGTAATAAAGTTACGCAGTGTCTTTGATGGAAAAAACCTTCTTAAATTGACCGGCATGGCAATTTTTACCGGATGAAGCCGGATATGCCATTCGTTCTGCTGCTTCTGCAACAGGGCATAAAGCAGAACGGAATTCAGGTATTCGGTCACGGATGCATTATATTTCTTCGCGACAGCAAGCACCTCGGAGGTACTCATCGCGCCCTCAATCACATTAAAGGTATAGAAAGGCTCCTTCGTTCCACGGACACGATAGGTCTTTTCACCCGGACGGGGAGGACAGACTTTGGCATTGGCATAGCGCATATAAGCATCCTCTAATTCTTCAGGATCCGGTGTTTCGTGAATATCCTTAACAAAATAGCCGTTCGAAATTTCATGACCCAACAGGCGCAGATAATTCGCGGTAATGGTATTTAAAACGAACATACCGCCCGTGCCATCACCGAGAGAATGATGCGCTTCCAGGGAAATCCGATTCCCATAATAGTAAATCCTCATTAAATAACGATTGTTTGCGCGGAAAGACATCGGCATACAGAAGTTACGGATGTCCGGTTGTACAAAAGGACCGGGACGGTGGTTCGGTGTCAGATAACGCCAGAAAAATCCCTTGTGGATTGCAGTTTTAAAGATCGGAAACCGTGGAAGCGTCATATCGACCGCCTGCTGCAGAACATCCGGTTGAATCGGTTCCTTTAAGACAACGGATAACCGGTATACGGAAGAAAAATCCTTCCGCTGCAGGGTTGGATAAACGATTGCCGACAGATCCAGCTTGTACCAGACTCTTTTATCGGGTTTATGCAATTTGCTGGTGGCAGCCTGTGCTGCCTTAGGGGAATTATTTTTCATAGTCAGAACCACATTAGCAAAAATATTTACATTCTTAATTCAATATATCATATTCAGTATACCACAATTTATTGGGGATACCACAATGATTTTAATTGTGTTAAGATGATGAATAGAAAAACAAGGAGGACCATATCCATGAGAAGAACCCCGAAAGAGAACCTTAACCAGGGCTTCATAAATTTGATTCGCAAAGCCCATGGATTGATTGAAAATACTGATATTGAAAAGCATCGTCACTCCCAGGATCAGATGGGAGCTTTATTTGGAAATAACCGGGAAGTGGAGGTGACGGAAACCACCGTTGGATCAATGTATGCCGAGTGGATTCGCGTAGACCGTCCCCATTCCGGAAAGAAGATTATTCTGTATTGTCATGGCGGCGGCTACAGCACCGGAAGCCCGTTGTATGCCAGAACCCTTACCACAAAGTTGGCAAGTCTGCTTTCCATGGATGTGTTCTGCTTTGATTACCGTCTGGCACCGGAGCATCCCTATCCGGCAGCAGTGGATGATGCACAGGCCGCATGGGATTATCTGATGCTACAGGGCTATGGAGCGAAGGATATTTTTGTGGCAGGCGATTCCGCGGGAGGAAATCTGGCGCTGGCGCTGGGACTGCGCCTGAAGGAACAGAAGCGTATGCTTCCGGCAGGCTTTGTTCTCATGTCACCCTGGACAGATCTTACTGTGTCCGGCAAGACGCATGAGACGAAAGCGGATGTGGATCCGGTTCTGAATCAGAACTACTTAAATGAAATGATTGAAAATTATGTGCCGCAGGCAAAGAAAAATCCAGGAGAAGCAACAGCAGCTTTGCAGGCGGCAAAAGATGAGCCTGTTAATAAAATGTTTCAAGAATTGTTTCATGTAGAATACTTACAGAATCCGGAAATTTCCCCGTTGTTTGGAGACTTCACCGGATTTCCGCCAACCTACATTCAGGTGGGAGAACTGGAAGTGCTGATGTCCGATTCCATCATGCTGCAGAAGAAGATGAGTAAGGATGGGGTATCGGTTTCTTTAGATACCTATAAGAATATGTGGCATGTATTCCAAATGGGACCGTTTAAGACCACGGTGGAAGCCATCCAGAAGTGCGGCGAGTTTATCTATTCTGTGCAGTAAAATTAAAATAAAAATAACCTGCAAAAAGAAAAAGGAAAATAAAGCCGGAGGCAGAATATTAGAAGTAGAGACTTGTGAACGGTTGGTTTATTTAGGGATAAAGGACGTAACCATTGAACATACGAGAAAATCTGGAACAACTGGAAATTGAATATTTAAGTCCATATGCGGCACACAGCCGCGATTCGAAAGGGAGGCTTCGTGAGGAAGAGCCGTGTGACATCCGTCCGGTCTATCAGCGTGACCGTGACAGGATCCTGCATTCGAAGTCTTTCCGGAGATTGAAGGATAAGACACAGGTATTTCTGACGCCGGAAGGAGATCACTACCGTACCCGTATGACGCATACCCTCGAGGTATCCCAGAATGCGCGGACGATTGCGAAGGCACTCCGGATGAACGAAGATCTGGTGGAAGCGATTGCTTTGGGACATGACCTTGGGCATACGCCGTTCGGACATGCCGGGGAGCGGGCATTGAATGCGGTCTGTCCGTATGGCTTTATCCATAGTGAGCAGAGTGTACGTCTTGTGGATATTCTGGAAAAGGGCGGTCAGGGCCTGAACCTGACCATGGAAGTACGGGATGGCATTAAGAACCATCAGACGAAGGGAATGCCCTTTACTTTGGAAGGGCAGATTGTGCGTCTGTCGGATAAGATTGCCTATATTCATCATGACATGGACGATGCAATCCGTGCAGGAATTTTGAAAGAAAGTGATGTCCCTAAGGAAATAGGGGATGTCATTGGATATACGACAGGGGAGAGACTGGATCACTTTATTCATGATATTGTGAGCAACAGCTATGGTAAGAATGCCATTGTGATGTCGGAGCCGGTGGCGGATGCCATGAAAAAGCTCCGGGCATTTATGTTTGAAAGAGTTTACCACAATCCGGAGGCGAAGAGTCAGGAGGGAAAGGCAGAAATGCTGATCCAGACACTTTACAGCTATTACAGGCATCATCTGGAACTGCTTCCTGTGGATCTCATCAGGCTCCTTGACAAGAATGAGCCGGAGGAGCGGATTGTGTGTGATTATATCAGTTCTATGACCGATCGTTTTGCGATTGCCAAGTATGAGGAAATCTATATTCCCAAATCCTGGCCGAATACGTAGGAAGGTGTTTATGTATTACCCTGATGAATTAGTGGAAGAGGTCCGGATGAAAAACGACATCGTGGATGTCGTTTCCGGCTATGTGAAGATACAAAAAAAGGGAAGCAGTTATTTTGGACTGTGTCCCTTTCATAATGAAAAATCGCCGTCCTTTTCGGTATCGCCCGGCAAGCAGATGTATTACTGTTTTGGATGCGGGGCAGGGGGAAATGTGTTCAGTTTTGTGATGCAGTATGAGAATTTCACCTTCCCGGAGGCGGTCAAGATGCTCGCAGAGCGGGCAGGCGTGAATCTGCCGGAGGTTGAATATACCGAGGAGATGCGCCGGAAGGAAGACCGGAGAAGTAAGCTTTTAGAGATCAATAAGCTTGCTGCAACATACTTTTTTTATCAGCTTCGAGGCGAACGCGGTAAGGTTGGCTTGGAATATCTGAAGAAGCGTCAGCTTTCCGATGAAACGATCCGACATTGGGGCTTAGGATTTTCCAATGTGACAAGCAACGATCTTGTGAAGTATTTAAAGAGTAAAGGTTATGATGACCAGATCATTCAGGAAGCCGGTCTTGCCAGCTTCGATGAACGATACGGTCTGCATGATAAATTCTGGAACCGTGTGATGTTTCCGATTCAGGACATCAATCATCGTGTGATCGGTTTCGGAGGACGTGTGATGGGAGATGGAAAGCCCAAGTACTTAAACTCTCCCGAAACACCGGTTTTTGATAAGAGCCGTAATCTGTACGGACTCAATTTTGCAAGAACCGCACGGACGAATAATATTATTCTCTGTGAAGGCTATATGGATGTTATTTCCATGCATCAGGCGGGATTTACCCAGGCGGTGGCTTCCCTTGGAACCGCATTTACTGCAGGACAGGCGAATATTTTAAGAAGGTATGCCAAGGAAGTGATCCTCGCATACGACAGTGATGGCGCCGGAGTGAATGCAGCATTGCGTGCAATCGGAATTTTAAAGGAAGTGGAACTTACCGGTAAGGTCTTAAATCTTGAACCGTATAAGGATCCGGATGAATTCATCAAGAACGAGGGAGCCGAAAAGTTCCAGCAGCGGATTGACGAGGCGGAGAACAGCTTTTTCTTCGAACTGCGTATCCTGCAAAGAGACTATAATCTGAAGGATCCGGAATCCAAAACGCAGTTCCACCGTGAAATTGCGAAGAAGCTCTGTGAGTTTTCGGAGGATGTGGAACGGGATAACTACATTCAGGCAGTTGCGGACAAGTACCTGATCGGGTATGAAAATCTGCGCAAGCTGGTCATGAGTTACGCGCTGAAAAC
Source organism: Anaerobutyricum sp. (assembly GCA_963638365.1). Lineage (GTDB taxonomy): Bacteria > Bacillota > Clostridia > Lachnospirales > Lachnospiraceae > Suilimivivens. The sequence goes on along the minus strand of CAVHRK010000126.1, from coordinate 13,256 downwards.
AGGAAATGTACAGCCGGCGGTACGGCCCAAATCCGGCATCCAGCCCAAGAACACGCCGGATGAAAACCGGAAGAAACCGCAGAAGCTGTTTCTGACATGGCTTGTGGAGGAGCCGCAGTTATACCGGAAGGTAAAGCAGTACATCTCCGTGGAGGACTTTACCGAGGAATTGTACCGGAAGGTGGCAGAGCGGTTGTTTGCGGATCTTGACAGAGGAGAAATCAACCCGGCGGCGATCGTCAGCCTGTTTAACGATATGGAGGAGCAGCGCGAGGTCGCAGGCGTATTTAATACGAAGCTGCAGGAAATTACAACAAAGCAGGATCGTGAAAAAGCCTTTCACGATATTCTGGTTGCGCTTAAGAGAAACAGTTATGAATACTTTTCCAGTCAGCTTGGTGCCGATGTGAATGCACTCAAAAAGGCGATCGAGGGCAAAAAAGCACTGGAAGAACTTGAGAAAACGCATATTTCACTGGATTAAAGCTAATAATGGTAATATTTAGTAACAAGGAAGGATGGAAACACCAATGGATGAAAATGTACAGGCAAAGTTTGAGGAAAAATTAAAGCAGCTTCTTGCTATGGCCAAGAAGAAAAAGAATGTCTTGGAATATCAGGAAATTGTGGATTTTCTGGCTGATCTTGCATTGAATGAGGAACAAATCGAGAAAGTAACTGAGCATCTGGAAAAATCCGGTGTCGATGTGCTTCGCATTACAAATGATGATGAAGACGATGTGATTGACGATGAAGAGATTATCCTGTCCGAAGAAGACGAGGTGGATATGGAGAATATCGACCTGTCCATACCGGACGGAGTCAGTGTGGAAGATCCGGTTCGTATGTATTTAAAAGAGATCGGTAAGGTTCCTCTTTTAAGTGCAGAGGAAGAGATAGAGCTGGCACAGCGGATGGAAGAAGGCGATGAGGATGCCAAGAAGCGTCTGGCTGAGGCGAACTTACGTCTTGTTGTCAGCATTGCAAAGCGTTATGTCGGAAGAGGAATGTTATTCCTTGATCTGATTCAGGAAGGAAATTTAGGTCTGATTAAGGCCGTTGAAAAGTTTGATTACCGCAAGGGATATAAGTTCTCTACCTATGCAACCTGGTGGATCCGTCAGGCAATCACCCGTGCGATTGCCGATCAGGCAAGAACGATCCGTATTCCTGTGCATATGGTAGAGACGATTAACAAGCTGATCCGCGTGAGTCGTCAGCTATTACAGGAGCTAGGAAGAGAGCCGCTTCCGGAGGAAATCGCAGAAGAAATGAATCTTCCGGTAGAACGTGTCCGTGAGATCTTAAAGATTTCCCAGGAGCCGGTTTCTCTGGAAACCCCGATCGGTGAGGAGGAGGATTCCCATTTGGGTGACTTTATCCAGGATGACAACGTACCGGTTCCGGCCGATGCAGCTGCATTTACCCTGTTAAAGGAACAGCTCGTCGAGGTTCTGGGAACCCTGACTGAAAGAGAGCAGAAGGTGCTTCGTCTCCGTTTCGGTCTCGATGATGGACGTGCCAGAACCCTTGAGGAAGTTGGTAAGGAATTTAATGTAACCAGAGAGCGTATCCGTCAGATTGAGGCGAAGGCGCTCCGCAAACTCCGTCATCCGAGCAGAAGCCGGAAGCTGAAGGATTATCTGGATTAATTTATCCTGAAAATATTTTACAGGTTTAATATGGCGAAGTAACCACATGAGCAAAAAGAAAGCTGGAGAAGGCAATGTCAGGGAAAATAACAGGAAGTGTCCGGCTGTCGGAGAGAATGCTGGCGATTGCACAGATGGTAAGTCCCGGAATGCGCGTATGTGATGTGGGATGCGATCATGGCTTTGTATCAATTTATCTTGTAGAGGAGGGAATCGCCCCCTCAGTGCTTGCCATGGATATCGGGAAGGGGCCGCTGCGGCAGGCGCAGATTCATATTGAAGAAGCAGGATTACAGGACCGGATTACCACACGGTTATCCGATGGCTTAAAACAGTACCGGGAAGGGGAGGCAGACTGCCTCGTTATTGCCGGGATGGGAGGCCCTCTTATGCAGGAGATCCTCTCGAATAGAAAGGTAGAAGATTTCAAGGAGATCATCCTTGCACCACAGTCCGAGATTTGTGAATTCCGGAAATTCCTTGCGGATCACGGATTTGAAATTGTGGCAGAGAATATGGTCTTAGAGGATGGGAAATACTATCCCATGATGAAGGTTCATCTGGTGGTCAGGGGAGAGGAAAGCCGAAAAGCGCCCTCCATACCGGGAACACGGGATGAGGAAGTGGCTTATCGCTTCGGACTGCTTTTGCTTTCACAGAAACACCCTGTTTTAAGACAGTATTTACATAAGGAAGAGCATAAGAATATTGAAATTCTGAACTCATTGAAGGAGTACGAGGGGGAACGGATCGGCGCAAGACGGAATATACTGGAACAGGAATTGTTTTTTATCCGGATGGCGTTACAGGAAATGGAAGGAGAAGGCTAGTATGGCAAACATTACCATTGACGGGGTGACAAAAGAATACCCGAATGGACTGAAATACGAGGAAATTGCATCCGAATATCAGAAACAGTATGATAACATGATCGCACTGGTGCTTGAAAATGGGAAAATCCGGGAGCTGATCAAGCCGGTACATAAGGACTGTACCCTGTCCTTTTTGACCTTAAAGGATGTAATCGGACATAAAACTTATGTCCGTACCGCCATTATGACACTGATTAAATCGGTGTATGATGTGCTGGAGGATAAGGAGATTACGAAAGTAAAGGTAGAATTTGCCATCGGTCAGGGCTATTACATCAATATTAAAATGGAAGAAAAGCTGACGTCTGAAATGGCAGAGAAGATTCGTTTGCGGATGAAGGAGCTGGTGGATGCTGACCGCCCGATTATCAAGCGGTCTTATCCGATTGATGATGCGGTAGAATTGTTCCGCAAGTACAAGATGTATGACAAGGTGAACCTGTTCCGTTACCGCCGGGGATCTTCGGTTAATATCTACTGTCTGGATGGTTATTATGATTATTACTATGGCTATATGCTCCCAAGTACCGGATACCTTAAATATTACGATGTGATGCAGTATGAAGAAGGTCTGCTGCTGCTGATTCCAGGTGTAAGCGAGCCGGATAAGATTGATTTTTTTGAACCGAGGGAAAAACTGTTCCATGAGCTGAAAACCACGACTCAGTGGGGAGAAAGCATTGGAATTGAGACAGTCGGAGATCTAAACAATGCGATCTGCAGCGGAGACATGAATGATATGATTCTCATGCAGGAGGCACAGCAGGAGCGCAGAATCGGCGAGATTGCACAGGAAATTGTGAAGCGCGGCGATGTGAAGTTCGTACTGATTGCAGGTCCATCCTCTTCCGGTAAAACCACGTTTTCCCACCGCTTATCGGTACAGCTCCGTACCTATGGACTGGTGCCGCATCCGATCGGGCTGGATGATTATTTCGTAAACCGGGATAAGACACCCAGGGATGAAAACGGGGATTACAATTTCGAATGTCTGGAAGCCATTGATGTGGCGCAGTTTAACGAGGATATGCAGCGTCTGCTAAAGGGAGAACGGGTCGAGATTCCTTCCTTTAATTTCAAAACAGGACTTCGCGAATATAAGGGTAATTTCAAACAGTTAGGGCCGGAGGATGTGCTGGTGATCGAAGGAATCCACGGATTGAATCCCAGGACGACAGAAGGGCTTCCCGATGACAGTAAGTATAAGATTTACATTAGTGCCTTGACAAGTCTGAATATTGACGAGCATAATAGAATACCGACGACCGATGGAAGACTGATCCGTCGTATGGTAAGGGATGCCAGAACAAGAGGCGCAAGTGCGAAGCGGACGATTGAAATGTGGCCTTCCGTACGCCGTGGCGAGGAAGCGTATATTTTCCCTTATCAGGAAAGTGCGGATGTGATGTTTAATTCCGTGCTGATTTATGAGCTTGCGGTACTGAAACAGTACGCAGAGCCGTTGCTATTCAGCATCCAGAAGGGAGAACCGGAATATTACGAGGCAAAGCGTCTCTTAAAATTCCTCGGATACTTCCTTGGCATTGACAGTGAAAACGTTCCCAATAACTCCATCTGCCGTGAGTTTATCGGGGGAAGTCTTTTCAACGTCTGAGAACTAACAAGCCATGCAGCTGCCATTGACACACTTTCTTGGAAGCTTGCTTACAAAGAAGTGGTGTCGATGGTTGATAACTAAATAGAGACATAAGTAGGACAGGTGATCGCGGCCGTATTTATACGGGTGAGGAAAGTCCGGGCTTCACAGGGCAGAATGCCGGATAACGTCCGGTGGAGGTGACTCCAAGGCCAGTGCAACAGAAATATACCGCCTCGCAGGAGGTAAGGGTGGAAAGGCAGCGTAAGAGACTACCGCCTGCCTGGTAACAGGCGGGGCACATGTAAACCCCATTCGAAGCAAGACCAAAACGAAGGCGCTAAGGTTTGCCCGACCAGCCTTCAGGTGGGTCGCTTGAGGCTATTGGCAACAGTAGTCCTAGATAGATGATCACTCAACGACATAACCCGGCTTATCGTCCTGCTTATCTTTTATAGTAACGATTCAGAATAGTTACAAATAAAAAACCTCAACTCACATGACGGTATGAGTTGAGGTTTTAAAATTCATTTCAAAATTAAATTTCTTCCGATGATTAAGCCATCTTGTTAACAGCCTGAGCTAAACGAGATACTTTTCTGGAAGCTGTGTTCTTATGGTAAACGCCCTTGCTGGCAGCCTTATCGATTACTGTAGTAGCAGCAACTAAAGCTTCCTGTGCAGCAGCCTTGTCGTTTGCTTCGATAGCAGCAACAACCTTCTTAACGGCTGTCTTAACGCCGGACTTGATTGCCTTATTTCTTTCAGCTCTTGTTTGATTAACTAAAATTCTCTTCTTTGCAGATTTAATGTTAGCCACGATGTACACCTCCTATTAAAAATCGTAAGTTACTGAGATGTTTCATTAAAGCCGGACACGGACGTCTTAATGTAAACACACGCATATTATTGTAGCCGTATCCTGCAAATATGTCAATAACAAAACGAATAAAATATGACAATTCTGGAAAAATATTTATGAAAATAATTTCGGAGGGGCAGAAAAATGGAGCAGGTGCAGATTCGGACGGACTTGGCTTTAGAAGCACGGGAAAGTGTCTCAGAGAAGGAGGAACACCTTCATGGGGTGCAGGTAGAAGAAGAATATAAGGAAGAAAGCGAAATCAAGATCACGCGGGTAACGATTGAAAGTAAAAACGGAGCACGTCTCCTCGGAAAAGCAATGGGAACCTATGTGACACTGGAGGCCCCTAATATGGCGCATCCGGATGAAGATTACCATGAGGAGATCGCCAAGGAACTGGCGTACCAGATCCAGTCCCTGCTTCCGAAGGAAAAGGAACAGTTGAGTATCCTCATTGTCGGCCTTGGAAACCGGGAGGTGACGGCAGATTCGTTAGGACCGCGTGTAGTGGATAACCTGACGATTACGAGGCATATGGTGATGGAATTCGGTAATGCAGCCTACGAGGGGCGTAAGCTTCCCCTTACGAGCAGCTTGGTCCCGGGTGTCATGGCGAAGACCGGAATGGAATCGCAGGAGATCATCAGCGGTGTGGTGGCACAGACCCATCCGGATCTTGTACTTGTGATTGACGCACTGGCGGCCCGTTCGATCAAAAGACTGAACCGTACCATCCAGATTTCCAATGCAGGAATTAATCCGGGTTCCGGAGTCGGGAACTACCGGAACGCCATTCAGGAAGAGAACCTTGGCGTACCGGTCATTGCCCTCGGTGTTCCTACGGTTGTGGATGCGGCAACCATTGTGCAGGATGCGGTCTTTAAGGACTGCAGTATGGAAGATCAGGATTTCCTCGACCGGAAAGAAAAGATAACGGGTGCTATGGATGAACTTTACAACATGTATGTGACGGGAAAAGACGTGGATTATGAGATCCAGCAGATCAGCCATATTATCTGCAGTGCCATTCATCTGGCTTTGGAACTGTAAAACGCATGAAATTGAATGATTAAGACAAAGCAAGCATAAAATACCCTAGTGGGGTGTGGAAACTTGTATAGATTATGGAACAGTCATCTGGCCCGGAAGGGCATCATACAATTTGCAGCACTGGTGTTGATTAGTCAGGTGGAATTGGCGTATCTTCCTGTGGCAGGATATTTGCGGCAGATGGATAGCAAGGCTGCGGAACTGTCGTTAGTGGAACGTGCCATTGCCATGGAATCCGCCTATTACTATTATGGAGCATATGTGACGGCAGACTCGGGAGCGGTGGCAGTGGATGCGGAAGGCGCGGGAATGAGAGCCGCGGAGGCTGGCATAGAAGCAAAAGCGGAAGGTGCAGGGACGAATGCAGAGGATGGGACCGTGGGAATGGAAGCCACAGAAACAGAGGTAGTAGAAAACGGAGGGGCAGAGATAGAAGGCGTCGGCGCAACAGAAATGACAGAAATGGCTGAATTGGCAGATTCTGATGTGGGCTCTAATGTAGACGACAATGCAGAAGGTGAGCAAAGATGGCAGGATGGGCAGACTGAAACGTCGGAAGGAATACGGATACAAATTGTGGATTCAAATGAAACAGGAATTTCGACGGGAATACAGGTCCAGCCGGAGATTCCGCAAGAGGAATATTTTAGGCAGATGCTGAGAGAGAACGGAATCGAAGATGTTGACAATGATTTAGCAGAAAATCAATCCAGACAGAATGAGGAGATGGATCAAGGAGAGACAGAAAACGGAAGTTTTTCTCATGGAGCTTCCTCTTCTGGATTTGAGTTGGCGGCAGTGCCTGCCTATACATATGACTGGACGAAGCAGTGGACCGGGGATGATTTACGATCTGAGTTTTTTGCGGTGGATGGTTCCACCAGTATGAAAGAAGAATATTTGGATGCAGAGCGATTGTTAAATGAAAATTTAATATTAAGTGGTGAAGACGAGGGACAGGGACCACAGATCCTGATTTATCATACGCATGCGAGTGAGGACTTTGTAGATTCCATTCCGGGAGACCTATCGACAACCATTGTGGGAGCAGGTGACCGTCTGACGGAGCTTCTGGAAGGATACGGCTTCCGCGTACTGCATGATACGGGAGTCTATGACCAGGAACGGGACAATGCCTATGAAAAGGCACTTCCGGCAGTCGAGCAGATTCTGAAGGAGAATCCGAGTATCGAAGTGGTGATTGACCTGCACCGGGATGAAATGGCGAATGACCGGAGGCTGGTCATGGATTTGCAGGGAAGACCGACGGCCCGTTTCATGTTTTTTAACGGGTTAAGCTATCTGCGGAAACAGGGAGAGATTTCCTATCTGGAAAACCCGTATATTCTGGATAATCTGGCATTTTCCTTTCAGGCGCAGGTGCTTGCCAATGAATATTACCCGGGACTGACCCGCAAGATTTATCTGAAAGCCTACCGATATAATATGCATTTATGCCCGAAAAGCATGCTGATCGAACTTGGCGCACAGAACAATACCGTCGAAGAAATCATGAATGCCTGCGATCCGTTAGCACATGTTCTTGCCATGGTACTGAAAAAGAGGTAGAATAGTTATCAACATAATCAGGAAAGGTTTAGAATTTATGTCACATATTGATCAGAGCAAAATCCGGAATTTCTGCATTGTAGCGCATATTGACCACGGTAAGTCTACCCTTGCAGACCGTATCATAGAAAAGACGGGCCTGTTAACCAGCCGTGAAATGCAGGCACAGGTACTTGACAACATGGATCTGGAGCGGGAACGTGGAATTACGATTAAGGCACAGTCTGTCCGGACGATTTATAAAGCACAGGATGGTGAAGAATACATTTTTAACCTGATTGACACGCCGGGGCATGTCGACTTCAATTATGAGGTCAGCAGAAGCCTTGCTGCATGCGACGGGGCTATTCTTGTCGTGGATGCGGCACAGGGAATCGAAGCACAGACCCTTGCTAACGTTTATCTGGCACTGGATCATGACCTTGAGGTGTTCCCGGTTATTAATAAAATCGACCTGCCGAGTGCAGAGCCGGAGCGTGTAAAGAATGAAATTGAAGATGTCATCGGTATTGAAGCACAGGATGCACCGCTTATTTCTGCCAAGAACGGAATTGGCATTGATGAAGTGCTGGAAGCGATTGTACATAAGATTCCGGCGCCCAAGGGAGATCCCGATCAGCCGCTGAAAGCACTGATTTTTGACTCCTTATATGATTCCTATAAGGGGGTTATTATTTTCTGTCGTCTGATGGACGGAAGGGTTTCCAAAGGGACAAGCATTAAGATGATGGCAACCGGCGCAACTGCAGAAGTTGTGGAGGTTGGTTATTTCGGAGCCGGTCAGTTTATCCCCTGTGACGAACTGGAAGCTGGTATGGTAGGTTATATTACCGCTTCCATTAAGAATGTAAAGGATACGGCGGTCGGCGATACCGTGACGGATCTCAATAATCCCTGCGCAGAGCCGCTTCCCGGCTATAAGAAAGTAAATTCCATGGTGTATTGCGGAATGTATCCGGCCGATGGCGCGAAGTATCCGGATCTGCGGGATGCGTTAGAGAAGCTGCAGTTAAACGATGCGTCCTTAAGCTATGAGCCGGAAACCTCGATTGCACTGGGTTTTGGCTTCCGATGCGGATTCTTAGGACTGCTTCATCTGGAAATTATTCAGGAACGTTTAGAGCGGGAGTACAATCTGGATCTCGTGACAACCGCACCGGGTGTTATTTATCATGTACACAAGCTGAACGGGGAAATGATTGAACTGACGAATCCGTCCAATCTTCCGGACCCGACAGAGATTGATTATATGGAAGAGCCGGTGGTTTCCGCAGAAATCATGGTAACGACGGAGTTTATCGGTTCGATTATGGAGCTTTGCCAGGAGCGTCGTGGCAGATACCTTGGCATGGAGTATATTGAATCCACCAGAGCATTGCTGAAATATGAACTGCCGTTAAATGAAATTATTTACGACTTTTTTGATGCGCTGAAATCCCGGTCCAGAGGCTATGCTTCCTTTGACTATGAGTTAAAGGGCTATGAGCGGTCCGAGCTTGTGAAGCTGGATATTCTGATTAACAAGGAAGAAGTCGATGCGCTTTCCTTTATCGTGCATGCGGACAGTGCCTATGAGCGTGGCCGGAAGATGTGCGAGAAGTTAAAGGATGAAATCCCGCGTCACATGTTTGAAATTCCGATTCAGGCAGCGATCGGCGGCAAGGTCATTGCCAGAGAAACCGTCAAGGCTTACCGGAAAGATGTGCTTGCAAAGTGTTACGGTGGTGATATTACCCGTAAGAAGAAGCTTCTGGAAAAGCAGAAGGAAGGAAAGAAACGTATGCGCCAGATTGGTAACGTGGAAATTCCGCAGAAAGCATTTATGAGCGTATTAAAGCTGGATGATAAATAAATGAAACAAAATTTGAGTTTGTATCTTCATATACCATTTTGTGTACGAAAGTGTCTCTACTGTGATTTCCTGTCCGGTCCGCAGAGTGCGGACGTGCAGGAGCAGTATGTAGAGGCACTGTGTCGTGAAATACAGGAGACATCGCCTGAATACCGGGAGTTTCAGGTGGTGTCTGTTTTTATTGGTGGTGGAACGCCGTCAGTGCTGCAGCCGGAACAGACGATGCGCATTATGGAAACGGTGAAACATTGCTTTGCCCTTACGGATACCTGTGAGATCAGTATGGAGATGAATCCGGGGACGGTGACACCGGAAAAGATGCGGGCCTATCATGCATGTGGAATCAACCGGATCAGCATTGGCTTACAGTCTGCCAATGACAGGGAGCTGAAAACCCTTGGCAGGATCCATACCTATGCAGATTTTTTGAAAGCCTATGAAATGGCAGTAGAAGCAGGCTTTACCAATATTAATGTGGATCTCATGTCTGCCATTCCGGAGCAGACCATGGACTCCTATCAGGAAACTCTGCGGAAGGTATTGGCGCTGCAGCCACAGCCTACCCACATTTCTGCTTACAGTCTGATTGTGGAGGAAGGGACCCCCTTTTATGAGCAGGAACTGAACCTGCCGGACGAAGACACGGAACGCAGAATGTATGAAATAACAGATGATATTTTAAGAAAAGCAGGCTACCACCGCTATGAAATCTCTAATTACGCCAAAGAAGGAAAGGAGTGCTTTCACAATAAGGTGTACTGGCAGAGAGGAAATTATCTCGGTCTTGGAATTGGCAGTGCATCCCTGATTCGGAATGTCCGCTTCCATAATGTGATGGATATTTCGAGTTATGTAAACTTACTGTTGAGCGGAAGTGAGATTGAAGATGCAAGTAAAGAGCATGGAGAAAAGTTTCATGCTGGAAAAGACTATCTGAAAAAGGAAAATGTCGAAAAAGAACAAGTGGAAAAGGTTAATGCTGAAATAGAGCAGGTGGAAAAAGACAATATTGAAAAAGATTCTGTGGAAGAAGGTAATATAGAAAAAAATAACATGGAAAACGGGAATGCAGCCTGCACAGATAAAAACATGAATGAAAGGCTGAAAAAATTAAGGGAGGACGTGCAGGAGCTGCCGGTCGAGGAACAGATGGAAGAATTCATGTTTCTGGGACTGCGGATGATGGAAGGAGTCTCGGAGCGGAAGTTCTATGAAAATTTTGGCAGACGGTTTGAAGAGGTATTTCCGGGTGTGATCGAAAAGCATGAGAAGCTTGGCTTGCTTGAAGTGACAGGAGAAGAAGAGGAGAAAATAAGAGAAGAGTCAGGCTCGATGGAGAAGTGCCAGGAAAACCAACAAGGAAAGCGGTTCGTACACTTGCGGCTGACACCGCATGGAATTGACGTCAGCAATCAGGTTTTTGTGGACTTCATGCTGTGAAATACAGGAATGAGTGAATCGCAAAAGATCATGTGTGACGGGAGATGTATCGTAGGCGGTACGTTATGGACCACTGATTATTTTATAGAAGGATTGTTATAGAGGATGTTTCAGGAACCGGATTTTTAGTTGCCAAGTATCTCTTATATCAGTATAATCAAAGGTAGTGGAAAGCTGTCCACGCCGTCCGGCAGATAATTAAATTAGTGGGAAAGGCACTTGGAGCCACCGCAGGTCATAGAATAATAGAAAAGACTTTGGTGGTGCCCTTTGAAAACTTTTCAACAACCTTTATCTACGGAACAAGAGGCACAATATATACAGCTTTTGCATGCGGATGATCCGGTACAGGCAGCCAGGGCGCGCGAGATTCTGATCGAGAAAAACTTACGTCTGGTGGCACATATTGCGAAGAAATATCAGAACGTGGATGAAAATATGGAGGATCTGATTTCCATAGGAACCATCGGATTGATTAAAGCGATAGAGTCCTTTGATGCAGGAAAAGGAAAGCTGAGTACTTATGCATCGCGATGTATTGATAATGAATTTCTGATGCTGCTTCGCAGTAAAAAGAAAAATTCCCGTGAAGTTTCTCTTTTTGAACCGATTGGGACAGACAAAGAGGGAAATGAAATCAGTCTCTTAGATGTGATTGAACAGGTGCAGGAAGACGTTGTGGAACAGATGTATGAAAGGGAGAATATCCGGCGTCTGAAAATATTGATGCAGCAGGTTCTTACACAGCGGGAACGTGAAATTATTGAATTGAGATATGGGTTACAGACGGGGACAGAAGTAACGCAGCGGGAAGTGGGGGAACGCTTTCAGATCTCGCGAAGCTATGTTTCCAGGATAGAAAAACGCGCGTTATTAAAATTAAGAGAAGGTTTAAAAGCTTATGGATAGGAGGAACTAATCAATGTCAAATATCCCTACAATAGAGGAACTGCTCCGGGAGGCGAAACGGGCGGGGGCTTCCGACGTACATATCACAGTTGGTATTCCACCGAAAATGCGTGTAAACGGGCAGTTGATTACAATGAACTATGACCGGCTTCTGCCACCGGATACCCTGCAGATGCTGGATCAGTTTATGGATGAGAGGCAGAGAGCCATGTTTGACCGGGATGGCGAACATGATATGTCCTTTTCCATTCCAAACCTGGGAAGATACCGTGTAAATGCGTACCGTCAGAGAGGCTCTGTGGCAATCGCACTGCGACTTGTAGGAACGCAGGTGCCATCGCCGGAAGTGCTTGGTGTGCCGGAATCGGTTATTGATCTGTATCAGCGTAAGAAAGGTCTGATTCTGGTAACGGGGCCTACCGGAAGCGGTAAGTCTACCACGCTGGCGGCGATTATTGATAAGATTAATAACAACAGGGAATGCCATGTAATTACGTTGGAGGACCCGATTGAATACCTGCATCAGCATAAGAAGTCTATGGTAAATCAGAGAGAAATCGGTCTGGACTCCCAGTCTTATGCCAATGCACTCCGTGCAGCCCTCCGTGAAGACCCGGATGTCATTCTTGTCGGAGAGATGCGTGACTTTGAAACCATCAGTGTTGCGATTACCGCGGCCGAAACCGGACACCTTGTGCTGTCTACCCTGCATACCATCGGAGCAGCAAGTACCGTAGACCGTGTGATTGACGTATTTCCGCCGCATCAGCAGCAGCAGATCCGTGTGCAGCTTGCGAATGTATTAGAGGCGGTTATTTCCCAGCAGTTGATCCCCAAGGCAGATGGAACCGGACGTGTCGCAGCCTTTGAGGTACTGCATTCCAACCACGCTGTCCGCAACCTGATCCGTGAAGGTAAGGCCTACCAGCTTATGAGCGTGATGCAGACGAACCGTAAGCAGGGCATGATGATTATGGATGAAGCTATCATGCAGCTTTATTACAGTGGAATGATCGATCGTGAAATGGCAATCCAGTTCGCTACCGATCCGGATGGAATGGAGCATAAGATTATCTGATGAATCAAACCGGAAACATATGGAATGGGCAATTCTGTATGTTTTCGGTTTTTCTTTTTGGGGTGGATAGAACTTATGCGTTTCTAGTTTTTCTTTTGGTAGGCAGAATTTATGCGTTTCTAGTTTTTCTTTTGGGAAGGATAGAATTTATGAGTTTCTAGATGCTTTTCTTTTGAGGGATAGAAGTTATACGTTTTCAGATACTTTTCTTAAGGGTGCAATTTATGCATTCACTGAGATGGATTGGACATAAAGAGCACTTCTGGTTGTAAGATATCCAAATTTGATAATAACGGGAAAATGAATAGTTGGAGAACTGAAGTGGTAAGCTAAAAGTAGACACTATCCAAAAATTTGTAAACAAGTAGTATA
>CAVHRK010000125.1:0-8497 GCA_963638365.1 Anaerobutyricum sp. | reverse complement strand
CGTTCTCAGCCAGAATCTGAATAGGAACATCTTCCTTATTAGACTGATCTCCATGTACGGCAATGATGACTGTATCGCTCTCTTCTCCCCAGGTTACTGCCTTTATATGTTCAATTTGTTTATATTTCTTTATCATTTTTCGCCTACTTTCTTTTCCATGAAAAGAATTTAGAAGAATCTGTAAATCCAATTCGGTAGTAAAACTCCTGCCCCGAAAGTACAACTGCACGTTTCGCCCCCAGCTTCTTTGCACGCATCATAGCTTCATAAACTACCGCCTTTGCCAAGCCCATCTTACGATATTCTAGAATTGTTACAACAGGCTCAATGTATGCTGTGTTCCCTTGCTTATACCATATCCCGCAATGCGCACAATATTCTTTCGTACTTAAGGCAAACACACATAGCTGTGAATTATAGTTCGGAGTTGGTTTTAAAACCTCATCATCCCATTTTTCTGGTGTTCCTACATTATTAAAGCCTTTATGTATCACCATCTGATATTTCCAACTGTCCATCTCAAAATCTGTTGGACTAATTCTTATGTCATCTGGGAGCTCGTACTTCAGATTTTTCGCCAAATCAAACTCCAAGACATGGTCATCCTCGTTTTCATTCTGTGAAAATGCGTATCTTTGTAATCGTTCTATTAAAAAATAATCCCCATCATTCACCTTTATACAAGGATTCTTCTCCTTACTCATGACATATTCAATCATTGTATCTAACAAATCTTTGTCTGGTATCGAATGAATCAGGTAAAATCTATCATCATAATCCGTATCATAAGTAATCAAGCCAACCATTTGATTTTTATCATTGCGTACAATAGCAATTGATGTCAGTTCATCCACATCTAAAAAGGCATGATTCATCATCCACTCAAATCGTCCCCAATGAAAATGTTCATTATATCCTGTATCCGAATTTGCCAACAAAAATTGGTGTATTTCTTCATATTGTCCATTAAACCTTGACCTATCTCTGTAATTTTCAACTATATACATGAAATCATCACACTCCTTCATTCCACTACTTAATTTACCCGTATTAGTTATCGATTTTTTTCCACAAAAAAACTGCGTAGCATACAGACACCAAACTAATCATTACACAAACAATAACCTGATATACTATTGTCTGTCCTGATTCATTACTAAATGCAGCCAGTGCATTAAATACACCATGGAAAATGCAACAAGGAATAATTCGCTTTGTCTTGACGACAAATACCGAAAGCATTACTCCAATAGCAAGTGCATAAATCAATTGCAAAAAAGTTGGCAGAAGATCTGCACCATTTGCAAGGTTTACTATATGTCCAAGTCCAAACGTAATGCTCGAAACGATTACCGCTGCTTTTATGGAACGTTTCAGTAATAACTGTAACAGATACCCACGAAAAAGGATTTCTTCAATAAAACCGATACACAACATCGCAATGATATACCAAATTGTATCAAGCGGTGCGTAACGCATAACAGCTCCATTCCAGAGATTTGCTGTAGCCACAATCAGCATTGGAATCAAAAACAGTGTTTTACGCCATGGTAACGATGTATGCTGCAAAAAACCAAGTCTTTCAAAATCCTTTGCTCTTGCAATACCGAAAAACAAAGCCACAAGAAGAACAGCCGCCGGTATTGCACGCCAAACCTGGAGAGTTAGGTTTGACGGTTGATTTACGCAAACCGTTTCAATATAACTCATGACAATCACATAAATCAAAATCCTAGCCAATACTCTATACAATTCTTTTCTTTTATTCATCAAATTTCCCTTCTTTCATTCATGGATTGCTACCGTAATTGTTTTTTCACTGTCTGAATCCATTTTTCAATGGCTACAATAAGAATATACTGTTGCTCTAATACAGCAAGACCAGCTGCTGGAATATTTTCATTATTTTCTTTGTCCTTTCGATTATCTACTAATTGACTCTTCATGATTTTAATATTCTTTTCGATTTTTTTGATACATTTTTTCTGCTGCTCCGGTGGGATACAATCAATATTTACAATCACAGCATTGAAATCTAAAAAAATTCGTATAGGACTGTCTGCAATTTTCTCCATCAATTTTTGTAATTCCAGATTTCCAGAATCTGTAAGGGAATACACAACTTTATCTGCAAGATTTTCTCCCTGTATTGTTTCACTTTCTATGAATCCCTTATCAGCTAACTGAATGACCTTTTTATAAATGGACGGTGTACTTATTTTGACCCATTTCGAAATATTACGATATTCCACTAATTTCTGAATATCATAAGCACTTAACGACTCCCTTTTTAACATTCCTAAAACAATTAAATCAATTGTTGCCATAAATACCTCCTTGACAAGTACTATATTTTATAGTACTGTATTTTTCATTCATCAATACTATAATTTATAGTACTCTGAAAAATATTCTATGTCAAGTGAAAGGAGCTTATTATGAATGAGCAAAACAAAAAAATCCAACTACTGGGAAGTGTCCCTATTCCAAAAGCACTTCTGTCCCTTGGTCTTCCAACAATGGTTGGAATGTTAATCAACGCCTTGTATAATCTTGTGGATACTTACTTTGTTGGCGGTCTTGGAACAAATCAAATGGGTGCCATTACGGTTGCCTTTCCATTAGGTCAGGTCATTGTTGGTCTTGGACTACTCTTTGGAAATGGTGCAGCGGCTTACCTGTCACGTCTAATTGGAAAACAGGATAAGGAAACCGCTGGCAAGGTTGCATCCACTGCAGTCTACAGCAGTATAGCTGTCGGGCTGATTGCAATTATCATCTCCCTCATTTTCATGAGGCCAATCTTAACCTGCCTTGGTGCTACAGATTCTGTTATCACTTATGCACTTTCCTACAGCTACATTTACATTACTTTTTCAATCTTCAATATTTTTAATGTAACAATGAACAATATTGTTTCCAGTGAAGGTGCTGCAAAAACTGCAATGTATGCCCTGCTTTGTGGTGCTGCTTTAAATGTTATTTTAGATCCAATCATGATTTATGTGATGAACCTCGGTGTCACTGGTGCTGCCATCGCAACTGCTATTTCACAGATTGTATCTTTCCTCGTTTACCTTACTTATATCTTTAAGAAAAAAAGTATGTTTTCCTTCAATATTCATGAATATTGCCCTGGAAATGGTATTATGTCCGAAATATTAAAAGTAGGCATTCCAACCATGCTCTTTCAGATACTGACCAGTGTTTCCATTGCAATGATTAATAATGCAGCCAAAGAATATGGCACATCCGCTCTGGCAGCAATGGGCCCCGTCACCAAGATTATGACTGTTGGTACTCTCATTGTTTTCGGATTTTTAAAAGGCTTTCAGCCAATTGCAGGATTTAGCTACGGTGCCAGAAAATTTGACCGATTACATGAAGCAATTAAGGTGTCGATTCTAATGTCTACTGGTTTTTGTATTGTTTTTGGACTGATTGTTTTTCTCTTTTCTGGGAATATTGTTTCTTTGTTTACCAAAAATGATTTGGAAATGATTCAGATTGGTGCACTAGCTCTAAAAGCAAATGCAGTCAGCTTTATGCTTTTTGGTTTCTATACCGTCTACTCTTTTCTCTTTCTTGTTATGGGAAAAGCAAAAGAGGGGTGCTTCCTGGGAGCCTGCAGGCAGGGAATATGTTTTATACCAGTAATTCTGATTCTGCCTAACTTATTCGGACTGAATGGCATCCTATTTGCACAACCTGTAGCTGATGTTTTCGCTGCAATCATAACAGTATTTATGGCGCTTCATTTACACCGAACCATAACATCTGAAAAAACAGCTATGTTAACTCAAATCCATTAATCTATTTTACTGAAAGATTGGGCTGTAAAAAACAAGCCCTAAAGTAAGAAACGCTGATCACAAATGAGACCAGCGTTTCTTGCATGCACTATCTAAAATGTTGCTAGCTTCATGTACCTTTGTAGCCTGTATTACCTCATAATACTTTGACAGCACTTTGGCTAATATTTTCAAAAAATCTAAATTATCCTCAACTAATAGTATTTTTTTCATATTGTATTTCACCCAATTTTTCCAAATGAAGCCAATATGCCAAAACCGATTATCCCTGCTACCAATAACAATAAGAATCCACTAATACATAATGCCAAAATTGAAAAAATATCTCTTTTCTTACGGTCCTTCACCGTACAAACAGCTAAAATAAAAGCTGTCAAAGTTGTAATCATATTCCATATACTTAATCCCATCTGCATATTGGTTGTTGCCTTGATGTCTAATCCTGAAATAATCAATGTCAATAACGGTAGTAATGAAATCACAAAAGCAATAAATCCCTGTTTATTTTTCTTCATGATAATTATCTCGACTCCTTTTTTCCAAAATTTTTGATTGCTATAGTTAATGCAATAATTGTAATGATAACTGCGGCTAGTATCATAGGAAACAGCTTCAATCCAGTACTTGTTTCTGCACCAGAAGTAATCGTAGACAACGCTGATGTTACAATGTATCCACTGTAACAATACGGATAAGCAAACCATATTGGCGTATTTGCAAACAATACTCCCGGAATGATCAGCAGTAGATTTAGCCCCATCGATAATAATGGTTTTTCAAACAAGATATAAATGGCCCACATACAAGAAACACATGGAATCATGGATAAAAATAACTTTATCGTCCATGAAAACAGATATAAAACCGGAACGCTTTCTACTACACCCATTACATTTGTTGTAACGAATCCCGCAACGATAAATGAGAGGAAGAAAAACAATAACTCAATGATGAGAAAACTTAATAATACCAGAAATTTTGAAAATGCGATTCTTCCCTTGTCAATGGGCAATGCCAGCATTTTGAGGATTCCATTATTTTGTGTTTCTCTGCTGCCAATCATAATACACACTACGACCATGGAAAAAGGCAGTAAATAATATGCAAAAAGCAACGCACTCTGAATAAACATAGCCTGCCATGCATTGGTATATTCTGGTGTCATATAAGTTCCGATGCATGCAACTCCTGAGATGACCACAAGAATTGGTGGTATCAGCAATAATGGAATGATTTTTGATCTCTTCACCTTTTTTAATTCAATTTTTAACAATTCAAACAAAGACATGATTTTCCCTCCCTATTCATAATGCTTATTTTTTGCAAGCAGCCATCCAATCACATAAAACACAATTGTTTCAATAATTGATAAAAGTAAAACCGAAAAATTGACATCCACGCCTGTCTCCATCGCTGGTTTCATCATTAAAACAAATGGATTCACAAGGAAAATCGGAACTTGTACCATTGCCATCGCCATTCCACTAAAAAAACCTGCTACTCCAACTCCCAGCGTAATCCATATATTTTCTACACGAGAAGCAATCACAAGCATAAATCCAAGCACTGGCAATGTGGAAATAAAACTATAAACTGCATATTTTAATAGCAGCAGAGTTTCAAAACTTCCTTCCGGCAGAAACAGGATTCCAATTGCCGCCAATGCCCCATTTTGGAATATGAAGCATATACCTAATGTAACCAACAGCATTATGAATTTATTTTTAAAAATACTGGATGTGCAAAAGGGCAGCATATACATTTTCTTTAATGCGTTTCCGGTAAATTCAATGTTATAAGTAAGCGTAGCTGCCACAATAATTCCAAACATATTAAGAATCATCAGCATTCCATATAGCTGCGTCAACAAGACCACTGTAGGCGCTAAGGGCAGATTTAATAACGTATCTCTTCTTACTGCAAAGTTTGCAAAAGCATAGAATGCCCCCAACACTCCAACTACTGGAAGAACTTCAATCACACCTGACCGCCTACTCTTTTTCAGTTCAATGATCATATTACTCATAGCAATGCCCTCTTTTTTCTCTTTGCATTATCTTCATCAATCATGGATAAAAACATATCTTCTAAATGATCTGTTTCAAATCCCTGTTCTTTTGCAGTATTTCGTAAACAATCTAAACTTCCTTCAAAAAGTAGTTTTCCATGATTCAAAATTCCAATATCATCTGCCATCAATTCTATTTCTGATAACATATGCGAAGAAATCAAAATTGTACAATCATATTTTTTAGGAAGAGATTTCACCAAGTTTCGAATTTCATGTATACCAGAAGGGTCCAGCCCATTTGTTGGCTCATCTAAAATGAGTACCGGCGGTTCTCCTATCAGTGCAGATGCTAACCCCAGCCTCTGTTTCATTCCAAGAGAATATTTCTTTGCAAGTCGATTGCCAGATTCAGTAAGTCCAACTAATTCCAGCGCATCATCAACCGCTCTGGCAGGAAGATTCAGAATTCTTCGTATAATATCCAGATTTTCCCGCCCGGTTAAATTGGCATAAAATGACGGCGATTCAATGAACGATCCTACTTCGCCGAGAATTTTCACCCTGTCTTCCGGAAATGTCATTCCATCTACCAGAAAACTTCCGCCGGACGGCTCGGTCAACCCCAACAGCATTTTCATCGTTGTACTTTTTCCAGCTCCATTTGGACCTAAGAATCCATAAATACTCCCTTTCCTTACATGCATGGACACACCATTTACTGCTGTAAATTTCTTATAAACTTTTGACAGATTTCTTGTTTCAATCATATTTGTCATGATAAACATCTCCTTTTTCTTTGATGTTTACACTATACAAAAGGCTCCTTACAACAGCATTCTCACTACCTTACATTTACCTTACAAATACGGAAAATGCTTTATTATCATTTTATAACCACTTATAATGAGGGAAACAAAAGAAAGGATATGCGAAAATGAACGACGATTATTTGAAATCAAAAAAGATATTGTTGGTTGATGACGAAAAAAGTCTTAGAGACATGCTGTTATGTATCTTAAATAACGAGCAATATTATAATATTATTCTTGCTGATTCTGTCCAATCCGCACTTGAAAAGTGTCGTATAGAAAAACCAGACATTGCAATTCTCGATGTAATGCTGCCAGATGGAAACGGTTTTGATTTAATGCAGAACATGAAACAATTTCTTGATATTCCTGTTATTTTTCTGACAGCCAAAGATGAGATTCAAGATAAATACTCTGGTTTTGGACTAGGTGCCGATGACTATATTACAAAACCTTTTCTTCCAAAAGAATTTTTGTTTCGATTAAAAGCAGTACTCCGAAGATGTTACAAGGAAGAATCTCCCTTGATTTATCTGTCAGACTGTCAGATTGATTTAAGTAATGCGCAAATCATTAAGTCTGGAACTGTCATCCCATTAACAGCCAAAGAACATGATATTTTAGAAGCACTATCGCGAAACGCAAATCATATTGTTACCATAGATGCCCTTTGCGAAGCCGTATGGGGAGAAAACCCATTTGGCTATGGTAATTCTCTCCTTGCGCATATTAGACGTATTCGAGAGAAAATTGAAGTCAATCCTTCCAAGCCAATTTCATTAGTGACGATCAAAGGTCTGGGATATAAACTTGTCACGGAAAGCAGGTAAATGATGAAGAATTTTGGAAAACTTATCAGTAAGCATTTATTTCTCTATTTTTTTACAATCCTCATGATTCTTGTTATTGACATCATGATTTTCTCTTTTACCTTTTATGGTTCTGTAAAGGAATTAAGAAACTCTTCTCCCACACAGATGTTACAGAATATTTCTAGTCATCTTAGCAAAACAGATAACAACTATTCCTTGGAAAATGATTTTGCACAGACCTTGAAAGAGCAAAATATATGGGCTATGCTTATTAATTCAAATGGCAATGTAATCTGGAGTAATAATTTACCAGACATACTTTCTCTAAAGTATTCTCTAACGGATGTTGCAGATTTTTCCAGAGGGTATCTAAATGGTTATCCTGTATTTACAACCGAGACCGATAATAATCTTTTGGTGCTTGGTTACCCCAAAGACAGCTACTCCAAAATCGAATCCAATTATCTTCCGATATCCACCATCAAAAAAGCTCCTGTTATTTCTTTTTTGATTCTGACTATAGATCTCTTTATGTTGTATATTGTTTACTTTTTTTCGAAACGAAATATTCTATCAAAAACTTCGCCTATTATTGATGGAATACAAAAATTGTCTAATGGAGAAACTGTATCACTTTGCATCACTGGTGAACTTGCTGAAATAGGAGAAAGTGTAAATCGAGCATCCATCCTTCTAAAGAAACAGGATCAGGCGAGAGCCAACTGGATCAGTGGTGTCTCCCATGATATTCGCACCCCCTTATCGACCATCATGGGATATGCAGATACACTTTCAAATACTGATTATTTAGATAATAATACAAGAACACAGGCAACTATTATCAAAGAACAAAGTGTACACATCAAAAATCTGGTCCAAGACCTTAACCTAGTAAGCCAGCTTGATTATAACAAGAAGCCTTTAAAAAAAGACAACATTTATCTCTGCAAACTAATAAGAGAAGTTCTCACCGAGTTTCTCAACACAGATTCCGAACATCACTACGATTTTGATGTTGAACTGTCTCCAGAAGCGGAATCATTAACTATATGC
>CAVHRK010000124.1:0-32131 GCA_963638365.1 Anaerobutyricum sp. | reverse complement strand
ACATGCTCGAATCAACACTGTTATATATAAAGCAAGGGCTGAATGCTCATTTGAGAGCCTTCAGCCCAATCATTATCATAGAAGATCACATTTACAGACTTTTGTTCACACACTCAAATTATACGCAAACATTCCATCGGACCATCCGTGTCCGGACAAACTACAACCGAACCCGGATGGTGCTTTAAATTAAAACAGTTCCGTAATCAAATACTGATAAATCTCCTGATTCTTCTTCTGCCAGTTATCGCAGATCGAAGCCGCGGTTTCTTCCACCGGCACCGAAATAATAATATCCAACAGTGTAACCTCTTTATCCTTCGCTGTCAGATGTGCCTCAAATTCCCCCGAAGTCGACTTATAATAATCCGCGAGAATCGATACCTCATTGCGGAGCGTCATTTCGTTTTCCTTGAGATACGTGTTAATCTCTTCCTTAATCGTATCGCTGATTTCATTACTGAAGAAATTTAAGGTCTGGCGTCCTTCCTTCGTGATGCTTAAATGCGTCCGGTTCCGGATCGAATGTGCCGTCACCATGTCTGCATCAATCAGTTCGTTGATGACCTGTTGGAGTGTTAGAAAGTTCGTATACTGCTTCTCTAAAATAAAGTCGCTGATCTGCGCCTTCGTCAGTGGAAAGTCCACCCGTTGCAGCATATAAAGAATAATTAATTTATAAAGTGTCAATGGATCCTGCATATAGCCTCCCCTGATAAGTTTCATGAATTTTCATCTCATGATGAAGTGTGTTTAAAACCTTCCGTTTATCAAGACTCCACATCGGTGAAAGCAAAAGCTCCTTCGGTGCATCTCCCGTAACCCGGTGTACAACCAGATCCGGCCGTAGATGCTCTAAGCAGAGAATCACCATCGAAACATATTCTTCCAGCGTTTCGTAGGAGTGGTAACGGTAAGGTTCTTTTTCATATAAAAGGCCAAGATCAGTGCCTTTTAATATATGAAGTAACTGTAATTTAATGCCCCATATGGGCTGTGTATTCAGATAGGAAATGGTCTGTAACTGCATAGTTGCGGTTTCGCCGGGCAATCCTAAGATTACATGGGTAATGACCGGAATCTGCAACGTATGCAATGCCGCAACCGCCTCCTCAAAGCAGGAAAGCGGATAGCCTCTGCGGATAAACGCAGCCGTTTCTTCGTGAATGGTCTGCAGTCCCAGCTCTATCCAGATGAATTTGTCAGGATAGCGCTGCTTTAGACATTTAAGAAGCTGTAAAACATCCGGCGGCAGACAGTCCGGCCTTGTGGCAATCGAAATGCCTGCAATCTGAGGAAAGTCAAGTACTGCCGTATATTTTTGTTCAAGCTCGGCAACAGAAGCATACGTGTTCGTGTATGCCTGGAAATATCCAATATAACGATTGCCGGGATGCTGACAGGTCATCTGCTCCAGATAGGAATGGATGATGTGAGCCATGCTCTGATTCGAAGTAAGAGACATGGAAAAGTCCCCACTTCCTGCACCGCTGCAAAAAATACAACCTCGCCTGTCCAGTGTCCCGTCACGGTTTGGACAGGTAAAACCGGCGTTTAAGGCAATCTTTGAAAGCTTCTCGCCGTAGGTGTTTTTGCAGTAGGCGTTTAAGGAATAGTAGGGCTTTCCATGCCAGAAAGTCTGGTTGTTCATTATTTTACAATATGTTCCTTTACTGCGGCTGCAACAACTTCGGCAACCTTCGGATTAAATGCTTCGGGCATAATATTTTCATCGCTTAATTCGTCATCCGGAACGAGAGAAGCAATGGCATTGGCAGCAGCCAACTTCATTTCCTCGGTGATCTGGGTAGCACGTCCTTCCAGAGCACCCTTAAAGATACCGGGGAAGGCAACGACATTGTTGACCTGATTCGGGAAGTCGCTTCGTCCCGTACCGACTACGCGGGCACCGGCGGCTTTCGCCACATCCGGCATAATTTCCGGAACCGGATTTGCCATGGCAAACAGAATGGCATCCTTATTCATGGAAGCAACCATTTCTGCAGAAACAATACCGGGAGCGGATACACCAACGAAGATGTCAGCGCCCTTCATGGCATCTGCAAGCGTACCGGTCTGCTGCTCGAGGTTGGTAACCTCGGTCATTTTCTGCTGCATCCAGTTTAAGCCTTCGGTCTTCTTGGAAACGATACCAACCTTATCACACATGGTAATATGCGGGAATCCATAGGTTAACAAAAGCTTGGTGATGGCAACACCGGCACTTCCCGCACCGTTTACAACGACGCGGCAGTCCTCTTTCTTTTTGCCGACAACCTTTAAGGCATTGATAATTCCGGCAAGAACGACGATAGCCGTACCGTGCTGGTCATCATGGAATACCGGGATATCCAGAATCTCTTTCAAACGTTCTTCAATTTCAAAACATCTGGGAGCGCTGATGTCTTCCAGATTAATACCGCCATAAGCAGGAGCCAGATAGGTCACAGCCTTAATAATTTCTTCGGTGTCCTGGGTGTCCAGACAGATCGGAACGGCGTTTACGCCACCGAATTCCTTGAACAGTACGGCCTTTCCTTCCATAACCGGCATGGCAGCGTAAGGACCGATATTGCCAAGTCCAAGGACCGCGCTTCCGTCGGACACGACAGCGACTGTGTTGGCCTTCATGGTATATTTGTAAGCGGCTTCTTTGTCCTGTGCAATCACTTTACAGGGCTCGGCAACGCCGGGCGTGTATGCAATTGAGAGGTCTTCTCTTGATTTAACAGGGGCTTTGGATACGACTTCCAGCTTGCCGTTCCATTGTTCATGAAGCAGGAGTGCTTTTTCTGAAATGTTCATAGTAGATTCCTTTCCTTATGGGATATTGTAGGTAACTCTGAATAGTTACTATTGTAGTATAAAATAATAAAGTTTTCCAGTATTACTTTACAAAAATAGAGTACAATGTTAATATAAGTAGTATTGAAAACTACATAGAATGGTAATTGAGAACAGGAGAACAAAAATGTCATATAAAATTATTGCAGACAGTTGTTGTGAATTTCCCGAAGAATATAAAGGGGATCCGCGATTTGTAAATATACCGTTAGGACTTGATGTGGCAGGGGAACACCTGTGGGACGATGCAACCTTTGATCAGGCTTCTTTTCTTCAGAAGGTAGCTGCTTCGAAGACCTGTCCCCGTTCCTGTTGTCCTTCCCCGGAGAAATATATGAGGGCATACGACACGGATGCGGAGAATATCTTCGTATTTACGCTTTCTTCCAAATTAAGCGGCAGCTATAACAGTGCCGTGATCGGGAAAACGCTGTATGAGGAAAAGCATGGAGACCGGAATATTTTCGTGTGCGATTCCCATTCGGCAAGTGTCGGAGAGACACAGCTTGCCCTGCGGGCAGCGAAGTGGAGCGAAGAAGGGCTTCCCTTTGACGAAATCTGTAAAAAGCTGTTGGCATTCCGGGATGAGATGAAGACGTACTTTGTATTGGATAATCTGGAAACACTTCGCAAAAACGGGCGTCTGTCGGGGGTTAAAGCATTAGTTGCTTCTACCTTAAGCATTAAGCCGGTGATGGCAGGATGCGAAGGGGAAATTGAGAAGCGGGCACAGGCAGTCGGTATGAAAAAAGCCCTTGCCAAAATGACAGAGCTCATGCTTCGGGAAGTACCGGACACGGCAAAACGGATCCTGATGATTTCCCATTGTAACTGTAAAGAACGTGCCGAATATGTGAAGAAGCTGTTTCTTTCCAAAGCCTCTTTTGAAAGGGTATACCTTCTTGATACCGCGGGGATCAGCAGCATGTATGCCAACGATGGGGGTATTATTGTGACTCTGTAAGATTTTTCTTAGCGTAGTTTAAGAACGGGCGGGAGAGAAGTGGACAGGTAAGTTTTTTTCCATCGTCCATGGTGACCTTCAGTCCGCTCATTTTTTGTACATGGGCAGCGTTGATGATGGTGCGTTCGGAAACCAGAACAAGGTGTTTGTAATTTTTAATCATGGAGTAAAAGTTCGAAACGGTATCCAGCATGGTGACATCACGGCCATCGGTTAAGTGAACGGTGAGGTATGCGTTTTTGGAGGTGACATAGGCAATGTCATCCTCATAAGCATAAATGGTGGTACGGTCACTGCGCAGTTCAATTGTGGAAGCACGGTTTGAACCAAGGTGAAGGGCCTTATCAATAATGGCAGTGAGATCTGCAACTTTAATGGGCTTGTCGATAAACAGAAGATCGGCAGGCCTTTCCTGTTCGGGGAGTTTCTTTAACGCTTCCTGATAATTGATGGAAGAGGAGCACAGAGCGATGGGAGCGGTGACACCGAGGCGCCGCAGTTCAATGGCAAAGGAAAGACCGTCCGGTTCTTTACCTGTCATATCGAGAAAGAAAAGCTCGTAAGGCATGGGATTACGGCTTAAGTGCTCACTGTTTCCGTAGGAGTCACAGAAGAACACGCCGGAGGTGTTTTTCCGCCGGTCAGATTCCCGGTCAAGTAATCGTTCCAGTTGCTTACGGTCTGCAATATTATCATCACAAATAGCTATGTGCATAAGTTTCCCTCCCTGTTATAAGGTTACCAGATGAAACGGTGCTGATACAATCAGTATAACCAGAATGACCTGCAGGATCAAGATGGCAGGCATACCAAAAGTGAAGCTGCGGTGTCTGGTTTTGTGGTGAAAGGTATACATTCCAAGGATCGAGCCGATGCTTCCACCGATCAGGGCAATGGTAAACAGGGTAGCCTCCGGAATCCGGAAGGCTCTTTTCCGGGCACGGTATTTATCAATTCCCATGAGTGCAAAGGCAATGAGGTTGATTGCGGCAAGATAAATCATGAGAAGTGTGGTTACGTGAATCATAGTGTCGTCCTTTCTGATGGTGGCTCTGAATCGTTACCCATATAATAAACCGCCATACAGAAATTGTCTATCTGCAATTTCCGTATGACGGTCTTTGATACAATCTTTATAGGGAACTTATTTCAGTTCGCCCAGCTCCTGCATCTTCATAGCACGTACCTTGGTAGAAAGACCAAAGAGGTTGATGAAGCCTTCTGCATCGTGATGGTCATAAAGATCACCGGTTGTAAAGGATGCAATGCTCTCATTGTAGAGAGAGTACGGAGAAGTCGTTCCGGCCTTGATGATGTTTCCTTTGTAAAGCTTGAACTTAACTTCACCGGTTACATACTTCTGGGTGGATTCGATGAAGGCCTGTACGGCTTCACGTAACGGAGTGAACCATTTTCCTTCGTATACGATCTGAGCCATCTTGTTACCCATATCCTTCTTAACGGCATAAGTATCACGGTCAAGAATTAATTCCTCCAACTGCTGATGTGCTTCGTAAAGAATGGTTCCACCGGGAGTTTCATATACACCACGGGACTTCATGCCGACAACACGGTTCTCTACGATATCAACGATACCGATACCATGCTTGCCGCCTAAACGGTTCAGTTCACGGATGATATCGGAAACCTTCATTTCCTTGCCGTTTACAGACTTCGGAACACCCTTTTCAAAGGTCATGGTAACGTATTCGCCTTCTTCCGGAGCCTTTTCCGGAGTAACACCAAGAACTAACAGATGATCGTAGTTCGGCTCGTTGGCAGGATCTTCAAGCTCTAAGCCTTCATGGCTGATGTGCCATAAGTTACGGTCACGGCTGTAGCTGGAATCTGCGGAGAATGGAAGATCAATGCCGTGCTGCTTGCAGTATTCGATTTCGGATTCACGGGAATCAAGAGTCCACTTATCACTTCTCCATGCTGCGATGATCTTAAGATCCGGAGCAAATGCCTTGATACCAAGTTCGAAACGGATCTGGTCATTACCCTTACCGGTAGCACCGTGGCAGATAGCAACAGCGCCTTCCTTACGTGCGATTTCAACTAACTTCTTGGCGATCAGAGGTCTTGCCATAGAGGTTCCAAGTAAATATTTATTCTCATAAACTGCATGAGCCTGTACACAGGGAACAACATAGTCATCACAGAATTCATCAATTACATCGAGAATGTATAACTTCTCAGCTCCACAGTATTTTGCTCTTTCTTCCAGTCCGTCGAGTTCTTCTTCCTGTCCGCAGTCGATACATACGCAGACAACTTCATAGTCGAAGTTCTCTTTTAACCAGGGGATAATTGCGGTAGTGTCAAGACCACCGGAGTACGCGAGAATTACTTTTTCTTTCATTTGAAATGCCTCCATATTTTATAAAATTTAATATTATTCGCTTCCACTTCTGCTAATATACAACATCTCCTATGAAAATGCAACACTTATTTTGCATATTTTTGCATAAAAGACCGAATTATATAAATTAATTTGTAGAAAAACTGGAAAAAGGCTTGAATAATATGCATAAAAGTTGTATTGTTATACATGCCGGACGATATAATTTTATTTAGTAGTAGTTGCGGCATTTCCAATCTTGGTATAAGATGGTGATAACTATTCAGAGCCATGTAAAATCTGATAAATATGATTGGAATGCTCGCATTCCGAAGCATATTTGACAGATTTTATATGGAGAAGTAACCACATGAGCAAAAAAGAAAGCTGCGTAGCAGCAATTTTGCGAATGGGGTTCTGAATAGTTACAGACGCTGTAATTATAATATAAGGAAAGGACAGTCATTTTGTTATGAAGACGAAAATTTTTATCGATGGAAGCGAAGGAACGACAGGATTACGGATCCATGAACGTTTTGCAGGAAGAGACGATGTGGAGATTCTTCCGATTGCATCAGAATTAAGAAAGGATGTCGGGGAGCGTAAGCGCCTCATCAATGAATCGGACATCACTTTTCTTTGCCTGCCGGATGCCGCAGCCAGAGAGTCGGTAAGTCTGATTGAAAATGAGAATGTCCGCATTATTGATACATCAACGGCACATCGTACCGAAGAGGGATGGGCCTATGGATTCCCGGAACTGTCCGGTGAATTCCGTGAAAGAATTGCCAAAGGAAAAAGGATTGCGGTTCCGGGCTGCTATGCGACCGGTTTTATTTCCTTAGTATATCCGCTGATCAAAAGCGGCATTTTACCGAAGGATTATCCGGTAGCGACCTTTGCCATGTCCGGCTACAGCGGCGCCGGCAAGAAAGCGATTGCTGTTTATGAATCCGAAGACCGTGCACCGGAGTTTGATGCGCCGAGAGAGTATGCACTTTCCCAGCAGCATAAGCATTTAAAGGAAATGACGAAGATTACCGGACTGCAGAGAACACCGTTATTTTCCCCGATGGTGTGTGATTACTACAGCGGCATGATCGTCACCTTACCGCTTTATACCGATTTATTAAATGGAAAGCCGTCCCCGCAGGAGGTACAGGAAAAGCTGGCTGCCTTCTACGAAGGCGAACCGTTTATTCAGGTGATGCCTCTTGGCAAAGAGGAAGAGACGAACGGCTTCCTTGCAGGAAATGCAAGAAGCGGCTGGGATGGACTGGAAATTTTCGTAACAGGAAACGAGGACCGGATTTTGGTATTGTCCCGGTTTGATAATCTTGGAAAGGGAGCTTCCGGTGCAGCCATTCAGTGCATGAACATCGTGATGGGTGTGGACGAGAAGAAGGGACTGAATTTATAAGATTCAGGAACGGCTCAGTAAGGAAAGATGATGAACAACAATTTTGAAATACGGACCATGACCATTGAGGACTATCAGGGGGTTCATGATCTGTGGATGACAATTAAGGGCTTTGCCATAAGAAGCATTGATGATTCAAGGGAAGGAGTTGCTTCCTTTTTAAAAAGAAATCCGACGACCAGTGTAGTTGCCGTAGCTGACGGGAAAATCGTAGGAAGCATCCTGTGCGGGCATGACGGACGAAGAGGGTGTCTGTATCACGTCTG
The DNA here is from genome assembly GCA_963638365.1 of Anaerobutyricum sp. Classification (GTDB taxonomy): domain Bacteria; phylum Bacillota; class Clostridia; order Lachnospirales; family Lachnospiraceae; genus Suilimivivens. The sequence continues at coordinate 24,293 of CAVHRK010000124.1, read as the reverse complement.
TGTGGACGAGGCCTACCGGATGCATGGCATTGGCAAGAGCATGGTGGTGTTCTGTATGCAGGAGCTGCAAAAGGAGCACATCAGCAAGGTTTCCCTCATTGCATTTACCAGGAACGACATCGGCAATGCATTCTGGAAGCAGATCGGCTGGACGAAGCGGGAAGACCTCAATTATTATGATTTTACATTAAATACGGAAAATATCATCCGTTACAATGAAGGGTGAGTAACCATTCATTACAGTTATAAGGGTGAGCAGGAGGATAAAATGAAACAGATTACAGGTGGAATCACTGCTGCGAAGGGATTTCAGGCAGCAGGTATTGAAGCAGGAATCAAATACCAGAACCGTAAGGATATGGCAATTATTTACAGTGAAAAGCCGTGTGTGGCTGCCGGAACCTTTACCAGCAATGTCGTAAAGGCAGCTCCCGTAAAATGGGATAGGAAGCTGGTGGAGGAATCTCCTTATGTACAGGCGGTGATTGTGAATACCGGAATTGCAAATGCAGGAACCGGCGCAGAGGGAATGAAGCTTTGTGAAGAGACTGCAAAAGAAGCTTCGAAGGTGCTTGGCATTCCGGAAAATGCCGTACTGGTCGGATCCACAGGTGTCATCGGGGCACAGCTCCCCATCGACCGGATCAAGGCGGGAATCAGCCGGCTTGCCGAGACTAAGAACGATTCCCTGGAAGCCGGAACCGATGCTTCCAAAGCAATTATGACAACGGATACCGTGAATAAAGAGCTGGCCGTACAGGTGGAAATCGGCGGTGTGACCGTAACACTCGGTGCAATGAGCAAGGGCTCCGGCATGATTCATCCGAATATGTGTACCATGCTCGGCTATGTGGCTACGGATGCGGTAATTGAAAAGGAAGTTTTACAGAAGATGCTCCGAGAGGATGTTGTGGATACCTACAACATGATTTCGGTCGATGGAGATACTTCAACAAATGATACGCTGCTCGTGCTTGCAAACGGAATGGCAGGCAATCCCACGATTCAGGAGGGAACCGCAGATTATGAAGCATTTAAGGCAGCGCTTCACTATGTAAATGAAACACAGGCCAAGCGTCTTGCCGGAGATGGCGAGGGTGCAACGGCACTGGTAGAATGTCATGTATATCATGCAGATACGAAAGAAAATGCAAGAATTCTTGCAAAAAGCGTCATCTGTTCCAGCCTGACCAAGGCAGCCGTTTACGGACACGATGCCAACTGGGGAAGAATCCTGTGTGCACTTGGTTATTCCGGAGCGCAGTTTGATCCGGAGCATATGGAGCTGTATTATGCAGCAGGCGACCGGAAAATCCTTATTTATAAGGATGGCGGGGATGCCGGTTACAGTGAAGAAGAGGCCAGTGATATTTTGTCCCAGAAGGAAGTACAGATCCTGGCAGATATGAAGATGGGCGAAGCGGAAGCTACCGCGTGGGGCTGCGATCTGACCTATGATTATGTCAAGATCAATGCAGATTACCGTAGCTGACAGATAAGTAATACCTATTATATAGAGAAGCAGAAGAGAGTAAAGGATGGATCATAACATGGATAAGGATATGCAGGAAGTTTTAAAAAAAGCGGAGGTTCTGATCGAGGCGCTTCCGTACATTCAGCAGTTTAACCGCAAGATCATTGTTGTAAAATACGGCGGATCTGCCATGAGCAACGAGGAGTTACAGAAGAATGTCATTAAGGATGTAACGTTATTAAAGCTGGTTGGCTTCAAGCCGATCATCGTGCACGGCGGCGGTAAGGAAATCAGCCGCTGGGTAGGAAAGGTCGGTAAGGAAGCAAAGTTCGTGAACGGACTTCGTGTGACCGATGCAGAGACCATGGAAATTGCCGAAATGGTTTTAAATAAGGTAAATAAGAGCCTTGTGAACATGGTGGAAGAGCTTGGCGTGAATGCCGTTGGTTTGAGCGGTAAGGACGGTGGCCTCTTAAAGGTGGAGAAGCGTTATTCCGAGGGACAGGACATCGGCTTTGTCGGCAACATTACCGAAGTAAATCCGAAGATTCTGTTTGATATGTTAGAGAAGGATTTCCTGCCGATTGTTGCACCGATCGGATATGATGAGCATTTTGATACCTACAATATCAATGCGGATGATGCAGCCTGCGCCATTGCGAAGGCCGTTGGAGCAAACAAGCTGGTATTCCTTACCGATATCGAGGGCTTATATAAGGACATCAATGATAAGGATTCCTTTATTTCGAGAATCCGGGTTTCCGCAGCGGATGCGCTGATCCGGGAAGGCATTATTGGTGGAGGCATGCTTCCGAAATTAAATAACTGTACTTCCGCAGTAAAGAACGGGGTAAGCCGGGTACATATTCTCGATGGCAGAATTCCTCACAGTATGCTGCTGGAAATCTTTACCCACAGCGGAATCGGAACAGCGATCGTTCCGGATGATGATCCGATCAGTGATGAAGCGTAAGGAATGCAGAGTAAGTAATGCAGTGAGAGCGTAAGAATACAGGTGAGTGAATAACAAGGAGCTAAGAATATGGGAACAATGAAGGAATATATTGACGAAGCGGAACGGGATCTGCTTCATACCTATAACCGTTTTCAGATCGTGTTGGATCATGGTGACGGTGTCCATCTTTATGATATGGATGGAAAGGAATATCTGGATTTTTGTGCAGGAATTGCGGTATTTGCACTTGGCTACAATAATCAGAGATACAACGATGCGCTGAAGGCACAGATTGACAAGCTGATTCATACCTCGAATTATTATTACAATGTTCCGGCAATTGAGGCTGCAAGAAAAATGAAGGAAGTATCCGGCATGGACCGCGTTTTCTTCACAAACAGCGGTGCGGAATCCATTGAAGGTGCGATTAAGGCAGCCAGAAAATATGCGTACTTAAAGGATGGCACAACCGATCACGAGATCATCGCCATGGAGCATTCCTTCCATGGAAGAACGATGGGGGCGCTTTCCGTTACAGGCAACCCGAAGTACCGGGAAGCTTTTGAACCCATGATCGGCAACATCCGCTTTGCAAAGATGAATGACTTTGAAAGTGTATTAAGCCAGGTGACGGACAAGACCTGTGCGATTCTGTTTGAGACCGTACAGGGCGAAGGCGGCATTTATCCGGCAGAAGAAGAATTTATGAAGAAGGTGAAGGCTCTCTGCGAGGAAAAGGACATCCTGCTCATTCTCGATGAAATCCAGTGTGGTATGGGCAGAACCGGATATATGTATGCATGGCAGAAGTACGGGGTGAAGCCCGACATAATGACAACGGCCAAGGCACTGGGCTGCGGCGTACCGGTCGGTGCATTCCTGATGACCGAAAAGGTGGCACAGCATTCCCTGACAAGCGGCGATCACGGAACGACCTACGGTGGAAATCCGCTTGCGGCAGCAGCCATTAATGTGGTACTTGATTTATTCAGGGAGAACCATATAATAGATAATGTGCAAAAAACAGGCGCTTATCTGGAAGAGAAGTTAAACGGGCTTGCAGATAAGTACGATGTCATTGAGACACGCCGCGGTATCGGCATGATGCAGGGACTTGTCTTTAAGATGCCGGTTGGACCTGTGATTAACAAAGCACTGGAAAAGGGACTGATCCTGATTAATGCAGGAACCGATATTATCCGTTTTGTTCCGCCTCTTGTAATTACAAAGGAGGATGTGGATCAGATGATTGGTATTCTCACCGAGAGCATTGACGAGGTTCTTTCCTAAGGAACCTGATATGGTAACTGTGAAAATACCGCACAGTTGATGTTTAGCAGTAGAAATGGAGTTTATATATGAAGAAACGACTCATGGCAATTTTACTTATTGCCTTGGCCGCGGCAGGTATTTTTGCGATTGGAAAATCGGGAATGCCTGTAAAGGAAAAGGATCAGCAGGAGGAAACTTCCCTGTTTTCCGGAAACAATAAGGACAGTATTTATCTGTGGTATACCGATGATGCGTTAACCACGTATCTAAGTAGTGCAGCAGTTGCCTATAACGAAACACACGATGCGCGGATTGTGCCGGTGCTGGAATCGGGACTTGATTATGTGGAGACAATCAACCGGAATTCGATTGAATCCAATGTGCCGGATCTGTATGTGATCAGCAATGATGCGTTGGAAAAGGCTTATCTGGCAGGACTGGCAGCCCCGATTGAGCCGACGGTAAACATGGAAGAAACCTTTATCGGAAAGGGACTTGCGGCCGCAACCTATAAGGATAAGCTTCTGGGATATCCGTTTTATTTTGAAACGAGTTCCCTGCTTTATAATAAGACATATCTGAGGGATCTCGCCATTGCGCAGCTAACGCAGGAGCAGGAAGAAGCGGCGGCAGAGGAAGCGCAGGAGAATGGGGATTCCGCAAGTGCAGATGCAACACAGAGCAGTTCGGATACTGGAAGTGCGGATGCGGCACAGAGCAGTTCGGATACCGGAAGTGCGGATGCGGCACAGAACAGTTCCGATGCCGGAAATACAAATACAGCTACAGAGGATGGAAACACAGAGACTTCGCAGGAAGAAGCAGATGAGGAAGAATCTCCGTTCACAGAAGAACAGATTGAAGCAAAAATTGCGGAATATCTTCCCAACACCATTGAGGATATTCAGACCTTCGGTGATATGTACGATGCACCGGAGCAGGTAGAATCCGTATTTAAGTGGGATGTTACCGATATTTTCTACAATTACTTTTTTATCGGCAATGCCATCAATATGGGTGGCGAGAGCGGCTGGGATACAGAACAGGTGGACATTTATAATCTGAATGCGATCCAGAGTATGACTGCGTACCAGAACCTGAATAACTTCTTTTCGATTGATACGAGTGCGATCAGCTATGAGAGCACCCTGAATGATTTCATGGAAGGTAAAGTGGTATTTACCGTGGCAACCTCCGATGCCGTAGCAACCCTGGAGCAGGCGAAGCAGGATGGAACCTTTGCCTATGAATATGGATTTGTAACAACGCCATCCTTTAAAGAGGAGGAGCCGTCCAGTTCCCTTTCGGTAACAAACTGTGTGGCAATCAATGGCTATTCCACGAATCAGGAAGTGGCAAATGATTTTGCAAGATTCCTGACCTGTGAATACAATGAAATTCTTTATGACCGTTCCGGTAAGGTTTCGGCACAGAAGGATATGGAATATCCGTATGAAGCGTTACAGGTTTTTGCAAAGGAGTACGAGACCTCCGTTCCGATTCCGAAGATGCTTGAAACGGGTAATTACTGGCTGAAGCTCGAGGCACTTTTTGCTGAGATCTGGAATGGTGCAGATGCTAACAAAGAGTTAAAGACGCTTTCCGAGCAGATTAAGTACCAGATTACCGGTGAGCAGATCGAAGAGACTTACATCGAGGATACAACCGAGGACAGTGAAGAGGACGAGGTGGAATATCTGGATGAAGATTATTACCGGCAGCAGGCAATAGACAATCAAAGTGAATAAAAGGTAAGAATGAGATTCCAATCATGTGGAGATACTGTGGATAAAGTCCGGACGGACAGAAAGGCAGGAATTCATATGATTGGAATTTTTATTGCACTGCTTTCGGGAGCATTGATGAGCGTGCAGGGAGTATTTAATACACAGGTGACGAAAAGTACCGGTATCTGGGTGGCAAATGTGTTCGTGCAGTTCACAGCACTGCTTGTCTGCCTTGCCGCATATTTCATTACCGACCGCAGCTCCTTCGGAAAACTGATGCAGATTGAGCCGAAGTATATGCTCCTTGGCGGGGCAATCGGGGCGTTTATCACGTATACGGTCATTAAGAGCATGGAGTCCTTAGGTCCTGCAAAGGCCGTGATGATGATCATTATTTCACAGCTCATCGTCGCTTACATCATTGAAGTGTTCGGCTGGTTTGGCGTAGAGAAGCAGCCGTTTGAGTGGAAAAAGGTGATCGGCGCGATCATTGCCATTGTTGGAATGATCATTTTTAAAGCGGAATAGTGCTTGTAAATATGAAAAATTTCTATTACAATAATTAGTAATTGTTATAAGGGATCCTTCCAGAATCGGAAAGGATGACAATGAAGAAAAAATATCGGTTTCTGTTCCTTATTCCGGTGATTTTGCTGTGCACGCTATTCGGGTGCCGGAAAGAAAAAGCAGAATTGCTGTTTGAGGATACAGAGAAGATCATAGAAGAGGATCCGGCTGATTTGTCCGGGGAGTTCCAGGAGAATCAGGAAGCCGGCAGAAGCGAGGACTCCGGTGGAGATGCCCGGAAAGAATCTAATATAGGAAAAACTGGGACGGCAGTTGAAGATACAGGGAGTATTAATGCAGATATAAATGCTGCGGGGATTCCTGGAGAAGAGGAAGCGGCAGTGTCCTGCATGGTGCATGTCTGTGGAGCGGTGGAACAGCCGGGCGTTTACGAACTGCCGCAGGGGAGCCGTATTTATCAGGCAATTGAACGCGCGGGTGGACTAAGTGATGAGGCAGATCCCGATTATTTAAACCAGGCAGATTTTGTGTCCGATGGGGAGAAGGTCTATGTACCTACCCGGGAAGAAGTCGCAGAAATGGATTCCCCACTGCAGAATGTTGTGACACAATCCGGAGAAACAAGTGCAACCTCCGGTCTGGTGAATCTGAATACGGCATCAGAGGATCAGTTATGTACCCTGCCCGGGATCGGCAGCAGCAAGGCCAGGAGCATCATTGCTTATCGGGAAGAGCACGGCAGCTTTGACCGGATTGAGAGCGTGATGAATGTGGCTGGAATCAAGGATGGATTGTTTCAGAAAATGAAAGCATATATTACCGTATAGTGCGTAAAAAGGGATGCGGTTGAGGTAGAGGAAAATGGCGAAGAAAGTTTTGGTAGTGGATGATGAAAAACTGATTGTAAAGGGAATCCGGTTCAGCTTAGAACAGGATGGAATGGAAGTGGACTGCGCCTATGACGGCGAAGAGGCACTTGCCATGATTCAGAATAAAGAATACGACATCATTCTTCTGGATGTGATGCTGCCCAAGAAGGACGGATTTGAGGTGTGTCAGCAGGTGCGGGAGTTTTCCGGTGTGCCGATCGTGATGCTGACGGCCAAAGGGGAAGATATGGATAAGATCCTTGGCCTTGAATACGGCGCGGATGATTATATTACGAAGCCGTTTAACATTCTCGAGGTAAAGGCAAGAATCAAAGCCATCATGCGTAGAACAACCCCGAAGCAGAAGGAAGCAGTAAAGGTGATCGAGGATGGAGATCTGAGGCTTTACTGTGATGACCGCAGGGCATTTGTGGCAGGCAGGGAGATGAATCTGACCGCCAAGGAATTTGAGGTGTTAGAGCTTCTGGTCTTAAATCCCAATAAGGTTTACAGCAGAGAGAATCTTTTGAAGCTGATCTGGGGAAATGATTATCCGGGGGATGTGCGTACCGTGGATGTTCATATCCGCCGTCTGCGTGAAAAAATCGAGGATAATCCATCCAATCCACGCTATGTACATACGAAATGGGGCGTTGGCTACTATTATAATCAGCAGAAATAATTATTTTTACTATTGCGATTTTATAAATATATGTTACACTTAATACTAAACGAACGTTCAGTAATCAAAAGAAAGGTACTTATGAAAACGACGGAACAACAGCATATCGAAAAGAAACAGGAGATCATGGAAAAATGCTTTGCATGTTATGCCGAAAACGGGTTGAATGGCACGGGAATCAAAGCATTGGCCAAGGCCTGCGGGTTTACGCAGGCAAATCTGTATGGCTATTTTGAGAATCTCGATGATCTGATTATCCAGTCCACCGCCTACTGCATGGCTAAGGTGGAGGATGACTTTATGAAGAAGGCTCCCACAGATGCGGGGGATGTCATGCGATTTATTGAGGAAATCCCTTATTGGACGGCGAGGGAACACGGGAAGAAATACCGGCTGATGTATCAGGTTTATACGCACCCGAAATACATAGAACATGGCAAAAAATTTTTCCAGGGTGTCAATGAGCGTTATACCGAATATGCCAGACAGCTGGAACCGAAGCTCGGTATTCCCTATACGACCATTACGCCGCTGATTTTTATCTTGGTTCGTGCCTGTGTTCATTACGCGATGTTTGAGGATGAATATTACCTGAAAGCGCAGATGGAGATCCTGAAACAGGCAGTTAATCTGTTTGCAGGCAAATATCGTACTGAATTTTCAAGCGGAGGTAACAGAAAATGAAAAAACAATTACGCTGCATACTGCTTCTTGCTTTATGCATTATAGGACTTTGCCTTGTGCCGGTCACGGCAAACGCCGAGGGGGAGAACCCAATAGAACTGACGCAGAATAATTATAAATCCCACTTAGGAGTTTCTGGCAACTATAACCAATACTACCTTCCATTCGGCAGTTATATCCTGACGGAGGATATCACCCTTGAGGAGACATTGCGCATTGGTTATGATGGGCAGATTTATGATGAGAATTTCTCTGATGTGAATGTGACTCTGGATCTGAACGGATATGTATTGCGGCAAGGGAACGCACAGCCATTTCCTGTAATCCAGGTATATCAGGGTAGTACCCTGACCATTCAGGACAGCCGACCGGATGCAATCCATAAATTTACGGCGAATAGCACGGGATTATGGTATCTGGACGAGGCAAATGGGGATAAAACAGTAAACGGCGGCGTCATTACCGGGTCAGTCAAAACGGGACTGGTGCTTCAGGCAGTGGATACAAATAAGCCTGAATATATAGCGCGATGCACGATGAATGGCGGCAATATCGTCGGTTGCACCTATAGTTCATATGGCGGTGGCGTGTGTGTGGGCGACAAGGCCGAATTTACAATGAATGCAGGCAGCATCCGCGGCTGTACTGTGACGGATACGCAACATGGATATGGCGGCGGTGTGTATGTGGTGGGCGGCACATTTTCCATGAACGGCGGCACGATCAGCGACTGTGTTTCGGCTACTGCAGACGGCGGAGACGCATTGTTTCTGACTAACGGGATTAATACCGGGAATAGTAGCTTTTCCATGTCCGCCAATGCGACGATCAACGGCAGCTTTACAGATGATAATCTGGGTGCATCGGAAGGTTCAGCAGGCGTATATACTGTCACTTTTGAGTCCGACGGCGGAACAGAGGTGCCGCCACAGGTGCGTCCCAAAGATGCAACAGCCATAAAACCTGACGATCCAACGAAGGACAATTTGTTCTTTGACGGCTGGTACGATGGCGATTCGGTGTATAATTTCACGGAGCCGGTTACTGCGAATCTGATGCTTAAGGCGAAATGGACGCAGGACGATCCCTCGTCAGGAACAGGTACAGGAACAGAAACAGGAACAGGAACAGGTACGGAAACGGGAGCAAATACAGGAGCGGGCACAGGACAACCTTCCGAAACGGCAGACTCTTCAGACACAGCGTCTGCTGTCTGGGGGGGAAGAGAATACAGAGAATACAGGGACTGCGGATAAGCACAGTCACAACTACGGCGAGCCGGTCTACACATGGGATGGCACAAGCTGTACGGCAGAAAGAGTCTGCAGAAGTGACGCAAGCCATAAGGAAACCGAGACCGTCACAGCGGCGGTTGTTGTCACACAGTCCCGGACCTGTACACTTGACGAGCTGTCTACTTATACGGCAGTCTTTACAAATAAGGCGTTTGCCACTCAGACGAAGGAAAATGTCAAGACTGCGGATAAACTCGGTCACAACTTCAGGATACAGTCGGACGGCGAGACGCAGCACTTTAGCAAATGCTCCCGCTGTGGAGAGACCGGCGCGAAGGAAAATCATACCGGTGGAACGGCTACGAGCAGTGAAAAAGCAGAGTGTGCGGTCTGTCATGCGAAGTACGGTGAGATTGACCCGGACAATCACAGTGAGTTAGAAAAGGTGGACGAGGTTCCCGCAACGGCGGAGGGCACGGTTTCACCAAAGGTTACGCCCACCATCAGCCCGGCAGACGATGACGACACGAACCAATCTACGGTCGAAGAGGAGATGCCATCTCCTGAGACAGAATCGACGGATGCGAGGCCATGGAAGATAGTTACAGCTACAGTTCTCGGTATCATCTGCGTAGCGGCAGCAGTAGTTGTGCTTGTGCTTCGTAAGAGAAAAACAACAGAAACAGATTCATAAAATACTGAAGCCTCCGTAATTTTTCGGAGGCTTCATATGTTGTAAAGTGAATTTTTTAATAAATGAAATTAGTAATAGATCTGTTAAAAGTTAACAACTGTATATTGAGGTGTGGAAAAAATTCGTATATAATGTCACTGTGATAGATTTATTACCGGAATCATACGTGAGGAAACAGAAGTAATGTCTGAGAAATCAAAATTTTCTTTTTCCAAATTAAAGATTGGACACAGTTTAAAGCTGCGTCTGTTTATCATTATTTTTCTTGTGGGAATTATCCCATGTACGATTATTTACCATGTTATTCTGAGCAATTATGAAGAACGTGCCGTCAAGGTGCGGATTTCTGACGTGCAGAACCAGTTGAAGATCATAGCGGATCATCTGATTACCTATAATTATCTGCCGGACAGTTCTTCGGAAGTGATTAATGCAGAGCTCGAGCAGCTTTCCAATCTGTATAACGGGCGTGTGATGATTATTAACGGCAGCCTGAAAATTGTGAAGGATACCTACGGACTCAGTGAAGGAAAGACGATTGTTTCAGAGGAGGTAATTAAGTGTTTTAAGGGCTCCAATACGGCAAATTATGACCGGGTGAACGGATTTATTGAGATTACGGTTCCGATTATGGAAACGATTTCGGAACAGAATGCGACACCCGAACAGCCGGAAGGAACCGAAGTGGTGCGCGGTGTGATGCTGACCAGCGTTTCGACTGACAGTATTGACATGACGCTTTCCATTCTGAGCCGGAAGGCATCGATTATCGAGATTATCATGGCGTTGTGCATTTTGGCACTGGCAATTATCCTGGCAAGAATTCTGATCCGGCCTTTTGACCGGGTATCAGGAGCAATCAGCGAGGTACAGGAGGGCTACACGAATGAAACGATCAGTGTACCCGATTATATAGAAACAGAGCATATCGTAGATGCGTTTAACAGCGTGCTGCAAAGGATGAATGCACTCGATGAGACGAGGCAGGATTTCGTGGCAAATGTCTCCCACGAGCTGAAAACACCGATTACATCCATGAAGGTACTGGCTGATTCCCTGATTGCTCAGGAGGATGTGCCGGTGGAACTGTACCGGGAATTTATGGTGGATATTGCTGAAGAAATTGAGCGTGAAGATAAGATCATCAATGACCTGCTTGCACTTGTGAAGCTGGACAAGTCTGCGGCATCCGTAAATATCACATCCGTCGATATCAATGCACTCACAGAGCTGATTTTACGGCGGCTTCGTCCGATTGCCAAGAAAACCGATATTGAGCTGACGCTCATCAGCAAGCGTGAGATTGTCGCAGAAGTGGATGAGGTGAAGCTTTCCCTGGTTTTAACCAATCTGATTGAAAATGCCATTAAGTATAACCGGGAACAGGGCAAGGTGAATGTTATTCTGGATGCGGATCATCAGTTTTTTACCGTGCAGGTGGCGGATACCGGCATTGGAATTCCGGAGGATTCGATTCAGCATATTTATGAACGATTTTACCGTGTAGATAAGTCCCACTCGAGGGAAATCGGTGGAACAGGACTTGGACTTGCGATTACCAAAAGTGCCGTACAGTTGTTACGCGGTTCGATTAAGGTAGAGAGTATTCAGGGAGAGGGCAGTGTCTTTACGGTGAAGATTCCACTGACAAGATCGCTGGCGTAGTGGATGAGGATAGCGGTATGAGAAAGAAAAAGTTTTTTTTGTCAGTATTATTTTTCATGATTTTGTTGTGTGCCTGTGGAAAGAAGGAGCAGGAAACGGGAAAGCTATATCATATTTACAGTCTGAATAATGAAGAGACTGCTATTGCGAGCCATGATTACCGGACGGAAACGACCGATCAGGAGGCTTTGTTACAGGAGCTTCTTGAACAGTTGTCAGTGCCTGCGGACAAGCTGCAGTACCGTGCGCCGTTAAGTGGTAATGTGCAGCTGCTTTCCGAATCAATTACCGAGGAGCAGCTTCTGCTGGACTTTAGTGAAGAATATTACCGCCAGCCGGTGACCACGGAGGTGCTCACAAGGGCGGCGATTGTGCGGACATTGTCTCAGATTGACGGCGTGGCACACATTTCCTTTCAGGTAAAGGAAGAGCCGCTGATGGATACCTATGGAAACGTGATCGGTGTAATGAATGCCGATATGTTCATTGATAACGATGGCAACGAGATCAATACCTATGAGAAAGCAAGGCTGTTGCTTTATTTTGCAAACGAAGATGGTACAAAGCTTCGGGTCGTAACGAGAAACGTGGTATACAACAGTAATATTTCCATGGAGAGGCTTATCGTGGAGCAGTTGCTCTTGGGACCGCAGAAGAATGAAAATGGTTATGCGGTGTTAAATCCGTCTACGAAGATTCAGAGTGTGACCGTGAAGGATGGAACGTGTTATGTAAACCTGGATGCATCCTTCTGGACGAAGTCTTATAATGTCAGCTCGGATGTGATGATTTATTCAATCGTAAATTCACTGGCAGAATTGTCCAGTGTGAATCGTGTACAGATTACCATTGATACGGAGGGGGCGGTAGACCTTAAGGATAATACCAGCCTGCAGCCATCATATGAACGGAATCTGGATATTGTGGAGTAGAGGAGGGAATGAATGAGAAAGCGCCCCTTAAGTGTGGGGTGTCTGGTAGTGGTGATTTTGATTTGTATTGTAACTTCCCTGTCACGGAGGGAACCGTGGAACTGTCCGGATCTGGAAGGGCAGACGGTTGTTGTGCAGGGAAGGGTTTATCAGAAAGAAGTGAAAAACCAGAGTGGACAGGATAAAATGGTTGTTTACCTTAAGAAGGTTTCCTTTGCGGGAGCGAAGCCGGTTGACATAGAAGAAACAGAGAATATCCTGTGTTACTTGGGTGAGGGTGTTCCGGAACCGGAAATCGGAAGTTTTGTTATCCTGAAGGGGACACTGAAAAATTTTCAACAACCAACGAATCCCGGGCAATTCAATGCCCCGTTCTATTATCAGATACTTCGAATCTCTTTTCGCCTGGATCGGGCAGAAATTCAAGTAAAATCAGACAAGTTTTATAAAATATCAGAAGGTTTATATCAGTTACGAAGAAAAGCAGGCAATAAAATGGATGCGCTGTTACCGGAGCAGGAAGCCTCGGTGATGAAGACCATGCTGCTTGGAGAAAAAGGAATCTTAGACGAAGAAATCAAAGGACTTTATCAGAGAAATGGGATTGCACATATTCTCGCTATTTCAGGGCTTCACATTTCCATGATTGGAATGGGACTCTATCAGCTTTTACGAAGGACAGGAATAAATATTAAACCAGGTGCCATACTGGCTTCCATTGTTATTATCTTATATGGAGTGATGACCGGCTTTGCGGTTTCGGCAATCCGGGCAATTGTCATGTTTCTACTGCAAATGCTGGCACAGATTCTTGGAAGAACCTATGACCGGATTACGGCGCTCGCCGTTGCAGCCGTTCTGGTGCTCGTGGAGCAGCCTCTTTATCTTTTTCACAGCGGCTTTCAGTTTTCCTTCCTGTGTGTTCTGGGCATTTCCCTGATCCTGCCGGTTCTTGGCAATGTCAGAAAGGGAAGAAAGCTGCTTGAAGGAATTGCCATGATGGCAGTGACGCTTCCGGTATATCTGGGAGTCTTTTATCAGATCCCGGTTTATTCGATGTTCTTAAATTTCATTGTACTTCCCATGATGAGTATTTTAATGGGTGCGGGAATTGTGATGATTCTTGCCGCCTTCCTGTGGACGCCGCTTGGCATACCTGCGGCATGGCTGATTACAGGAATTCTTATGGTATACGAAAAGCTGGCACTGTTTACAGAGCGTCTGCCGCATCATTACTGGACTCCGGGCTGTCCTGCAAAATGGCAGCTGGCAGTATATGTGGCAGTGCTGATCCTTGTTGCGGCCCTGGGACGGACGAAACGCAAGGCAGTGCTGTATCAGAAGGACTGTATTCATAGGCGAGGAAGCTGCAGAAAGGGAATATTGCAAGAGAATATGCCATGTCATGGTGGAAAGTGGATTACAACATATGGAATCCCTGTGGGAATCTGCTGGGGACTTATTTTACTTGGAGCAGTGATACTTACCTGGCGTTTCCGGCCGGAATTACAGGTTACTTTTCTGGATGTCGGACAGGGAGACTGTATTTTCCTGCAGACGGAGGATGGAACTTCTTATCTGACAGATGGAGGAAGCTCCTCGGTTTCTAAAGTCGGAAAGTACCGGATGATGCCTTTTCTGAAATATCGGGGGGCATCACAGGTTAAGGCCGTATTTGTAAGTCATGCGGACAGCGATCATTGCAATGGAATTGCGGAATTACTGGAGCGGGCAGAGCTTGAAGGAATCAGGGTGGAGAATTTAGTGCTTCCGGATCTTGCAGATGAGTGCCGCAGTGAAGGGTATGAAGAACTGGTTGAGCTGGCACGGCAGAATGGCATTGCCGTTCAATACCTGCATGAAGGACAGCAGTTTCAGGATGGTGAACTGCTGTTCCGGTGCTTACATCCGTCAAAGGGCTACCGGGCAGAAGATCTCAATGAAACTTCCATGGTACTGCTTGTGACTTACCAGGGATTTTCCATGCTTCTTACCGGTGATGTGCAGGGAGCAGGCGAGGAGCATCTGACACAGGAACTGAAAGCCTGGAAGAAACCGGGAGCGACAGAGCATGCGGAAACAGAATTGACCATACTCAAGGTTGCGCATCATGGATCGAAGAATTCCACTACGGAAGAATTTTTAAAAGCAGCCAATCCCAAGCTTGCCATTATTTCCTGTGGAGAAGGAAACCGTTACGGACATCCGCATGAAGAAACCCTGGAACGGCTAGAAAAGGCAGATATTCCATGGTTTTGCACAAAGGATTATGGAGCGATCACCGTGACGGTTGATGGAGAGAGCCGTGTGAAGGTGAGAGGGTATATTACAGATTGACAGAAAGCTTTCATTAATGAAGGGATTCAATTGACAAATACAAGAGAAAGAAATAAAATGTAACTATCATATAGTTACATGGAAAGGTACTATATGAGTAAATATGAAAAAGCAAAGAAAAGGATTTTAAACATTCCATCGGATTATCAATATTTGGAAGCACGATATTTATTGGGAAAGATGGGATTTGAAGAATTTAATAAAGGCAAAACATCAGGCTCACGGGTGAAATTTTACAGAGAAAAGGATGGAAGAATCATTATGCTTCATAAGCCACATCCTACAGATCTTATGGATAAAGGAGCAGTAGAAGATCTGGTACAGAAATTAAAAGAAATGGGAGAATTGTAATGAAAGATAATGTTTTGGAGTATAAGGGTTACTACACATTAATACGCTATGATGCACATGCCAGGAAATTACGAGGTGTCATCAATGGAATTGATGATTATGTAGATTTTTCCAGCGATCAGGTGGAAAATATTGAACAGGAATTTCATCAGGCGGTGGATGATTATCTGGAATTTTGCAAAGAGGTTGGAAAAGAACCGTGCAAGGTTTATAAGGGAGTATTCAATGTACGGATACAGCCTAAGCTTCATAGGGAACTTGTGCGAATTTCAGAAATGAATGGCGAGACGTTGAATGCAGTAGTTGAAAAGGCATTGCAGAATTATGTGCAGTCATGTTAAAAATAAAATAGAAGTATATGGAAAGACCACCAGACAGGAGAACATATGCAGCGATTGATTCAGGACTTAAAGTCCGGAGATTTCAAAAAAATATATCTGCTTTACGGGCAGGAGGCTTACTTACGCAAACAGTATAAGGACAAGCTGAAGGAAGCGATGATTGGTGATGATACCATGAATTTCAGTTATTATGAAGGCAAGGACTTTACGGTGGGCGAGGTGATCGATCAGGCGGAGACGATGCCGTTTTTCGCAGACAGGAGACTGATTCTGATTGAAAACAGCGTATTGTTTAAGTCGGGTGGAGAGCAGATGGCGGAGTATCTGAAAAGTCCTGCGGAAAGTGTGAATTTTCTTTTCGTGGAGACCGAAGTGGACAAACGAAGCAAGCTGTTCAAAGCTGTGCAGGCGAATGGCTGCGCAGTGGAGTTCGCGACGCAGGATGAAACAACGTTGAAACGCTGGATTCTTCAGATGATCAAGAAGGAGAATAAGAATATTTCGGAGCGTACCCTGAACCTGCTTCTGGAAAAGACCGGAACGGATATGGAGAACATCCACAAGGAATGTGAGAAGTTATTCTGCTATTGTCTTGATAAGGATGTGATTACGGAACAGGACGTGGAAGCCATCTGTACCAAACGAATCACGAGTCACATTTTTGATATGGTCGAGGCGATCGCCAATAAGAATCAGAAAAAGGCACTGGAGCTTTATTATGAACTGATCGCATTAAAGGAGCCGCCGATGCGGATCCTGTTCCTGATTGCAAGACAGTTTAATCTTCTTTTGCAGGTAAAGGAACTGGTGAAGAAAGGCTACGGAAACAAAGCAATCGGAGAGAAAATCGGACTTCCGGGTTTCATTGCCGGAAAATATGTGACGCAGGCCTCCCATTTCAGTAAGAGCATGATCCGGCAGGCGCTGGAAGAGTGTGTTTCTACGGAGGAAGCCATTAAAACAGGAAAAATCAGCGATAACATCGGGCTTGAAATGATTATTATCCGCTATAGTACGGCAGCCTGAAATGCAACTTATCCACGCAGATTGCAACTTGGCGTCTGTGTGGTATTTTTATGTCCGGAATATGGTATTGTTTCTTTCAGAAGACAAAAAGAACTTTATTTGCTTAAAGGAGAAGAGAAATGATAACCATAATTTTATTGGCTGTTTTATTTGTGGGAGAGCTTGTTTTTGCAGCATGGAATGTAAAGATGCAGGACCGGCATGACAGGGAAAAGATGATCTGGCGTCTGGGACTGGCTGCCACATTGGAAATTTTACTGTTATGTGGAGTGTTGGAAGGCGTGGCGCGTTATGGAATGCTGATTATGCTTCTGCTTTTACAGGGAGTGCTGTTGTTTTTAAAGTGGCGTAAAGGAAACAAGCGCAAGAAGAGATGGCATAATGGAAAATCAGATGAAATAGATGATACAGATGAAACAGAATTACCGGACAGATCCCTTACGATTCCGCGTCAGATCTTATGTATTCTGGGAACCATGCTGTTATTTTTGCTTGTGCTGTTTCCGGCCATTCTGGCACCGCAGTTTAAGCCGCTTCCTGTTACGGGAGAGCATAAGGTGTCAAGTACGATTTATACCTGGGTGGATGAGAACCGTCCGGAGACCTATTCGGATACGGGTGAAAACCGGGCGGTGACGCTTGAAATCTGGTATCCACAGGAGCAGGGAACCTATCCGCTTATTGTATTTTCCCATGGAGCAGGAGGTGTACTTGAAAGCAATGCATCGACCTGTATGAATCTTGCCTCGAACGGCTATGTGGTGGCAGCCGTTGCACATCCCTATCAGGCCGCATTTGTAAAGGATGTGAATGGAAAGATCACGACCGTGGATCCGGAATTTATGAGTAGTGTGATGACCGATAACGGTTCGGACGATCCTGCCCATGAAAGTAAGGTTTATGAAATGCAGAAGGAATGGCTGGCGGTGCGCACCGGAGACATTAATTTTGTGCTGGATACCATTTTGAGCCGTGCAGAAGAACAGGCCGAAGCCCCCTTTGACCGCATTGATCCGGAAAAGATCGGGCTGTTCGGACATTCTCTTGGAGGAGCGGCGGTTGTTGCGGTCGGCAGGCAGCGGGAGGATATTTCGGCGGTGATTGATCTGGAAGGAACGATGCTTGGTGAGTATCAGGGATATGCAGATGGAAAGCATACATATTGTGAGGAGTCTTATCCCCTGCCGCTTCTGGATGTAAACTCAAGGCAGGTTTATGAACTTGCAAAGTCTGGTACGAAGGAGCAGTATGTGAACTTTTATGTGGGAGATCATGCAGAGGATTTCAGGGAGAGCGTGATTGAGGATGCCGGACATATGAATTTCTGTGATCTGGCAGTTGCATCCCCATTGGGCGCAAGGCTGCTTGGTACGGGCAAAACAGATGCATGGAAATGCCTTGCCAATATCAATGAAATTGTATTAAATTATTATAATTACTACTTGAAGGATGCTTCGCAATTTGAAATACCGGATGGTATCGAAATGGAATAAGAGGCTTCCGGAGAAGAAAAGAGAATTACTTATGAGGGTTGAAATCAGGAAAATTGCCTCAAAGGAGGCAGAAAAGGTCATTATTGAGTGTGTCAAAGTGACACCCCAGATTGACGATATCCGGGCATTTGCCGAAGGAAGCGGAAGAGAGCTTGCGGGAACGAGCTGTGAGCTGACAAGGGATGAGGAACTGGAGCGCCATGTAGAGCGTTTTCCACTGCGGGAGGTATATTATTTTGAAGCGGTGGATGAGCATGTATTTGCTTACACGGGACAGAAGGAATATGAGGTCAGGATGCGGCTTTATGAAATTGAGGAACAGTTTCAGGCGTGTCATTTTGTAAGATGCTCGAAGTCCGTGGTGCTGAATCTGATGAAGCTTGGCAGTATCAGTCCGGCACTCAATGGCCGTTTTTATGCACATATGAAAAACGGGGAAAAGCTGGTAATTTCACGACAGTATGCCCCACTCATCAAAGAAATCATTATGGGGGTATAAGCGATGCGGGAAAGAGAAATACAGAATACACCAATTTCATTATTATTAATCTTTTTTATTGTAACCGCCTGTGTGACAACTGCGCAGGGAATTGTGGGGACGCTGCTCTGGCCGGAGGCACGGTTCGGATTTGACGCCTTTTTATTTCCACCGTTGTTTGGGATTTTGTCTGTGCTCTCCAATGTGGTGTTGATTTCCAAAAAGGAGCTGTCCATGGGGCAGATGGCTTTCCGGATGTTTTTACAGCTTCTTGTGATTGAGGGTATGGTGTTTGCAGTCAATATCATGGCGGGCAGCTTTAAAAATTATACACCGGCGATATGTATTTTGCTTGCCATTGCGATTGCGGTGATCTATGGAGTGGTGCATCTCATGATGTGGCTGAATGACCGCCATGCTGCGAAGGTTTTTAATGAGAGGCTGCGCCGTTTTCAGGAAGAAATACAGTAATTGTAAAGAAACGATATGTGATTGTTTACACAACAGTCAGACTATATAAGAATAGGACGGATTTATAATAAAGTCAGAGTGACATTTATGGGACATACCTTCTGTTAAATTAATACCTGTAAGGAAGAAAACATGTTACAGGAAAGTTTAACAGGAGGTATTGTTATGAAAGGATATGTAGTGACCGCAGGTTATATGGGATATGTGAATGGCGGATATATGTTGTTTGCAAGTGAAGAGGATTATCAGGACTACTATTACTATTGTAAGGATTGATAGAACAGGCACATCTTGACGAATGAAAATCAGAAACGTACAATGGAACTGTTTAATAAAGATTGCAAAGTAAAGGAGAACAAAATATGAGTATGATTGATACCGTACGCTCCCAGATGATGGAAGCCATGAAGAACAAGGACAAAACACGTAAGGATGCGCTTTCGATGCTGCTTTCCGCATTGAAGAATAAGGCAATTGATAATCGGGCAGATCTTACCGAGGCAGAGGAATTTGAAGTGGTAAAGCGTGAGATCCGTCAGACCAAGGAAACCATGGATCTGGCTCCGGCTGACCGTGAGGATATCAGGGAAGCATGTGCAGCACGTCTTGCTGTTTATCAGGAATTTGCACCTGAAGAAATGAGTGAAGATGCAATCCGAGCGGAAGTACAGGCGGTACTTACAACTCTTGGTATTACCGAACCTTCCGCAAAGGACAAGGGTAAAGTAATGAAGGAACTTATGCCGAAGGTAAAAGGAAAGGCGGACGGCTCCTTAGTCAATAAGATTGTTGGCGAAATGTTAGCGTAACCGGGTCATGAGCAGGAAGGATAAGAGATGAATAAAGATTTAACCACAGGAAAACCGGAGAAGGTACTGTGGGGGTTCTGTCTGCCTTTGTTTGGGAGTATTATTTTCCAGCAGCTGTATAACATTGCAGACAGTCTGATTGCCGGAAAGTTCGTGGGGGAGAATGCACTTGCGGCAGTTGGAAACAGCTATGAAATCACACTGATTTTTATTGCATTTGCCTTTGGCTGTAACATTGGCTGTTCGGTCATTGTGAGCAGATATTTTGGCGCAAAGGAATACCATAATGTCAGGACGACGGTACATACGACACTTATAAGTGGTGCCGTTTTGTGTGCACTTTTGATGCTGCTTGGCTTTCTTGGGTGTCATAAGATGCTTACGATGATTCATACACCGGAAGAAATTATGGCGGATTCCCAGTTATATCTGATGATTTATATTGCAGGACTGCCGTTCCTTTTCTTCTATAATATTGCGACAGGAATTTTCTCGGCACTGGGAAATTCGAAGACACCGTTTGTTTTTCTGGCGTGTTCATCGGTTGCCAATATTATTATGGACTACATTTTTGTAAAATTTTTTGCAATGGGAGTAGCCGGAGTGGCATGGGCAACCTTCATCTGTCAGGGAATTAGCTGCGTACTTGCTATTGTGGTTGTGTTCCGGCATCTTGGAGCACTCAAAAGTGAAAAGAAAGCCGTCTGGTTTTCCGGACCGATCTTCTTACAGATCTGCACGGTGGCGATTCCAAGTATTCTGCAGCAGAGCTTTGTTTCTGTCGGAAACATCATTATCCAAAGCCTCATTAATGGCTTCGGCGCATCGGTAATAGCAGGCTATGCGGCAGCGATCAAGCTTAATAACCTTGTGATTACTTCCTTTACGACACTGGCTAACGGAATCTCAAATTATACCTCGCAGAATCTGGGAGCCGGTAAGTACGAAAGGATTCACGATGGCTTTAAGGCCGGAATTAAAATGGTATGGACACTCTGTGTTCCACTGGTACTGCTTTATGTGATTGCCGGAAGATGGCTTGTTTATCTGTTTATGGACAGCAGTAGCGGACCGGCGATGGACACCGGAATTCTGATCTTAAGGATTCTGGCACCGTTCTACTTCGTGGTATCGGTGAAGCTTGTGACCGATGGAGTGCTTCGCGGAAGCAGCATGATGGGATCGTTTATGATCTCAACCTTTACCGATCTGATTCTGCGTGTGAGCATTGCGGCAGTTTTATCTTCGAAGCTTGGCAGTGTAGGAATCTGGAGTGCATGGCCGGTTGGCTGGTTCCTCGGAACCATGCTTTCCCTGTTCTTTTATTTCAGGGCAAAGAAAAACCACTTCCTGATAAAAAGCAAGGAAATGGTTCAGATCGAAGAAGAAGAAAAACTGGAAGTTTAAATCTACAAGGCCTTGCGGACTTCGATTGCTTTCATAGGGCACATCTCCTGACAACAGAAGCAGGAGATGCAGCCCTTTTTCTGAAAGACGGCCTTTTTCTTTCCAGCCCGGTCTTCTTTGATTTTGATAATGTGGGCCGGACAGCTTTCGGCGCACTTGCCGCAGCCGACACATTTATCTTTATTCAGAAGAGGATAGGACTTAAATAACTTTCCCATAACAAATACGGCAGGCTTACGCAAAAAGCCCGGAAGTGCCGTTGAGAAATCCAACTTTTTGGTATCCGGCACCTGAAAAGGGGTGAGATTCTCAGGGATCGCATCGCCGATCAGTTGGATCTCTTCGGGATGGGCAAGCCTCTGTTCTACCGCCTGATGGATCATCACAATACTCATGGGGTTAAGCTTCATCAATCCGGCAGCAAAATAATCCTGTGTATAAAAATCACGGGCTGCCAGAATCATTTTAAGCGGATGGGAAGTGCCGCCGGTAGGGCCGTTTCCTTCCATGGCATCTACCGCATCGATGATGGTAAGCTGCGGAGCAACGGTCTGCGCGAGTTCTAACAGCATATTCGAAAAGTCTTCAATGCCCGGCCAGCGGTAATGCATCTGCGGCTTTTCAAGGCCGGGAATGGTACCGAACAGGTTCTTGATTCCACCGGAATAGCCGGTCATGGAATGCGTCTTTAATTTACAGATATTAATGATATAATCGGCTTCCACAATCGGAGTGATGAGATGGAAGCTGTGGTTTTTAAAGCCATCACGGGTAGGAATTGTCTGGGCAGTAAAGTCCATATTCATGCGGATATCCGGTTCCAGGGCAGACATACCGCAGACACGGTAGAGATTTTTCATGTGTTCGGTATTGTA
This sequence comes from Anaerobutyricum sp., assembly GCA_963638365.1. Classification (GTDB taxonomy): domain Bacteria; phylum Bacillota; class Clostridia; order Lachnospirales; family Lachnospiraceae; genus Suilimivivens. The sequence continues at coordinate 1,988 of CAVHRK010000124.1, read as the reverse complement.
GAGACCGCCGGAGCTTTCGGCAAGGGTAATGTCTGTTACGCCGTGCTCGCGCAGATAACGTACAACAGCCTTTACCACAAGCGGATGGGTGGTCACCGGGAAGTCCGGACTTTTTGCCATGACAAGGTTGGGCTTGATCACGACCTTAAGACCGGGGCGCAGGTCATCGGCAACGGATAAGGCATCCATGGCTTTGCAGACGGCCGGATAAAGTAACTCTTCTTTATATTCAGAAACGTGGTATAATGTCTGTAGCATAATTGGAAATCCCTTTCAGTGTATGATCGTTCAATAAACAGATACATACATTGTAACATAAATTCGGCAGAAAAATAAGAATGACAGATAATTACTGTTCTGAACCAACAGTAACGATGGAGGCATATTGTGGAAAACAGACATTTATCAGAAGAACAGAAGCGTACGATTGAAGAATCGGTTCGGAATATATTAGTGGCCCTTGGGGATGACCCGGAGAGGGAAGGACTTGTGGATACACCGGCGCGTGTGGCCCGGATGTATGATGAAGTATTCGAAGGAATGCGTTACACCAATGAAGAGATTGCACAGATGTTTGACCGGTGCTTTGAAGAACCGTCCTCCGGTGAAATGGTTCTAGTGAAAAATATGGATGCATTCAGTTATTGTGAGCATCATCTGGCGCTGATGTATAATATGAAGATTTCGGTAGCATATCTGCCGAAAACCAGGGTGATCGGCTTAAGTAAGGTCGCGCGGATTGCCGATATGGTATGCAAAAGATTACAGCTGCAGGAACGGATCACTTCGGATATTGCACAGATTATGCAGATGGTACTTGGAACGGAAGATGTGCTGGTACATATTGAGGGAGAACATAGCTGCATGACCGCACGTGGAATCAGAAAGCCCGGAACCGTTACTACAATAACGGTTTCCTGTGGAGCCTTTAAAACAGATGCGGCATTGCGTGCAGAGGTGTTCAGCCAGTTATAAATTTTCGTCATACTTTAGATTATTCAGACACAGGGGAGAAAAGACATGGCAAGAGGAAGTCATCACAGCAGCGGCGGACATCATGGAAGCCACCACAGTTCACATCATTCACATAGCTCATATCACAGCTCATCGCACAGCAGCTATCATAGAAGCTCCGGATACCATTCTTCACATAAAAGCCCGAATTTTCGTTCGCACGCAGGTGCCTATAATAATATGGAGAATCCGCTCCGGAGGGCGCCTTCCGGAGTGGAAAGCTATCATGGAACATGGATGTTTGGGAAGGATTATTTTATTAATACCGACGATGAGTATTATAAGAATCACTTTGATGAAAGCAGGATTCCATGGCCGGTGCGTTGTGCCGGAGTATTTGATGTTGTGTTGATTGTTGCAATGTTTGGAACCTTTCTGAATGCTTTTTATGAAGTACTGATTCCTTTCTGGGAAAATATTTCCATGACAGATGGAGCATTCTATTTTATCGACCAGTTAATCTACTTTGGCCAATGGCTCATACCGGTGTTGTTGATTTCATGGAGGGGCTGGGCAGGCAGAAGAGCCGATCAGATAGAACGGGCTTTTTGCCTTGAAATGATTCAGTATTATCAGGCCATGAAGCAGAAGGATGAATATGAGTTCAAAAAGAAGGAGCATCAGGCGTCCTTACGGTATTATAAAGAATGTCCGAACTGCGGCGCACCGGCAGGAGAAAATGATACGGTCTGTGCGTACTGTGACAGTTCTCTTCTGATCCCGGAAGCCAGAACATGGGTGGTTCCGGATGATACATCGGGACCAAAGCTTGTCAGGGGACAGGAACAGGATAATCTGTCACAGAGCCCAGAGGAGTGGACAATTAAATAAAAGTAAGTAATAGAAATAAAAAATAAGTGTAACTATTCAGAACCCCATTCGTAAAACCGCTGTTTCACAGCGTAGTTTACCTCATGTGGTTACTTCGCCATATAAATCATGGCATATGTCCTTTTGAATGCAAGCATTCATCG
>CAVHRK010000123.1:0-12100 GCA_963638365.1 Anaerobutyricum sp. | reverse complement strand
CGCCTAACTATTCTCTCTCATACCCATACCGATCAGTTTCTTTGGGTATTTCACTATATTTTTCTCTCTTATACCCTTCTCAGAAAAATTCAATGGGTATTTTCTGGCATTACCTCTTCCTGTGCCCACATTTCTTTTATTATGTGGGTATTATAAGCAACTTTTCTGCTCTATACCCTCATCTAGCAACTACTCCGGGTATTTTACTCCATTTTCTTTTTCTATACCCTACCTCATCCCCACGGAATCTCCAATATAACCGCTGCACTAAGTTCAGCCTTCGTCTTCGACTCGGCTTCACTAAGTGCTCTGCACAAAAGAAAACGGGTGCCCAACGAGCACCCTGTACCTTATCTTTCATTTTCTTTCTTTTTACGGATTTTCACGGAGTCAATTCCATTGACAAGCTCGGTTGCCTTTTCAACGTCGGCTTCATTAATTCGAATTGTAAAAATATTCTTTCCTTTTTCATTCTTTCCAAATAAACGGGAGAATAAGGAACGATCCTGCCATTCAATAAAGTAAGAAATCCGATTCTTTAAAAATAATTTTTCAAGCTGTTCCTTCGCTTCCATGCTATAGGCTCTGCAGAAATCCACCTCTCTGCTGACCATTCTTCCTGTTCCATTCTGTGTTGCCATCAAACCTCTCCCTCACTTATTGTAAACTTATGTTAACTATTATATTCCTGTTGCTTTCATTTTTCAATCACAAAATATGTAACTATTCAGAGCCATGCAAATTATGGCAGTATGGACGATGAATGCTTGCATTCAAGCGGACATATGCCATGATTTATATGGCGAAGTAACCACATGAGTAAAACTTGAGTTGCGAAGCAACGGTTTTACGAATGGGGTTCTGAATAGTTACATACCTTATAAAACAGAACGAACCCCAACTCCCCTACATCTCCAGCTTGGAAGAAAGATCCCACAGTGCCCGCTGATCCTCAAACTGCTGGTTCAGATACACCACAGCTTCCTTCAAGCCGTCCTCCGAAAAATCAAAATCCTTGCGCAGCTTCTTCTCTTCTTCGGTCTTGGCATATCCATACGGCTCTGGCCAGATGATGACCTCCAGACAGGTTTCCTCCTGATCATCCTTGGGAACAACCTTCTTTTTCAGCATATAGCGCATGCCATTCATGCTGCCGGTATATTCTTCTTTCTTTACATAATTGAGTACATGAAAGTGATCATAGTCAATCATTCCCTACTTCAACTCCCTCTGTGCAATATGTACAAGCAGTTCCACAATCTTCTCCATGGATTCCACAACACAGTACTCATATCTGCCATGATAATTATGTCCGCCGGTACAAAGATTCGGACAGGGAAGTCCAAGGAAGGATAATCTTGCGCCGTCTGTACCACCCCGAATTGGCTGGATCTTCGGTACAATGCCCAGCTCTTCCATACAGGACTTCGCATTTTCTATAAGGAACAGATTTTCCGGTTCGATCTTTTCTTTCATATTGTAGTAAGAATCAGAGACCTCTACCTCAACAGTTCCTTCTCCATACTTGGTATTCATTTCATTTGCAATATGACGGAACAGTTCCTTCTTCTCATGGAAGCGTTCTTTGTCATGGTCACGGATAATATAGGAAAGAGTTGCCAGTTCTACGGTTCCCTCGACATTCGTCAGATGGAAAAAGCCCTCATAGCCTTCCGTACATTCCGGACGCATCGTTCCCGGCAGCATCATCTGGAATTCCATCGCATACAGGGAAGCGTTCTTCATCTTGTTCTTCGCCTCTCCCGGATGCACATTCACACCATGGATAATTGCCTTGGCAGATGCCGCATTAAAGTTCTCATATTCGAGTTCCCCAATGGCTCCACCATCTACTGTATAGGCATAGTCTGCACCAAACTGACGGATCTTAAAATGATCCACGCCATCGCCTACCTCTTCATCCGGGGTAAATCCAATTGCAATCGGTCCATGCTTGATCTCCGGATGCTCTAAAAGTATCTGGGCCATCGCCATAATCTCTGCTACACCTGCCTTATCATCGGCACCAAGCAGTGTGGTTCCATCCGTTACAACAAGCGTCTGTCCTACATAGTGCTTTAACTCCGGAAATACAACAGGACTTAATACAATCGCTTTCTCTTCATTCAGAATCACTTCTTTCCCGTCATAATTCTCTACGAGTCTCGGCTTCACATTCTTTCCGGAACAGTCCGGCGAAGTGTCCATATGTGCAATAAAACCAAGTGTCGGGTAATTGTTTCCCTTTGCAGGATCGTTACCCGGAAGCTTTGCATAAACATAGCAGCGTTCCTCATCATAAACGACATCCGATGCTCCCATTTCCTGAAGCTCTTTTGCAAGAAGCATTGCTAAATTCTTCTGCTTTTCGGTACTGGGGAAGCTTTCTGCATCCTCCTTAGACTGTGTATCAATCTGTACATATCTGAAAAAACGGTCGATTACCTTTTCCGCCATTTTTCATCCTCCATATCTTATACTGTAGCTATTCAGAGCCTTACAAATTATGACAATATGGACGGCGAATGCTCGATTCGTAAGTACATTTGGCATAATTTATATGGCTCATTATACACTTTTTTGCACAAAAAAGGAACTGCCAAAAAGCAGTTCCTTTCAGATTCTCTATGAAGTTTGCTTCACAAATTATTCTGTGATATCAGCGTACATGAAGTACCAGTATCCATAAGGTGAATGCCAGGATCCGGTAATCTTGTCGCTCTGTAACCAGAAGTCATTGTAGTATGCAACAGGAATACATCCGGTTTCTTCCATCAGAATGTCCTCTGCATCATGAAGTGCCTTGGAACGTTCTGTCGGATCAAGTGTTGTTCTGGAAAGATAGATTGCAGCATCATAATCTGCATTGTTGAACTTACCATCGTTGTTACCATTCGTTGATAAGAACAGATCCAGCATATTGGAAGGATCGCTGTAATCTCCAACCCAGCCGTTACGTGCAACATCAAAGTCACCGTTACGACGCATAGGTGTGAAGGAAGCCCATTCCACGATATCTACCTGAAGGTCAATACCAAGCTGTGCCCATGCCTGCTGTAAATATTCAGCAACTACTTTATGATAACCGGCATCGTTGGTCGTGTAGGAAATGGTCGGGAAACCTTCTCCATCCGGGTAACCGGCATCTGCAAGAAGCTGTTTTGCTTCCTCTAAGTCTGCTTCATAGTTGTTTACATCAATATAAGACTGACCACCGTTTGCATTGTCCTTGAACTGCTTGCCATCCATGTCGATCCATCCGGGTCCCATGAAGTTATCGGCAGGTGAGTAAGTTCCCTGCATTAAAGTGTTAGCAACATAATCACGGTCAATTGCAAGGCTTAATGCTTTACGGACTTTTGCATCCTTAAACGCATCTCTTTCAAGGTTCAGGCTGAGGTAGTAAGTACCGATAATCGGATCTACATGGAAATCAGCGTTATCCTTTAAGGAAGGAATTTCTTCGGTAGGAACATCCTTGATCATCAGAACTTCACCTGTCTGGTATGCGCTGTATGCAGCGTTGGAATCCTCGATGAGGTTCCACTTAATACCATCCAACTTGATTGCATCTGCGTTCCAGTAGTAAGGGTTCTTGCTCATCATGATGTAAGAACCGGGAACCCATTCAGATACATAGAAAGGTCCGTTGCTGATATAGGTTTCTGCGCTGGTTGCCCATGCATCACCATTTGCAGTAACAGTTGCTTCCTGTACCGGGCTTAAGGTTGCGAAAGCTGCAAGGCTTCCGAAGTAAGAGCAAGGGCTGTTTAAAGTAACAACCAGTGTCTTGTCATCCTGTGCTGCTACCTGAAGTGCATCAAGGTCACCCTCGATGGCCTTGTCATATCCTTCAACCATGGAAAGTACCGTATCAGCATAAGGAGCTGCTACCATAGGATCACATACTCTCTTCCAGCTGTAAACGAAGTCGTTAGCGGTTAAGTCAGATCCATCAGACCACTTTAAACCATCTCTTAAATGGAAGGTCCAGGTAAGACCATCTTCCGATGTCTCCCAGGTTTCTGCCTGTCCGGGAGCCAGCTGACCATTCTCATCTACTGTCAGAAGACATTCAAAAGAATGTAATAACATGTTACCACCATCTACTGCACTGTTTAATGCAGGATCGATGGTTTCAGGATCAGGTCCTACCTGTACGGATAAGATCTTCTCTCCTGTAGAAGCGGTTGCTTCTGTTGCGTCATCTGCAGCCTGATTGTCACTGGATTCTGTTGTGGTTTCATCTGTTGTTGAAGATGAAGCATTATTGCTTCCGCCACAGGCAGCTAATCCAACAACCATAGCGGCTGTAAGAATCAATGCAAGAACTTTCTTTTTCATAATATTTCCTCCTCTGAAAAATTTATAAACAAAATACAGGCCGTCTCAAAACTTTGTTTCGATACCTATATTGTTTATTTTAAAACTATTACCACATTTAATTGCACTTGTCAATATGGTGACATGCAGCAAAATGTCCTTTTTCAATTTCTTTCCACTCCGGAACCTTCGCTGCACAGGTTTCATCCGCATAAGGGCATCTGGTACGGAAACGGCATCCGGATGGCGGATTTAAAGGACTCGGGACATCTCCCTCAAGCACAATACGCTTACTTTCCTTGGCTTTATTCGGATCAGCAATCGGAATTGCGGAAATAAGGCTCTTTGTATAGGGATGAAGCGGGCGCTGAATCAGCTCATAGCTGTCTGCAAGCTCTACCATTCTTCCTAAATACATAACACCGATCCGGTTGGAAATATGCTTTACCGCAGAAAGGTCATGTGCAATGAACAGATACGTCAGCCCCATCTGCTCCTGTAAATCCTCGAACATGTTGATGACCTGCGCCTGAATGGAAACATCCAGTGCGGAAATCGGCTCATCACAGACGATAAACTCCGGATTTACGGCAAGTGCTCTTGCGATACCGACTCTCTGACGCTGTCCACCGGAAAACTCGTGTGGATAACGGTTGGCATGTTCGGAATTCAGTCCGACACGGCGGAGCATCTCAATAATAATGTCATACCGCTCCTGTTTATTGGCCGCCAGCTTATGCACATCAATGGCTTCTCCAATGATATCTCCAACGGTCATTCTCGGATCCAGGCTCGCGTACGGATCCTGGAATACAATCTGCATTTTCTTACGGTAAGGAAGCATCGGTGCGAAAATCTTCTTTTCGACATCAAATACCGTCTCACCGTCATAAACAAACTTACCACCGGTCGGCTCATACAGACGAAGCAGGGTTCTTCCTGTGGTTGTCTTGCCACAGCCCGACTCTCCGACAAGTCCGAGGGTTTCACCACGTGCAATCGTAAAGGAAACATCATCGACTGCCTGAATATATTTCTTATTCTTTCCATATCCGCCTGCCGGGAAATACTGCTGTAAATGTTCCACCTGAACTAATGTATCACTCATTGGCTGCTCCCTTCTCCATCTCCTCTTTCTGATTCAGCCAGCACTGTGTGTAATGAACTTCTCCAAAGTTCGTTACCGGCGGCATTTCGCGAAGACAGATCTTCATACATTTCTCACATCTCGGTGCGAAAGGACAACCCTTTGGTGGATTTAAGAGATCCACAGGAGATCCTTCAATCGGAACGAGCCGTTCATGTTCCTTCGTATCAATTCTCGGAATGGAACGGATCAGTCCCTTCGTATATTCATGCTTCGGATGATAGAAAATATCCTCTGTCGTACCATATTCAACAATCTTTCCGGCATACATGACAGCTATCCTCTCGCACATGCTGGCAACCACGCCAAGGTCATGGGTAATCATAATAATCGCCATACCGAGACGGTCCTTCAATTCCATCATCAGCTCTAAGATCTGTGCCTGAATGGTCACATCCAGAGCGGTAGTCGGCTCATCTGCAATCAGAAGCTTCGGTTCACAGGCCAGTGCCATTGCAATCATGACACGCTGTCTCATACCACCGGATAATTCATGCGGATATTGTTTTAAACGCTTGTCCGGCTCATTAATTCCAACTAAGGTAAGCAGCTCTCTGGCGCGTTCCTTTGCCTGCTTCCGGTTCTTATCGGTATGAAGCAGAATGGCTTCCATAATCTGGTTTCCAACCGTATAAACCGGATTTAGGCTGGTCATGGGATCCTGGAAAATAATGGATACTTCATTTCCACGGATCTTCCGCATTTCCTTCTCGCCCATCTTCTCGATTTCATGTCCGTTAAATTCCAATGTTCCACCGATGAGCTTGCCGGGATAGGCAGTCAGTCCCATCAGACTGTATGCGGTTACGGACTTACCCGAACCACTTTCTCCAACGATTCCAAGAACTTCCCCTTCCTTTAAATGAATGGAAACATCATTTAATGCCTTTACTTCACCGGCAGGAGTAAAGAAGGAAAGTCTTTCGTTTTTTATATCAACAAGATATTCTGACATAATTCTCTCCTCCTTAATTCTTCAGCTTCGGGTCAAACGCATCACGCAGACCGTCACCTAACAGGTTAAAACTCAAAATAATCAAACTGATCAGTAATGCCGGAATAAACAGCAGATACGGATAGGTATTCATACCGTTGATCGCATCACTTGCCAGACTTCCCAGGGAAGGAAGCGGAACCGCAACACCCATACCCAAGAAACTTAAGAAGCTTTCGGTAAAGATGGAAGACGGAATCTGCAGTGTTGTGGTAACGATCAGGGTTCCGATACAGTTTGTAAGCAGATGCTTCTTAATGATCTTCGCATTGCTGACACCAAGCGCTCTTGCTGCTGTAACGTATTCACTTTCCTTAAGCATCAGCACCTGGCTTCGTACCATTCTCGCCATACCTACCCAGTAAAGAAGGGCAAATACAACGAAGATACTGATCAGGTTTTCACCTACGACACCAACCCAGGCAAAACCGGGGGCTTCCTTTAATTGTGCAAGCGGTGCTTTCAATGCAAAGGATAATAATACGATCAGCAGAATATCCGGGATCGTATAAATAATATCCACAATTCTCATCATCACCAGATCAACCCATCCACCAAAGAACGCAGCCACCGATCCGTAAATGGATCCGATAATCAGGATAATACCGGTTGCAATCAGACCAACGAGAAGAGAAATACGGCTTCCCATCATCACACGGATGGCATAATCACGTCCCATCTTGTCGGTACCAAAGATATGGGGAAATACTTTCTCACCGGCATCAATTCTCGCCTGCTCCTCTTCGGAATACTGCATCGGGCGAAGGTTATTGGCTCCTTTAATCTGATCCTTGTAATTATACGGATAAAAAGAAGGAACGATAAAGGAAAAGATCATAACAAGGATAATCACCACAAGGCTCACCATTGCCACTTTATTCTTGCGAAGGCGTCTCGCTCCGTCCTTCCAGAAGCTCACGCTCTCACGCATAATGACCTGACTCTGCTTCTCTTCCTCGGTTGCCGGAAGAAAATCTTCAGGTTTTAATTTTAACTGAAAACTAATTGGATTCTCTTTCATGGACTGACTCCTTACTTTAATTTAATTCTCGGATCCACAATCTTGTATACGATATCAACAACCACATTCATAAGAATAATCAATGTTGCAAGGAAAATGGTTGTTCCCATAATCAGGGTATAATCACGTCCGTTAATTGCAGTAATGAACTCTCCTCCAAGTCCCGGAATCGTGAAGATCTTCTCAACTACAAAGCTTCCTGTTACGGTATAGGCAAGTAACGGTCCTACATAGGTAATGACCGGAAGAATTGCATTTCGTAACGCATGCTTGAACAGAATCTTGCCGCCTGCAAGACCTTTGGCCTTCGCAGTACGCATATAGTCCTGTCCGAGAACATCCAGCATGGAGGATCTCATCAGACGCATAATATATGCGGTCGGATAAAAAGCAAGCGCCATAACCGGCATCACATAATGTTTCCAGGAAGTAAGTCCCATAGTCGGCAGAACCTGCAGCTTTACACCGAAGAAGTATAAAAGCAGGGTACAGATTACGAAGCTTGGCACGGCAATTCCACAGGTGGAAACGACACTGATCAGATTATCAAGGAACTTCCCTCTTTTCAGTGCTGCGATACAGCCAAGCGGAACGCCGAACAGCAATGCAACCAGTACGGACACACCACCCACACGGGCAGATACCGGGAACTTCATGGTAATGATATCCATAACGGTACGTCCTCTCTGCTTTAAGCTGTCACCGAAATCACCGTGACAGGCACCTGCCATGTAGGTCAGATACTGCTGCCACAACGGCTTGTCCAGTCCATATTTTGCCTCCAGGGCGGCTGTTGCCTGAGGACTGATGGCCTTTTCGGAAAGAAACGGTCCGCCGGGAACCATGTTCATCAGGAAAAAGGTCAGGGTTGCCACGGCCCAGATGGTCACGATGGCAAGTAATATTCTTTTGAGAATATATTTCAGCATTTTTGTCACCTCATTAATTTGTTACTATGCTAAAGCACTCCACATAATGCTTAATGATAGCACATTCTCATTCACTTTTCCAGCCTAAAATCACAGTTCCAGCATTTCCCTTGTACGGAATTTAATACAATTTTATGCTTTGATTAGTATTTATGCAAAATTTTACATCATTATACAAAAGTCAGGCATCTGCCGTTTTCGACAAATGCCTGACTTTTTCGCTCTGCCATTATGATAAATCGATCTTCCATTTAAGCTCATCGTAGGGAATGAGAACCTCCGGAAATCCTTCCGCATAGCTTGCCACTTCATAGATTCCGAAATAATACACAAGTCCTTCCTCCGTCAGATAATAATCTCCTGCTTTCAAGTGATGACCCTCCAGAAATCCGGCGTTTTCTGAGATATATTCAAGTTCCTTTTCCCAGGTTACCTCACCACCATGCCTTTCTTCAAACATCCGGGTCACGATGGCATTTAACTCCTCTTCGGAGCTTGCCAGAATATCGTCCAGATAAAGCTTTTCTCCCGTCTCCCGGTCATAAAGCAGGAAATGCCTATAGGGCATTCCATGGACTGCGCCGCTGTAATCATCATACCCGCTCCGCAAAAATCCCATGTAACGGTCATTATAATAAGAAAGATCTACTTCACAGGTAATCGAACCTTCCCTAAAGTACACTCCTTCATGGTATTCTTCCTCATCTATACCCACTTCTGGGGCATTCTCTATCATGGAATCCGTTATTTCCTGTAACTGCGCATTAATTGCTTCATCTCCCGGCATGCTTACATTCAGGGTAAAACCTTCTATATAATATGCATATACTGGTTTGCCGCAATTCTCACACAGTTCTTCATCCGCTTCATAGTAAAACTGCCCGATCTGATCAATTCTCCGGTCAGCAAGAACGACTGCGTTTTCCGATTTTCCGGTCAGCCAGTTATAGAAAGCAAAAACGACCTGATCCCCGGAATCCTCAATGACATACAGCTCTCCATGGGAGAGCGTCAGGAGACTGTTCTCTACCAGATCCAGATTATTCTTAATATATGGACTCCAGATAATCTGATATAAATACTGTCCTTCCCGTCCCTGTTCCATACTATCATAGGTCTGGTACCACATCTGATCTTCGGTCTGATGCAGATTCGTTTCCGAATTGTGCTTCATATAATAGATTCCTTCAATATCCGCACCGATCACATTCCGCTTTTCAGCAGAAAGCTCGTATTCTTCCCCTGTATTAAGGTTCCGGTAATACTGATGGGCTTCCCCGTCCTCGGACATATATTCACCTAAGTAATACAGCAAATGCCAGCCATCATAATAATTCACGGAATAGTCGGAAGAAAGCAGTTCCGCTATCTCTTCAGTATCCGGATCATACAGGACATAATTCTGATTTTCATCCTGCAAAAGGATCTGTGGGAAATACCGGTTCTGATAGGCATAATAAAGCCAGCCTTCCATATTCATGATCAGAATCTCTTCATACCCGTCCGGAATGGAAGCTCGTCCGTCCTCCCTCGTACCGGTAATCTCTTCCCCAATATCTCCTTTTTCCTCTAACGCGATCGTATGATAATTGGTGTTATAGTTTTCATCATATGTCCGCAGATACATCTGATGACTCAGAATATACAGATCCGTGACATATTCATCAACCGGAAACTCCACCTGAGAAGCCTCACCGGTAGAAAGATCCACCTGATACAGAAGACTTTCTGCACGATTCCCCCTCTCCAGATAGAAGTCATTAAAGTAGTACAGATATTCTCCATCGAGATAAAGCTTTCCGTTATCTACCATTCCTAAATAGGTCTTGGGCATTTCATAATCGGCACCGGTAAGCGGAAAAGCCTCAAACTCCCCGGTGATCTGATTGTAGCCGTAAACCGCTTCATTCGATGCAAAATAAATCATCTCTCCCCGGACCGCATATCTTCCGTTCAGATGATAAGGAAACCCGGCATCAAACAACGCCTGCAGATCCTCCGTCCCGTCTTCCTGTACAGGACCTCCGGTCTCCTCCTCCGGCTGTTCATAGGTATATTCCGGATCAATTTCTTCCTCTTCTTTTTCTTCTTCCTGCTCTGTCCTCTGCTGTTCTTCCCATGCCGTCTGCTCCCACAGCTTCATCACCTGTCCGGCTGCTGAGCACCCGGTAAGCAAAGACAGGACAAGAAGTCCTGCTATACTGATACAAATCCGTTTTTTCATAACTTTCCCTTTCCATATATTCCATTATCGCACTGCCATTATGATAAATCAATCTTCCATTTAAGCTCATCGTAGGGGATGAGAACCTCCGGCATTCCTTTTGCATAGCCTGCCACTTCATAGACTCCAAAGTAATACACCAGTCCTTCTTCAGTCAGATAATAAGCTCCCGCCTTCAAGTGGTGATCCTCCAGGAATCCAGCATTTCTCGAAATATACCTAAAACCAAAGTTTCCTTCCGGGATTTCGTCTTTCTTATACCGCTCTTCAAACTTCCGGGTCACAATGGCATTTAACTCCTCTTCGGAAGTGGCAAGAATATCGTCCAGATAAAGTTCCTCTCCCGTCTCCCGATCATAAAGCCGGAAAATCTTATATGGTATACCATGAGCTGCACCACTGTGATAATCATACCCATTCCACAAAAGCCCGATATAGCGGTCATTATAATAAGAAAGATCTACCCAACAAGTAACCGAACTTTCGTTCCAGTACGCTTCTTCATGGGGTTCTTCCTCATCAAAGCCCATTTCTGCCACATTCCCTATCATGGAATCGGTTATTTCCTGTACCTGTGCATTTATCTCCTCATCTCCCGGCATATTTCCATTCAGAGTAAAGCCTTCGACATAATAAGCATACCTTGCGCTGCCGCAATTCTCACACAGCTCTTCATCCGCCTCATAATAAAACTGCCCGATCTGATCAATTCCCCGGTCAGCAAGAACGGCTGCATTTTCCGATTTTCCGGTCAGCCAGTTATAGGATGCAAACACGGTCTGATCCCCGGAATCCTCAATGACATACAGCTCTCCATGGGAGAGCATCAGAAGACTATTCTCTACCAGATTCAGATTCCACTTAATATATGGACTCCAGATAATCTGATATAAATACTGTCCTTCCCGTCCCTGATCCAGACTACCGTAAGTCTGATGCCACATCTGCTCTTTGGTCTGACGCAGATCGGTTTCCGAATTGTATTTCATATAGTAAATTCCTTCAGCATCCGCACCGATCACATTCCTCTTTTCAGCAGAAAGCTCGTGTTCCTCACCGGTCTTAAGGTTCCGGTAATACTGATGCGCTTCCCCATCTTCGGAGCTATTTCCACTTATGTAATACAGGATATGCCAGCCATCATAATAATTCACGGAATAGTCCGAAGAGAGCAGTTCCGTTATTTCACCGGTATCCGGATCATACAGGACATAATTCTGATTTTCATCCTGCAAAAGAATCTGTGGGAAGTACCGGTTCTGATAGGCATAATAAAGCCTGCCTTCCATATCCATGATCTGAATCTCTTCATACCCTGCCGGAATGGAAGCTCTTCCGTCCTCCCTTGTACCGGTAATCTCTTCCCCGATATCTCCGTTTTCCTCTAATGAGATCGTATGATAATCGGTGTTATAGTTTTCATCATATGTCCGCAGATACATCTGATGATCCAGAATATACA
>CAVHRK010000122.1:0-4965 GCA_963638365.1 Anaerobutyricum sp. | reverse complement strand
CATGTATTGACATCATCAAAATTATTATGTCCATTATCAATCCACTCGGAAAATGCCACTCGCATCTTATTTGCAATATCTTTATTTTCTTCTTTCCCGAAATACCCTAAGTTAATTCCTTTTCCATGTGCGGTAAACCAGTCACCAGCAAGTGCTACAATAGGATTTATTTCAATCTGCTTCATTTTGTTTGATAATCCATATGTAAGCACATAAAATGCACCATCAGCATAAAAAGCATTTACATTACGAACATAAGGAACTTCATCTATAGTTGTTGCCAACGCAATAATACTGTCTTTTCCAAATCGCTCAATTAATATTTCTTCAGCTTCTTTTGTTAATTTCTCCATAAGTTACCTCCACAACTTCAAAATTTTATAATTAAATTATATTATATTTCATTTATTTTCTCAATTGGAATTACTGCTAATTTTCATCCTTTCCATAAATCTGCAAACTTCCAACACCAATCCTGCACAAATTCATAGAATATAGTAATAAAAACAGCACACAAGGAGTATTATGCAGGATCGTTTTAAAAGTGAATATATTGATAAATTTCCGGTTGCGATGGCATACGTTCCCTGGCAGCATCTGACTAACGTTTTTGAAAACCTCGAAGAAGCGTTTAAAGTAGGAACGATTTTCCCTGAGCTTGAAAAACCTTTTAAGGGAAGGAGATGCGTGAAATGACCAATTTTAATTCCGAACAGAGCCGTCTTCTTCACAACATTGATATCATGGATTTCGTGATTGTTGAAATGAACGAATATCTGGACACACATCCGACTGACCGCGATGCGATCGAATATACCAAGCATTATGTGCGGATGAAAAATCAGGCTATGAAGGAATATGCTGCAAAGTATGGTCCTTTGAGCATTCAGGATATTGATGCATGTAAACACGATGAATGGAAATGGGCTTTACAGCCATGGCCATGGGAAGGAGAATGTTAAGCTATGTGGAAATATGAAAAACGATTACAATTCCCGGTTAATATCAAAAATCCGAATGCAACACTTGCACAGGCGATCATGAGCCAGTACGGGGGCCCTGACGGAGAACTCGGAGCATCCATGCGCTATCTGTCCCAACGCTATTCCATGCCTTATCGTGAGGTTGCTGCTATTCTGACGGATATCGGTGTATCGGTATCGGTATTGCACATCTTAGATTTAAGTAGATGCTCCGGAAGTTTCGTTTTCCGGAGCCTTAAGATTTTTCAATGATTTCCATAGCAAGAATGTTCGTGGTATAGTCCTCATTCTTACCATAGGAGTGAATGGTCAGCTTCATGCCGAAGGGAACGCATTTCAGCCAGACCTCAACCGTGTTGTCATGGTAAATAATCATTTTATCCAGTATCTCACGGTACAGACTTTCGTTAGTTTCATCAAAGGTCATAATCTCGTCCAAAGCGGTGATATACTGTTCGAATACATCAATCTGCTTTGCCTGTTCCTTATCCTTACTCTGCGAATTAGAAAGCAGTTCTGAAAGCTCTGCGAGCTGTTCATCGTACCATTTTGTCTGCTCCTGTAAATCAGCCTTAGAAATCAATCCATCCAGCATTAAGTCAATGGCTTTACGTTTCTTGGTATTCAAATTCTCCATTTTCTCTGTAATACGCTTTGTATCAAGCTTTTTCTCTGTGATACCTTTGATTGCCTTGATTTCCTGTAGAATTTCCTTCTTTAATTCCTTTTGATTGGTCTGTAGCTGGCAGATACAGTAATGTACACAGGTAAGTAATGAACGCTCGTTGATAGAACCATTGTCACAGCCGGTTATTTCACCATCCTCAGATACCTTACGGGTTCCGTGGTTTGCTGCTGCATAGCAACGCCAAGCCTTGTAGGTAGTGCCGTTTTTCAGCTTCTTGGTACGGCTGACATATCGTTGGCCGCACATTCCACAATAGAGCTTACCACTGGACCAATAGCGATTGCTGTGCTTGGATTTCATTTCTTCCGTAGGCGCACGCCGGAGTAATTCCTCCTCTGTCCGGTTCCACAAATCTCTATCAATGATAGGCTCGTGGTGGTCTTTCAAATAAACCATTTCTTCATTCCCTCGATTGTACTTCTTTGCATGTGTCAGATAGTTGGGTGTAAAGGTTTTCTTCTGACACAAGTCACCCACATATTTCTCGTTTCGTAATGCCCTGAGAATAACGGTAGCAGACCATAGCTTAACTCTCTTAGGACGTAAACCTTCCTCTGACAATTCCCTTGCAATCACATGAGTACCTTTTCCCTCGTTGGTATATTTGTGAAAAATAGCACGGACGATAGGTACTTCTTCCTCATTGATTGCAAGCTCTCCATCTCGGACAGTATATCCAATCAAGTCCCTGCCAAAGACAATGCCTTGCTCCATCCGGCGTTTCTGCCCCCACTTCACACGCTCCGAAGTCTTACGGCTTTCTTCCTGTGCAATACTTGCCATAATGGTCAGACGAAGCTCACCATCCGAATCCCTGGTGTCAATGTTATCAATGGTAAAAATCACACCAACACCGTTATCCTTTAGCTTTCGGGTGTAGGACAGGGTATCCACCGTGTTTCTTGCAAATCGACATACTTCCTTGGTGAGAATAAGGTCAATTTCACCTCGCATAGCATCTTCAATCATGGCATTAAATCCGGCACGCTTCTTAGTCTGTGTACCGCTGATACCCTCATCATAATACACATCCATCAAAGTCCAGTCCTCATGGTGGGTAATGTAATCTGCAAAGTATTTGCGCTGGCTGATTAAGGAATTGGTCTGGTCATCCTTGTCGGTAGAAACTCTGCAATATGCGGCAACTCTAAGTTTACATTTTGTCATTTAGTGTGTCCTCCTTTTGTTAGGCTGACACATCACCATCTACAGTATAACAATGTATATGGTGATGTGCAAGTGAATTTCTAAGAATTACGTTCAAGCAAGCTGTTTAGTTGCGCATCTGTCAAAACATCCCGTTTATGTAATTCCTTATAAATTCCGCATTTCAGCGTTTTCTTTAATTCCTTTTGCTGTGTTGCATCAAGTGTTATATTCATCAATTTCTCCTTTTCTGTAAGACTGTTTTTATCTGTTTCAAGCACCATTTACTCCTAAAGTTCCTGATTATTAGAATGTATGAATGCTTTTCTGAAATAATCCTTCAAACCGTGCTCTGTCAGAAATTTTTCTGCCATTTGCTTGAATTTACGAAGTTCATGAACCTCTACTTCCAGCTTCTTTAAGGAAAGTCGTCTACTCATAGACTGCTCACTGGTAAGCTGGGAGCTTAGGGCTTCATTGGATGTCTTTAATTGCTGATTTTCTTTACGCAGAGCAGCATTTTCTCTCTTAAGTTTCTTTTCTTTGCTTTCTGCGGCAATCTGTTTCTTTGCCAAATCGGTAAGTTTCTGATAATCGGCTTCCTCCACAGTTACCTTGCCACCAAGTAATGTTTTTCCGGTTGCTATTTCTTCCACAGAACGAATCTCCGTCTTTTTCTCAGCAATCGTCTGTAATTCCTGTTTTTGCCCTTGAATGGCAGTAGCAAGCTCAGCCTTTTCCTTCTCCATATCAGCCTTATACTGCTTTACTGTGCGATGAACTGCTTCAGAATTTACTTCTCCACGCTCAATATCAAATCCGGCTTTCTGCAAATGCTTTGGCAGTTCCTCCTGTATCTGACGAAGAATATTACGATTTATGACCTCTTTGGCACAGACACGATTATCCTCCGTCATAGGTACAAATCCGAAGTGCATATGCGGTGTATGCTCATCATTGTGAACTACGGCATAAATCGTATTTTTCTTACCAAAGAGTGTTTCCAGATATTCCATGGAAGACTGAAAATATTCCCTTTGTCTCTCCAGTGATAAGGTATCAAAAAACTCATTGCTGGATGATATGATAAATTCTGTTAATACAATAGCATCCTTGCGAAGCTTCTTTCTGGTAGGATTGTTTCTGGCATCCACCAGTTTCATTACTGCCGTAAAGTAATTCTTTTCCGCGCATTCCATCAATCGGTAATTTAAGTGACTACGCTCCAAATCAATGTCCTGATTGCCGTAATGCTCGTTTAATCGTTCGTTATGTCGCTCAATTTTTGAGATAGCACCTTTTGTATATTTTTCGCCATGACAAACTAATTTTGCCATTCACATCCTCCTTTCATAACTTCTGCGAAAGCATCTGCGTGACAGCCGGATACGGCACATAACCGCAGCCACTTCCGACAGAAGTGTAACCCACTATACTTTACATTCCGTAAAGTGTGGGGCAACGTTCCCTTGCATCCCTTTTGTGCCCCTAGCGGTGCAGAAATGTAGCTACGTACATTTCACGGACAACAAGGACTTTAAGGACAGCTAACGCTTTTCTTTTGTCCCTATTGTCCTTTCAGTCCACATATCTTACAGATTGATATATGGACTGATATGGATAATCTCACTTGGACGATTTGTACCATCCACAGGGATGCTTTGCTGATGGAGATATCCATATTCTTCAAGCAAATTCAGTGTAGGCTTTAAATCATCCACAGTTTTAAAATACTTCCCTCTACAATCCCGAAATACCTCACGACGCTTGACAAGCCGACTTTGATAGCACCGTAATTTTGCCAACACATATTCAGCTTTTTTGACCGTATCATCCCCATCCATTACCGAGTAGGCGTATCTTGCATGATTGCGAAAATATCGACCAATTGCTACAGCTTTTGTCATGGTATCTTCCGATACAAGTGTGTTATGGTCAAGACCGGATGCAAGATGCAATACTCCGGCAATTCGTAATACTGCACCCACATTTTTGGCTAACCATTCTCTCATAGGACAGGTGCGGTCTGAAAGCAATGCTTCATTCTCGTTGAAGTAGCTTTCGATAACTGACTGAGCTTCTTTTGATAAATGGAGTCTGTGAAAGTTTTTCTGTAAATAGGATTTTAAGGTCTTCTATGATAAAATA
>CAVHRK010000121.1:0-20173 GCA_963638365.1 Anaerobutyricum sp. | reverse complement strand
AAACATTCTGGAAATCAATATTTCTTTTTAATGAATCTGAAAATTTCATCATAATTTTCTTAAGGAAACGCTTTAATCAGCGTTTCCGTTTCCTTAAGTAAAAAAAGGCCACGTAACGCGGCCTATGCTGATAATTTCTTTCTTCCTTTTGCTCTTCTGGCAGCTAAAACCTTTCTTCCACCAGGAGTACTCATTCTGGCTCTGAAACCATGTACCTTAGATCTCTGTCTGTTCTTAGGCTGGAAAGTCATTTTCATGTTGGAACACCTCCTTTACTATGAACCTTATTTATATATAAGGTAAACAAATATCCTCTTAGGAAAATAACAAGTCGATTATATAGGATTAAATGCCGGGAGTCAAGTAAAAAAGGGCTATTTTTCTATATATTTAAAGATATTTTTTTATTCATAAAATTCATAGGACAACATATTGATGAACTATTTCTATATCTAGTAGTATCAACTTTTGGGGGTTAGTTAACGTAAATTAATCCACATAACGTGGATAAGTTGTGGATAACTTTTTATTTATCGACATAATTCTCTTTTTTACGGCGATTTATCCCATAAAACCGTTGTGTATATTGTTGATTACTTAAAAACTTTATTCACAAATTTAAAAATCAAATAATAACTTTATGTAAACTATCTGTAAAATATCTGAAAAACCTGTTAAAAATTTCTTTCCTTATTCTAAATTTATCACAGATATATCATTTGAAATTTTATCAAATTTATATTAAGATAGAGTAGGACAATAATCATCTGTTCTCTTAATAAGTAAGGAATGAACTGTGAAGGTACTGAACAGTTACGTAAGGAATTGTAAAATGGATAACGCTAATCAGATCAGGGAAAATTGGGATCTCATCAAAGAAACTCTTCGTGAAGAATACGATCTTTCTGATATTTCCTATAATACATGGGTAAAACCATTAAATTTTAATAATGTAAAAGACGGAGTGGTAACCATTATGATTCCCTCCGATCAGGCGCATGCCCTAAAATATATTTCCAATAAGTACAAGAGTTACTTTCAGGTAACCATTTCCGAAATGATGGATGAAACCTATGACATTTCCTTTATTTTGGAAAAGGACGCAGAAGATGAAATGCTTTCTGCACCCAGCAATGTTTACAACATTAACTATGAGAATGCAAACCTGAATTCCAAATATCGTTTTGATACCTTTGTCGTAGGAAATAACAATAAATTTGCTCATTCTGCTTCCTTAGCAGTAGCAGAATCCCCAGGTGTTGCCTACAACCCTCTTTATTTATATGGAGGAGCCGGTCTTGGTAAGACACACCTGATGCATTCCATCGGACATTTTATTTTGGATCAGAATCCGGATATGAAGGTATTGTATGTAACTTCCGAGCAGTTTACCAACGAAGTGATTGAATCCATCCGTAGCGGTAATGCTGCCAAAATGACCAAATTAAGGGACAAGTACCGTACAGTCGATGTGCTTTTAATCGATGACGTCCAGTTTATTATAGGAAAAGAAAGTACACAGGAAGAGTTTTTCCACACCTTTAATGAACTTCATTCTGCCGGTAAGCAGATTATTCTTTCTTCCGATAAACCTCCGAAAGAAATGGAAACTTTGGAAGAACGTTTCCGTTCCCGTTTCGAATGGGGATTAATTGCAGATATCCAGCCACCGGATTATGAAACCAGAATGGCCATCCTGAAAAAGAATGCAGAAAGCTATAATAAAGAAATCTCAGAAGAGATCTTCGATTATATTGCTTCTAATATTAAATCGAACATCCGGGAATTGGAAGGTGCTTTTAACAAAGTCATTGCTTATTCCAAATTAAATAAAGTAGATATTACATTGGATATCGTAATTGAAACCTTAAAAGATCTGATTTCTCCGAATAAAGTAAAACAGATCACACCGGATTTAATTATTAATGTGGTTGCAGAACATTATGGAGTAAAACCTGAGGATATTAAATCTCCCAGACGTAATTCCGAATTTGTTCTTCCAAGACAGGTTTATATGTATGTCGCCAGCAAGCTTACAGTAGAATCCCAGCAGAATATTGGCAAATATATTAATAAGAAGGATCACACTACAGTTATCCACGGTATCAACAAGATTTCCACTAAACTTGAAACGGATGAAGAACTTCGTAACAATGTGGAAATTATTATGAAGAAACTTAATCCACATTAATTAAGAATTACTCACAGGTTAAAAATGAAATATCCACGTGTTTATCATTTCATTTTTAACTTATAAATAGTATAATAAAAGAGTTATACACATATCTACATTGCTTAATAAGAATCTTACTAAATATATTATTAATTAATTACTACGAAAGGGAGCCTGGTCGGATGAAATTAGTATGCAGTAAATCAAATCTTTTAAACGGAGTACAGATTGTTTCAAAAGCTGTACCGAATAAAACAACAATGTCGATCCTTGAATGTATTCTTTTGGATGCAACCAAGGGAGTTATTAAGCTAATGGCAAATGATATGGAGCTTGGTATTGAAACAACGATCGAAGGAGATATCCTTGAAAAAGGACAGATCGCTCTGGATGCCAAGATATTTTTGGATATTGTTCGTAAGCTTCCGGACAGTGATGTAACAATTGAAGTGGATAACTCCATGAAAACAAACATCACCTGTGAAAAAGCAAAGTTTACCATTATTGGTAAATCCGGTGAAGATTTCACTTATCTACCTTCGATTGAACGAATTGATTCTATTACGGTTTCCCAGTTTACGTTGAAGGAAGTTGTAAGACAGACCATTTTCTCTATTGCCGATAATGATAACAATAAGCTGATGACCGGTGAATTATTTGAAATCAATGGTGATGTGTTAAAGGTGGTATCACTTGACGGACACCGTATTTCCATTCGTAAGATCAACTTGAAAAACAGCTATCCTGCGAAAAAGGTGGTTGTTCCCGGTAAGACCTTAAGTGAAGTAAGCAAGATCCTTTCCGGTGATGCAGATAAGGATGTAAATATTTTCTTTACAGGAAAGCATATCGTATTTGAATTTGATAATACGGTTGTAGTTTCCCGTCTGATCGAAGGAGAATATTTTAAGATTGATCAGATGTTATCCAGTGATTATGAAACCAAGGTTACGATTAATAAACGTGAGTTATTGGAATCCATCGACAGAGCCACTCTTCTTGTAAAAGAAGGAGACAAGAAGCCGATTATAATTCACATTACGGATGAAACCATGGAATTAAAAATGAATTCCACCGTCGGAAGCATGAATGAAGATATTTCCATTACAAAACAGGGTAAGGATCTTCTGATTGGGTTTAATCCGAAGTTTATGATTGATGCACTTCGTGTTATTGATGATGAAGAAATTGATATTTATCTGGTAAATCCGAAGGCACCCTGCTTTATCAAGGATTCCGAAGAAAAGTATATTTATCTGATTCTTCCTGTTAACTTTACAACTGTTTCATAAGAGGTCATAATATGGAATCCATTAAGATTAAAGACGAATTTATCAAGCTCGGCCAGTTGTTGAAGCTTGCAGGGTTTTGTGACAGTGGTGTAGATGCAAAATTTGTGATTCAGGACGGACTTGTTAAGGTAAACGGGGAAGTAGAAACACAAAGAGGCAAGAAATTACATGATGGTGACATTGTGGAATTTGAGAATAAACAAATAAAGGTTGTTAACTGATTCATGATTATCAAATCATTAGAACTTGCAGATTTCAGAAACTATGAGCATCTGGAAATCAGTTTTGATAAGGGCACGAATATCCTATACGGAGATAATGCCCAGGGCAAAACAAACATTCTGGAAGCAATCTATGTTTCTGCTACAACAAAATCACATAAAGGAAGTAAAGATAAAGAAATCATCAATTTTGATAAAGAAGAGGCCCATATTCGTACTTATCTTGAAAAAGATGGCGTGGAACAGCGTGTGGACATGCATCTTCGTAAGAATAAATCAAAGGGAATTGCCATTGATGGACAAAAGATTAAAAAGGCCGCAGATCTGTTAGGATTATTGAATGTTGTTTTCTTTTCTCCTGAGGATTTATCCATTATCAAGGACGGTCCTGCAGAACGCAGACGTTTTACAGATATGGAGCTTTGTCAGTTAGATCATTTTTATCTTTATAACCTGAATAATTACAACAAAATCATTAATCAGAGAAATAAACTCCTTAAGGATATGTATTTTAATCCGGGATTACGTGAAACCCTGAATATCTGGGATTCACAGCTTGTTTCCTATGGAAGCAAGATCATTGAAAAACGTGAAATTTTTGCGAAACAGTTAAGTGAAATCATTGAAGAAATCCATAATAAATTATCCGGTGGTAAGGAACATATTGTGATTCAGTATGAACCGGATGTGTCGATTGAAGATTTTGAACAGAAAATGAAGGATTCCCAGGAAAAAGATATCCGTGCCAAGATGACTTCCGTCGGACCTCACAGAGATGATTTTTCTTTTCTGGTAAATGGAATTGATATTCGTAAATATGGTTCTCAGGGACAACAGCGTACCGTTGCACTTTCTTTAAAATTATCAGAAATTGAACTTGTAAAGAAAATTACGAAAGATACTCCTGTTTTACTGCTGGATGATGTTTTGTCAGAATTAGACAGTAGCCGGCAGAATTATTTATTGAACAGTATTGGTGATATTCAGACTATTATTACCTGTACAGGTCTGGATGAATTTATTAATAACCGTTTTGAAATAGACCGGGTATTCAGGGTAGAAAACGGAAAAGTGGAGGCAAATCATGGAACAGAATAATTATGGAGCTGACCAGATACAAATTCTGGAAGGTCTCGAAGCAGTTCGTAAAAGACCTGGTATGTATATTGGTACTACTTCCAGCAGAGGATTACATCACCTGGTGTATGAAATTGTAGATAATGCCGTAGATGAAGCCCTGGCCGGTTATTGTGATAAGATTATTGTGACTATTAATGAGGATAATTCCATTACTGTTGTGGATAACGGTAGAGGTATTCCGGTCGGAATCAATCATAAAGCAGGACTTCCTGCTGTCGAAGTGGTATTTACGATTCTTCATGCCGGCGGTAAATTCGGCGGTGGAGGATACAAAGTATCCGGTGGTCTGCACGGTGTAGGTGCTTCTGTTGTGAATGCATTGTCCGATTGGCTGGAGGTTCAGGTATATACTGATGGTAAAGTTTATCAGCAGCGTTATGAAAGAGGACATGTATGTTATCCCTTAAAAGAAATAGGGACCTGTGAGAAAGAAAAGACCGGTACTACTGTTACCTTTAAACCGGATGCAACAATTTTTACAGAAACAACGGTATATGAATTTGATGTTTTAAAGCAGCGTCTAAGAGAAATGGCATTCTTAACGAAGGGACTCCATATTATTCTTCGTGACCTTCGTGTGGAAGAGGATCAGAAGCCGGTTGAACGGGAATTCCACTATGAAGGCGGTATTAAGGAATTCGTTACTTACTTAAACCGCAGTAAGACTGCTTTGTATGAGAATGTGCTTTATTTTGAAGGTAAGAAGAACAATGTATACGTGGAAGTTGCCATGCAGCACAATGATTCTTACAATGAAAGCTCTTTCAGTTTCGTAAATAACATTAATACACCGGAGGGTGGTACCCATCTGGTTGGTTTCCGTAATGCATTAACGAAAACGTTTAATGATTATGCAAGAAGTGCCAAGTTATTAAAAGACAGTGAACCGAATTTGACCGGTGATGATATCCGTGAAGGACTGACTGCGATTGTTAGTGTTAAGATTGAGGATCCCCAGTTTGAAGGACAGACCAAGCAGAAGCTTGGTAACTCCGAAGCAAGAACTGCAGTAGACAGTATTGTAAGTGAGCAGCTGACTTATTATCTGGAACAGAATCCGATGATTGCCAAGACCATCTGTGAAAAATCAATTCTGGCACAGCGTGCCCGCGATGCTGCGCGGAAAGCAAGAGATTTAACCAGAAGAAAAACGGCTCTGGAAACAGCATCTCTTCCCGGTAAGCTGGCAGACTGTTCCGATAAGGATCCGAAGAACTGTGAAATTTACATCGTAGAGGGAGATTCCGCAGGTGGTAGTGCAAAGACCGCAAGAAGCCGTGCTACGCAGGCCATTCTTCCACTTCGTGGTAAAATTCTGAATGTAGAAAAAGCAAGACTGGATAAAATTTATGCCAATGCGGAAATCAAAGCAATGATTACAGCATTTGGTACCGGTATTCACAATGATTTTGATATCAGCAAGCTTCGTTATCATAAGATTATTTTAATGACTGATGCCGATGTGGATGGTGCACATATTGCAACCTTACTTCTGACTTTTATTTACCGGTTTATGCCGGAGCTGATTAAGCAGGGACATGTTTATCTTGCACAACCCCCTCTTTATAAGCTTGAGAAAAATAAAAATGTCTGGTATGCATACAGTGATGAAGAACTGAACCAGATTCTTACAGAAGTTGGTCGTGATCAGAATAATAAGATCCAGCGTTACAAAGGACTTGGAGAGATGGATCCGGAACAGCTTTGGGAAACCACCATGGATCCGGAACGGAGAATTCTTCTTCGTGTATCCATGAATGAAGAAACCGAATCCGAAGTGGATCTGACCTTTACTACCCTAATGGGTGACAAGGTAGAGCCGAGACGGGAATTTATTGAAGAAAATGCAAAGTTTGTAAATAACCTGGATATCTAACAAGTCAAATAAAATTTCTTCGAAATGGAGACAAGCATGGAAGACAATATTTTTGATAAAATTCATGACGTGGATTTACAGAAAACCATGGAAACCTCTTATATCAATTATGCGATGAGCGTTATTGCATCACGTGCATTGCCAGATGTAAGAGACGGTTTGAAGCCGGTACAAAGACGAGTGCTTTATTCCATGATTGAATTAAATAACGGACCGGATAAGCCGCATCGTAAGAGCGCCCGTATCGTCGGTGATACCATGGGTAAATATCATCCTCATGGTGACAGCTCTATTTATGGTGCGTTGGTTAATATGGCACAGCCCTGGTCCTTCCGTTATCCTTTGGTCGATGGCCATGGTAACTTTGGTTCCGTCGATGGGGACGGTGCAGCAGCCATGCGTTATACAGAAGCAAGATTAAGTAAGATTTCCATGAAACTGCTTGCCGACATTGATAAGGATACCGTTGATTTCGTACCAAACTTTGATGAAACCGAAAAAGAACCGGCTGTTCTTCCAAGCCGTTATCCGAATCTTCTGGTAAATGGTACAACCGGTATTGCGGTAGGTATGGCAACGAACATTCCTCCTCATAATTTAAGGGAAGTAGTTAATGCGATTGTAAAGATCATTGATAACCGGATTCTGGAGGATCGTCAGACCGATATTGATGAAGTTATTTCCATCATTAAAGCACCGGATTTTCCAACAGGCGGTATCATTCTTGGCACGAAGGGTTGTGAAGAAGCTTACCGTACCGGACGTGGAAAGGTTCGTGTCCGTGCAGTTACGGATATGGAAACCATGTCGAACGGCAAGACAAGAATTATCGTAACCGAACTGCCTTACATGGTAAATAAGGCAAATCTGATTTTAAAAATTGCAGAACTTGTGAAACTGAAAAAGATCGATGGAATTACCGATCTTCGTGATGAATCCGACCGTGAAGGTATGCGGATTGTGATTGAATTACGTCGTGATGTAAATGCCAATATCATTTTAAATCAGTTATTTAAACATACCCAGATGCAGGATACCTTTGGTATTATCATGCTGGCTCTGGTAAACAATGAGCCGAAGGTATTAAATATTCTGGATATGCTGAAGGAATACATCAAGCATCAGGAAGATGTTGTTACCAGAAGAACGAAGTATGAACTGAAAAAGGCTGAAGAACGTGACCATATTTTACAAGGATTACTGATCGCTCTTGATAATATTGATGAAGTGATCCAGATCATCCGTGCAAGCCAGACAACGCAGATTGCAAAAGACAGCTTGATGGCACGGTTTGGATTAACCGAGGTTCAGGCGCAGGCGATTGTTGACATGAGACTGCGTGCTCTGACCGGTTTGGAAAGAGAAAAATTAGAGAACGAGCATCAGGAATTACTGGCAAGAATTGCAAGATTAAAAGAAATCCTTGCAGATGAAAAGGTATTACTTGGTGTAATCCGTACTGAAATTCAGGAGATTTCCGATAAATTCGGGGATGACCGTAAGAGTAAGATCGGTTATGATGTCTATGACATCAGTATGGAAGACATGATCCCAAATGAAAATACCATTATTGCGATGTCCAATTTAGGATATGTGAAGAGAATGACGATTGATAACTTCAAATCACAGCATCGCGGCGGTAAGGGAATTAAGGGTATGCAGACCATTGAGGATGACTTTATTGCAGATCTTCTAATGACGACAACCCATCATTATATTATGTTCTTTACAAATTTTGGCCGTGTGTACCGGTTGAAGACCTATGAGATTCCGGAAAGCGGACGTACCTCACGTGGTGTTGCCATTGTGAATCTGTTACAGCTAACGCCGGGTGAAAAGGTCAGTGCCATTATTCCGATTAAGGATTATGAAGAAAATAAGAATCTCTTCATGGTAACCAAGAAGGGTATTGTGAAGAAAACAAGTGTGATTGAATACAGCAATGTCCGTAAGAATGGTCTTACTGCAATCAATCTTCGTGAAGATGATGAACTGATTGAAGTTAAGGTAACCGATAAAGATACTGAAATTATTCTGGTAACCAAGTTTGGTATGTGCATCCGGTTCAAGGAAACCGATGTACGTTCTACAGGAAGAGCATCTATGGGTGTAATCGGTATGAGCCTCAATGATCAGGACGAAATCGTAGGTATGCAGTTGGATCATCAGGGTGATTCTCTCTTGATTGTTTCTGAAAAGGGAATGGGCAAGCGTACCTTCCTTGAAGAGTTTACGGTTCAGAAACGTGGCGGTAAGGGAGTAAAATGCTACAAGATTACCGATAAGACCGGTTATGTAGTTGGTGTAAAGGCGGTAAATGATGACCATGAAATTATGCTGATTACAACCGGAGGCATCATTATCCAGATTCCGATGTCCGATGTATCGATTCTTGGAAGAATTACATCCGGTGTCAAGCTGATTAATCTGGATGAAGGTGTAACGGTAGCCCAGATTGCCAAGGTTCGTGAGAAGGTTTCAAACGGAAATGAAGAAATCAGTGAAGAAGAGTTAGAAAACCTCGAGGATCCTCAGGATGATGCTTTTGTACCGGAAGAAGAGGAAGACGAAGAAGTCATTTTCCCGGTAGAAGAAAATGAGGATGATGAATAATCGGATTTGATTCATCAAAGTAATTTAAGATATTGGAATAAAATCCCCATCCGTAGTGGTGGGGATTTTGTACATGGGGGTTATCATTGAAAAAACAAATTGAAGGACAAATGGATTTCTTAGACCTGCTTTCTGAAACACATTTTTTAGAAGAATTACCACAATTTCTTGAATGTAGCAGTTGTTGGTGTTATGATTGCAGACATAATGAGAACAATGAGGGCATACCAAGAGACTTTGCCGGTGAAGCAAAGGCCTGTCCTTCCTGTAAATTCTGTATGGAAAGCAGACAGGCAGAAATCTGTCAGATCGGATCCTACAAAAACGGATGTAAGGTAAGGGCAGAAGAAGAAGGGTATGGACCTGAAACGTAGGCACAAATTGATTACAAACGAGAGGGAGTATTGAGAATGGAAACGTATCTGGTATTGAAAGATCTGGCAATTATTATTATTGCTGCCAAGGTTTGCGGAATTATTGCGAGAAAGCTTCATGCACCACAGGTTGTCGGACAGATTATTGCAGGACTTTTAATAGGTCCCTGTGTACTGGGATTTGTCAGTCAGACTGATTTTTTGATGCAGATGGCAGAGGTTGGTGTTATTTTACTGATGTTTTCCGCAGGTCTGGAAACAGATTTAAAGGAATTGTTAAAAACAGGTCCGGTAGCATTTTTGATTGCCTGTGCCGGTGTATTTATTCCTTTAATTTGCGGTGCTGTTTTTTATATGGCATTTTATGGATTTGCACCGTGGGGATCCGAAGAATTTTATAAGGCTGTATTCGTAGGTACGATTCTGACGGCAACTTCCGTAAGTATTACGGTTCAGGCGCTGAAGGATATGGGTAAGCTGAAAGGAAAGGTCGGTACAACGATATTAAGTGCTGCCATTATTGATGATGTCATCGGAATTATCGTGTTAACCTTTGTTATTGGATTTAAAAATCCGGAATCTTCCGTATCTTCCGTAATTATCAGCACGATTTTATTCTTTGTACTTGCGGTTGGTGTTGGATTTATTTCTTATAAGATTTTCAAGTGGGTGGATAAAAGATATCCTCATACCAGACGTATTCCGATTGCCGGACTGGCTTATTGCTTCATTCTTTCTTATGTGGCAGAAAAATATTTTGGAATTGCGGATATTACCGGTGCTTATGTAGCTGGTATTATTCTCTGTTCGATTGATGATTCCAGTTATATTGAAAGCAAGGTTGACATCAATTCTTATATGTTGTTTGGCCCGATTTTCTTTGCAAGTATCGGATTAAAGACCAATATTGATAATATTACCGTGGGTATTCTTTTATTCTCGATCGGTTTTGTGATTGTAGGGTTACTTGGTAAGATCGTTGGTTGTGGATTAATGGCAAAGGCATGTAAATTTAACTGGCATGATTCCGTTAAAATTGGTGTCGGAATGATGACACGGGGCGAGGTTGCATTAATTGTGGCACAGAAAGGATTATCCGCAGGGTTGTTGGAGCCGGTATATTTTACTTCGGTTATTCTGTTGATTATCGTTTCATCCATCGCAACACCGATTGTATTGAAATTCCTGTATTCCAAGGATAAACAACCGGAAGAAGTTCAGGCATAAATAAGACAAAAGTGGGGTAAGGTATGAAACAAAAAATTTTAGATGCCATGCAGCGTTCTATCGAGAGTGGAAGCTGCTCGGGCGCAAATGTATTGGTAATTAAAGATGGAGAAGAACAGGTTTATTGTGATTATGGTTATCGGGACATTGCAAATAAAACCCCGATGAGCCGGGATACGATCTTTCGTCTGTATTCCCAGAGTAAGCCGGTAACGGCTGCAGCAACCCTTTTACTTGTTTCCCAGGGGAAAATTGATCTGGCATCCGCAATCGAAGATTATTTGCCGGAATTTAAGGACGGCCATGTGAATGAAAATGGAGTACGCAGGAGTGTACAGCGTAAAATTACCGTACGGGATTTATTAAATATGACCTCCGGACTTCCTTATCCTTATGAGGAAACAGAAAGCGGCAGACAGAGCGATGCCGTTTTCCGTGAAATTGATGAGCGTCTTTACAGTGATCATCCGATGAGTACCAGAGAATTTGCACAGAAGATGGGAAAGATTGATCTTACCTTTGAACCCGGTGAGAAATTTATGTATGGAATTTCTGCCGATATTCTGGGTGCTTTAATTGAAGTAGTAAACGGAGAAAGCTTCGGAACCTTCTTACAGAAGAATTTCTTTGATCCTCTGGAAATGAATGAAACCGGCTTTTATGTACCGGAAAAGAACAGAAGCCGTCTTGCCAGAGTATATGAAGAAACTCCGCAGGGACTTGTGGAAGTAAAGACGAACCATTTAGGACTTCGTTATGAGAGGGACATTGCTCCTTCCTTTGAATCCGGTGGGGCAGGATTGTGTTGTACCCTGGATGATTACAGTAAATTCGGTCAGATGCTGATGAACGAAGGAATGTATCAGGGTAAGAGAATTATGCCTGCACAGGCAGTCCGTTTTATGCGTCATGGCGGCCTTACCAGAGAACAGATGCCGCAGCTTCAGCAGGGCTGGGACTGGATGAGCGGTTATACTTACGGAAATCTGATGCGTGTCTGTGAAAATGAAAGTGAAACCTCTGTCTTTTCTTCTAAGGGAGAATATGGCTGGGATGGCTGGCTTGGGACCTTCTTTTCCAATGAACCGCAGCATGGTATCACACTGATTTTCGGTACACAGCAGGTAGGTGTTGGACGTACCGGTATTCTAGTTCGTGAGATTAAGAATATTGTAATGTCCGAACTGGTATAGAATAGAAAGGTTATGAGTTGAAAACAATACTCTTAATAGAAGATGATACCGCATTATCGAATGGTATCAGGCTTGCCCTGCAAAATTCGGAATATGAAATTCAACAGTGCTTTACTTTAAAGGAAGCAAAGCAGGTGGATCTGTCTTTTGTGGCATTGATTATTCTGGATATCAATCTGCCGGACGGAAATGGATTGGATTATCTGACAGAGCTTCGAAAAATAAGAAATACGCAGGTCATTCTGTTAACGGCAAATGATCTGGAAACGGATATTGTTACCGGATTGGAGCTTGGTGCAGACGATTATATTACGAAACCATTTAGTCTTGCTATTCTTCGGGCACGGGTAAATACGAGATTAAGAAGTCAGGAAAAGCATCAACAGGAATGCTATGAAACAATGGATTTCTGTTTCGATTTTGCAAAAATGAAATATCACGTCAGGGAAGAATCCGTTGAACTAAGTAAAACGGAACAGAAGCTCCTTCGTCTGCTTGTAGAAAATAAAGGAATTACTCTGCAAAGAAGTATACTTATTGACCGGATCTGGACGGGGGACGCAGATTATGTGGATGAAAATGCATTGTCGGTTACTATAAAAAGGTTGAGGGACAAACTGGAAGAAAATCCCGGCAGGCCTCAACATATTAAAACGGTATATGGAATTGGTTACCGGTGGGAGGAGTAAGCGATGAATGTGTGGAGTGCAGATAAAATCATGGATCGTCTGAATGCCATGCTGGATCGTGCGATTGCCGGAGACCCCATTGAAGGAAGCTTTGATGAAACGAAGATGTCTGCACTGGAAACCAAAATGGCAAAATATCTGGCAATGAGTCAGACAGGAAAGCAGCTGCTACAGACAGAAAAAGAGAAAATCAATGCACTGATTTCGGATATTTCACACCAGACCAAAACACCCATTGCAAATTTATTATTGTATTCGGAGCTGCTTAAGGAAAGTGAAACGGATGAAAAAAATCGGGAGCTTGTGTCTTCCATTCATACACAGTCCGAAAAGCTGTCTTTTCTGATTCAGTCACTGGTTAAAGTATCCCGTCTGGAAAATGGCGTAATTCAGGCAGTTCCTGAAAATAACCGTATTCAGGAGATGTTAGAATACGTGGTTTCACAGGTAGAGACCAAGGCAGCAGCAAAGCAGATCTGTGTTGAGGTAGAACTGACAGAATGCCGGGCATTGTTTGATGCCAAGTGGACGGCTGAGGCATTATTCAATATGGTGGATAATGCCGTGAAATACACAGAAGCAGGTGGAAAAATAAGAATTAAAACCAATCCCTATCCGTTATTTACCAGAATAGATATTAAGGATAACGGCATAGGTATTCCGGAAAGTGAAATTCCTAAAATATTCGGACGGTTTTATAAAAGCAGTTCCTCACAGCAGGAGGAAGGTGTCGGACTGGGCCTGTATCTGGCAAGAGAGATTATTACACAGCAGGGTGGATATATCAAGGTAAGCTCGAAAGTAGGAGAAGGATCCGTGTTTTCGGTATTTTTACGATCCATAGAATGATTTGGAAATTTAATAAAAATCTTTCAAAACTGTAAGAATCTTTTGAAACAGGGAAAGATTCTGGAAAGAATGTTCAGGTATAGTCTGTATTATAGAAATATGATGCAGACTATTTTTGATGAGTGTAGGTGAGAAAAGGTCTGGGGAAGGAAAAGAAATGATTGTTCTGGAAACAAAGTGGCTTCAGAAAATTTATGGAAGCGGAGAAACATTGGTAAAAGCATTGGATCATGTAGATCTGCAAATTGAAAATGGGGAATTTGTTGCAATCGTGGGAACCTCCGGAAGTGGAAAATCCACATTATTGCATATGCTGGGAGGACTGGACCGCCCAACAGCGGGAGAAGTGTATGTGGATGGAAAAAATATCTTTTCCTTAAAAGATGAAGAACTGACCATTTTCCGCAGGAGAAAAATCGGATTTGTTTTTCAGCAGTATAATCTGATTCCGACAATGAATGTATATGAAAATATTGTGCTTCCGATCGGACTCGATGGAAACCGGCCGGATGAAGCATATGTTTCAAAAGTTATTGAAACATTGGGCTTACAGAATAAGCTGCAGAATTTATCCAGTCATTTGTCCGGAGGGCAGCAGCAGAGAGTCGCAATTGCCAGAGCTCTGGCAGGAAAACCGTCGATTATTTTGGCAGATGAACCGACCGGAAATCTCGACAGCAGAACAAGTCAGGATGTGCTTGGACTTTTGAAGGTGACGGGAGAACAGTTTAAGCAGACGATTGTGATGATTACCCATAACGAGGAAATTGCACAGATGGCAGACCGTGTGATCCGTATTGAGGATGGAAAGATTGTAGGTGGTGCCAATGATTAAGGTGAATAATAAGCGGACGGTTTATCATGTGGCAGATACTTCTTTCCGGGCAGAAAAAATGAGAAATCTGTTTGCAGTAATTGCCGTAATTCTTACAACGATTTTATTTTCCGCTCTGTTTATGATTATAAGCAGTCTGGCTTCTTCCATAGAAGAAAGTACAATGCGGCAGGTAGGTGGAAGTGCACATGGAGGATTCAAACATCTTACTATGGATCAGTATGAGACCTTAAAAAAGCATCCGTATATTAAGGAAATTTCTTATTCTGTGGTACTTGGAACTGCAGAGAATGAAGAACTGAGAAAACGGCCAACAGAAATCCGTTATGTGAATGATGCTTTGGAAGCAAAAATGATGTTTTCCATGCCAACAACGGGACGGCTGCCAGAAGCTGCAGATGAAATTGCAGTAGATACACTGGTTTTAGAAAAGCTGGGTGTTCCTGCAAAGCTCGGGGAACAGGTTACCTTGAAATATTCCGTTCAGGGAGATTCCTATACCGCAACCTTTACACTGACAGGATTCTGGAAGGGAGATATTATGACGCCTGCCAGTGAAGCATGGCTCAGCAAGGATTATGTAGAGGGAATCCTGCAGAATTATGATCTCAAAAAGGAAGACATGATTGGATTTATCAATGCTGATTTTAATTTTGCAAATTCATGGAACATAGAATCCAAAATCCAGAAAGTGATCCGTGAAAGTGGATATGATGTTGATGAGATTTCTTATGGAGTAAACTGGGCTTATATAGGTGGTTCTTCCATAGATTTGACAACTGTAATCGGAGTTGTGGCAATTTTACTGATTTTCCTGTTTTGTGGTTATCTGATGATTTCCAATGTGTTTTTAATCAGCGTGGCAAAGGATGTGCGGTTTTATGGTCTTTTAAAAACTATTGGTACTACGGGAAAGCAGATTCAGACCATGATTCGGCGGCAGGCGATGTTCATCTGTCTGATTGGTATTCCGATCGGACTACTGTTTGGGTGTCTCATTGGAGGACTGCTTACACCTTATATTCTGAAAACCTTGAATACTAATGTCGTTAAGGTATGTTTTCATTTCTGGATTGTTATTTTTGCCGTTCTCTTTTCGGTACTTACGGTATTGATCAGTATACGAAAAGCATCAAAACAGGCAGCGAAGGTCAGTCCGGTGGAAGCGTTGCGGACAAGTGATGTTTCCGTAACCCGGAAAAGGAACCATAAGCGCAGCGGTAAGATCCGACTATGGAAAATGGCAATTGATAACGTAGGACGTAACCGCAAAAAGGCGGTTATGGTGATTCTTTCCCTGTCATTAAGCCTAATTATTTTGAATATGGCATACAGTATGGCAAACAGCTTTGACATGGAAAAATACTTAAGCGCAATGCTGATCCATGACTTTGTAGTTGGGGATGTGTCGTGGTTTAATGTATATCTTAATTATGATGATCAGGATACGTTAAATGATGATTTTCTCAAAAAACTTTCCGGGCAAAAAGGAATTGAGTCTCTGGAACGTGTTTATTTTTTGGAAAAGATAGGAGAATTGGACAATAACTGGGATACGATGGCAGAGAGGGCAGATGAGGAATTAGGGCTGTCCGGAGAATGGCTCACAAACATGCGCAATGACATTTCTGATGGAACAGGTCTATACCACGTTTATGGAATTGATGATGCGTCATGGGAAGACTTTACCGTATTTGAAGGAAAAATTGATGTGGAAAAGCTGCGCAGCGGAGATTATGTTGTCGTAAGTCCATTTGACACGGAAGGAAAACTGAGTGCGTATCATGTAGGAGATTCTGTGCAGGTCTTTGATGCAGATGGTGGAAGTCGGAGCTGTGAAGTTCTTGCGGTTGCCAATATTCCCTACAGTATCAGTATCCAGCATTCCCATCCTGTAGAAATCAATGAGTATTTACCTTCTGACGTATTTCTGGAAAAGGTAGAGAAAAAAAGCCCAATGATTGTTACGCTGGATGTCAGTGATTCCGAAATTGAAGCAATGGAACAGTTTCTTGTCGATTATTGTAAAACACAGGATCCCAATATGCAATATTCTTCCAGAGCGACCTACGCGGCCCAGTTTGAAAGTACACAAAGAACCTATAAGATGGTGGGAACAATCATCAGTGCATTGCTTGCATTAATCGGAATTGCAAACTTTGTTAATACAAACATTACTTCGATTGTAACAAGAAGAAGAGAGCTGGCCATGCTGCAAAGCATCGGAATGACAATAAGACAGCAGAAAAATATGCTGATGCTGGAAGGGGTTGTTTATACTGTATTTACAGCAATTTTTACATGGACGATCGGTATTGGAATCGGAAACCTTATTTTTATGTTAAGTGAAAATAGTTACTTTACCATGAAATTTACGATAATTCCTTCGGTAATCTGTATGCCGGTTCTGTTTTTCATCTGCATTCTGGTTCCTGCTTTGTGCCAGAAATGGGTGAATCAGAAAAGTATCGTAGAACGGATGAGAGAAGAAGGGTAAGGGATTGTCCGGCATTCATTCTCTGATATTCATTCTAAAAATGATTGTATAAAATGGAAATAATTATGTAATCTGGAAATGATTGTGTAAATGACATTTAGTAAGTAAACTCTTATAGTTCATTTACACAATTATTTTTGCATGAGAGGTACTGTTATATTTTTTTATGCTTTGTAATTTAAAGAAAATTCTAATAAATTTAAAAAAAGGGGTTTACAAATTCAAATATATAAGATATACTGGCAACAGTTAGTTAACGCTAACTCAAAAGAATCCTACAAGCCACTGGATGGCTTTTCTTTTAAATATATGGTTAGTTTAATCTAACTATGAAAGGAGGAAGTGGCTTGAGCAGAGAAACATGGGAAATTGTGCAGGAGAGTGGAATTAAAAATGTAGAGATCCAGCTTGCACTTCAATGTGCGCCTTTGATTGCAGGATTAAAAATATCGAATCTGTTTCAGATATCCATAGAGGATTATATGCAGGTTTTGAAGATCTTAAAAAACAGCAACATTATGATTTATCCTCTCGGAGTAAAAGGAAATACGATTGCATTGCTTTTATACCGGAAGAGATCACTCGAAGGGTATCTCGATCAGGAAAAGGTAAAGGAATTATTAAAGGAATTTGGTTATTCCTGTACTTCATTAAAGGAAATTTTAGTAACTTTCCGGAAACATTATCAGGAATATCTTCAAAAGAAACGTCCTTTTCCACATGAAATCGGATTTCTGCTTGGCTATCCACCGGAGGATGTCGAAGGCTTTATCCGGAACAATGGACAGAAGTTCTTATGTGTCGGGGAATGGAAGGTATATGAAAATTCAAAGGCAAAGCAGAAGCTTTTCCAGAAATATGATTATACCAGAGAAAACCTCATACAGCTCCTGTCATGTGGAATCCGTATGAATCAGATCGTGAACATTATGGGTGCATAAACAAGTTCAAAACGGTAATGATGAAATTCAGATTATGCAGTCCAAAATAATAAAAAATTTAAAGGAATGGTAAGAAAGGAATCAGAATTATGGATAAGATATATGTAATCTTCTGGACACAGGGTGGAAATACCCAGGCAATGGCAGAGGCTGTTGCAGAAGGAATCCGCGAAGGCGGTAAGGAAGCGGAAGTAACTTATGTAGGAAGTGTCAGTGCTGATGTTTTAAAGGATCAGCCGGTATTTGCATTAGGATGTCCTGCAATGGGAGCTGAGGTTTTAGAGGAAAGTGAAATGGAACCCTTTGTTGCCGAGGTTGAAACCTTTGCAGCAGGAAAGAAAATCGGTTTGTTCGGCTCCTATGGATGGGGCGATGGTGAATGGATGCGTGACTGGGTAGACCGTATGAATGGCGCCGGTGCAACCGTTGTTGGCGGCGAAGGCGTGATTTGCCAGGAAGCTCCGGACGATGAAGCAGTAAGTAACTGCAAGGCACTTGGCAAGCAGCTTGCTGCATTATAAATTAGTCATATTCTTAATACTCTTAATAAAATCATAAACCTAAGAAAACCGGATACCTGATGATTCAGGTATCCGATTTTCGTTGTTGCCATGCATATGAAAAAAATTAGAGGATTATTTTTGAGTTAAATTTCTATGAATTCTGACTAAGAGAGGAAAGATCAATCTCATAAATCATTTGTTCCGGTTCTTTTTGCTGTTGAAAAAACATGACCATATACCATGGAAAATACAAAATTTCATTTTCTACTTCTACATTGGATTTTGAAAAAACAATGCAATGTTCAAATTTCCATTGTTCTGTCTGCATGGCATGATCCATGGCGGGATGCTTTTTAAAGTCTTTCCCGGATTTAATTTCCAAAAGTTCTGTGGACAGACCTTTTTGTAATACAAAATCAAGTTCTCCGACTTTCTTTGAATCAAAATAATGCAGTTCAAACCCATTGGACTTCAGGTTTTGCGCAAATGCATTTTCTAAAATACTTCCCATATTGATATCTACATTTCCCATGAGAAGGTCAAACTGGATATTTTCCATGCAGGAGGCACAAAGCAGTCCTACATCATTCATATACAGCTTAAACAGATTTCTTTTTTCATTTAACTGTAAGGGAGCCTGTGGTTCTGTCACATTATAACAAGGAAGTGCGACTCCTGCATCTGCAAGCCAGTTAAAGCTGTCTTCATAGCGCAAAATTCTGGCATCCGGATGAATACTGTTTATTTTAAATCTTCTGTTTTTTTCATTAAGTTGTGCAGAAATACTGTCAAATATGGCTTTAATCTTTATCTTTTCATTTTCTGATGCATATCTGGCAATATCCAACCGATACAGATCCAGGATGCTTCTCTGATTTTGAATTACTTTTGCAATATCATGTGTATCAACATAAATTTGTACATTTTGTGGCATTCCGCCTACTACCAGATAACTGTAAAAGAGTTTACACAAGGTTTCATGTACTGTTTCCGATACTTTTTCTTTACGTTCATAACATTCTCTGAGATAGAAAATGGTTTGTTCCTGTACTCCGTTTGCCCATAAATATTCTTCGAAATCAAGAGGATACATGGAAAGCATTTGTTCAAAGCCTACAGGATAGGATTTAATATCTTTATATCTTACTCCAAGTAATGATCCGGATTCTATATAGTCGAATCTTCCATCTTCGACCAGAAATTTAATTGCAGAACGTATCTCCGGACACTCCTGTATTTCATCAAATATAATCAAGGTTTTTCCAACCTCCAGAGGTTTTTGGAGATAAGCAGTCATATTTGTTATAATTTCATCTGCAGTCAGTTTCCCACTGAAAATATCTGCAGCTTTTTTATCTGTTACAAAATTGATTTCAGCAAAGTGTTCATATTCATTTTTACCAAATTCACGGATGAGAGTGGTCTTTCCAATCTGTCTTGCACCTATGATGCATAATGCTTTTCCTTTGGTTCCATTTTTCCATTTTAAAAGATCCTGATAGGCTTTTCGTCTTAACATCTGTTGTCCTCCAAATGTTATTTACATTATTTATGTTATTTATGTTATTTATGTTATTTACTTTATTAGTGTAACATTTTTCTCTTAATTTTAGAAGTAAATTGTAACATTATTCGTAACATTTTTCCTTACTTTTTCATAGCATTTTGTAACATTTTTCTTAAAAAGGGACTATAGGTAAATAGCAAATTTAACTTCCGTTTTGCAAAAGTAACTTCTGGTTGAATTGTT
>CAVHRK010000120.1:0-123680 GCA_963638365.1 Anaerobutyricum sp. | reverse complement strand
AGATAATCATCTTTCCTTATGAACCTTTTCGTAAAATATCCCTTTTTCCCGATTTCTAAAATAGGTAAACATATAAATTCTACATGACTAAAATCATTTAAATCTATTTTCATAATTTTGAATCCTAGCATTGGGAAAAAAAATATATAATTCTCATATCTTTCCAATGCATAGTATTCGCACCAAATTTTCTTTTGAGTTTTCTCTTGAAAGAAATCCATGGTCTGTTCATCCATATCATATTTACATATCCTATTTCCCCATCCTGGGAAACCATAAATTTTACCTTGACCAGCTATTAAACGATAAATGGATCGTCTAATAAAAGATTTATCAAATGGTCTTTCCATATGAATCACTGCATCTTTAATAGTTAATGAGCATAAAGAATTTGTTTCTGTTTCTACAAACCAAACTTCATCTCCAACCAAGCATGCTCCATCTGAAGCTAATAATGTATTATGATAATCTATAACAGCTTGCAACAGTGCAGGTTT
The DNA here is from genome assembly GCA_963638365.1 of Anaerobutyricum sp. Lineage (GTDB taxonomy): Bacteria > Bacillota > Clostridia > Lachnospirales > Lachnospiraceae > Suilimivivens. The sequence goes on along the minus strand of CAVHRK010000120.1, from coordinate 123,183 downwards.
TCCAGCCTTTTCTACCAACTGTACCACACTACTCTGATCCCCATAATAAGCATCGCAAAGTATCACTGCTCGATCAACATCACTGGAGTCATCGTAAATCCCCCATCCTTCTTCCCTGTATTGATCTACAATCTTACTATATTCTTCCCATAATTGTGGTCTCATAGATTCGATGGTAGTTTTAATCAACGGATGAGGACGCCATAATAGTGCCACCTCATTCTGATGCTGCTTAAAAACATTAAACACATAGCGCATTTTATCCAACATCTTTTCATTATACTGAAGTAACGCGGTTACGCTCGTATTATAAAAAATGATTTTTTTCCAGCTGTCATCCGGCTTCTTTATAATGCGAAGCCATTCTTCCGGGATATCCAGATCCTCCTTCTTTGTATTCATAACTTTATCAAATTTAGGAGAACCTGTACCTAAAAACTTCTCTTCCAGCAGCTTCCGGTCTATTATTCCTCCGGCTGTTTCCACTACTTTTGTATATTCATTCATATAAATTTGACGCATATTTTCGGATTGCAGGATCACTCTATCTGCATTCACAATCCCTGGCAGGAAGCAAAAATGCTTCATAGCATTAATCTTTACCTGATCATTGGGATCAATTTCTTCCAATACAAAGTAAGGAATATATACTAGCTCTTCCGTATACTTTTTTAAGTTACTGCTAAAAAAACGTGGATGCACACAGGTTACCAGATTGCTGTCATCGTATGCATTATGAATATAGATCACATCCGGCAGTCGTTCTTCAAAGTTATACTTTTCCCAGTTAGTGATTGGAATATTGGTCGGATATTCTTCTCCCTCATAATGCATCTCTCCCAATGTTTTATCTGCCTTACGATCAAAGTAAGGAATGGGAATCACATAGGTTTCACAATTTTCATCTTCTTTCGCTGCCAGATAGACGCTTTCAAGGGAATCCCACATAGATGCCTTATAAGGCATAAAGGCAATCTCCTTCTTGTCCGGTATCTCTTCTATATCTCTCTGTACTTCAAGCAATTGTTCCTTTGTACGATCATAGATTTCCATGCATTCTGACAGGCTGTCCAGGTGCTGTGATATCTGATAAATACTCTCACAGTAATTTTCCAGTGCATGGATGCTTTTTAATCCCAAACCATACACTGTCTCAATTTTATTTCCCATAGTGATTGCACAGTTTTGACAGTCCGTCAGAAGTTCCATCATCTCTTCATCTGCAACTCCCTGAAATAATTTTCCCAGTAGATCATTGGCATCTCGAAGTGTATTTGAAATTTCTATTAATTGTCTTCTGACAGTTTGACTCATAATACAATCACTTTCTATCCTTCCATTCGGATTCTATTTAATCCAGTCTTCTCTTTCCATTTTAAGTAACGCTTTAAATACTTCTAAATCATCAATTGTGGTGATCTTCACATTTTTATCTGTCCCCTTAGAGAAATAAACTCTTTCTCCCAGGCGAAGCATTAAGGTGTTAATATATACCTCACCTTTGATTCCTCTTCTGTCTGCCTCTTCATAAGCCCAGCATACTTTTGCATATTTATATGCCTGTGGTGTCTGCACACGCATAATTTCCTGTCTGGAAATTCCTTCATCTCCTGATATTCCATCCGTTGACCTTACTATCGTTTCCTGACATCTGACAGCACTTAATCCGGATCCCTTCTGCCTGCATTTGGTTATCGCGTCTGTGATTACCTCCGGTGTAAGGAATGGTCGGATTGCGTCATGCACTAAAACGACATCATCCGAATCACATATCCCCCTTAATGCTTCTACGCCTCGTTGTGTGGATTCTTGTCCATCTCTGCCACCTGATACAATCCATTTCAATTTTGTAATTCCATACTGTTTCGCATAGGCTTTTAAAACCTCATGCCATCCTTCAAGACAAACCACCGCAATGCCATCAATATCCGGGTGTTTTTCAAAGTTCTCTAACGTATAAATAATCAGGGGTTTCTCATAGACATTCATAAATTGCTTAGGAATATCTTGTTCTGTTCGATTTCCATGTCCCCCCGCCAATATCAGTGCAATATTCATGAATTCTTTTCCTCTGGATGCTTCATTTTATACAGTGCACGAAACATTTCCACATCTTCTGTCGTATTAATCTTAAGATTCAAGTCCGAACCTTCTGAAAAATAAACAGTCTCTCCTAGTTTTGTGATCATTGAGCTGTTATCCCAAGCTCCATAGCATTTTTTCTCAACAGCCTGATTGTGTAGCTTCCACAGCAATTCAAAGTCAAAGGCCTGTGGTGTCTGCACCTTCATAATCTGGTAACGGTTAAGACTCTCATAGCCTTCCCTGCCATTTCCAGAATGCATAATGGTATCCATAATATAGGTTGCTGCAACACCCATACCTTTCTTACGGCACATCTGAATGCTGCTCGTAATAATCTCTTCTGAAACCATAGGACGGATCGCATCATGTACGATTACAATATCCCCTTGTCCCATATGATTCCTCATTGCCTTCAGTCCATTGAAAGTTGATTCCTGAGCATCTTTTCCCCCGGGAATGATTTCCTTTAATTTCGTAATATTGAACTGTTTCCCATATACACGAACCATTTCCTGCCATCCATCCAGACAAGTAACCATAATCTCATCGATATCCGGATGATTCTGAAAGATTTCCAATGTATATACAATAATGGGACGATTATTCACATTGACAAACTGTTTAGGAATGTCCATTTTAAATCGGGCATCCACTCCACCCGCTAAAATCAGTGCTGTATTCATGCTGTTATACTCCATTAATTCATATTAAAAAGACAGGAATATAAATTGATCTGAAATTACAATAATCAATTTGCATTCCTGTCTCTTCAATCTCTATCCTCCATGATAAACTCCTGACCTTCCCTGTCATTCTTATGTAATTCTATATATTATTATCGGCTGATCGTGTCACATTATTTATACTTAACATATAAATAACATAAAGCGGACCCGGTAAAACCGAGTCCGCCTGGTAGTTACATTCAATAACTCTTTGTCATTTCAAATGGCTATTAACCTAACAGTGACAGTACACCCTGGTTGCTCTGGTTAGCCTGTGCAAGCATTGCCTGACCTGCCTGAGTAAGGATGTTGTTGTTAGAGTACTTAACCATCTCTGTAGCCATATCTGTATCACGAATCTGGCTTTCAGCAGATGTGGTGTTCTCCACAACGTTGTCAAGGTTGTTGATGGTATGCTCAAGACGGTTCTGAACAGCACCGAGATCAGATCTCTGCTGGGAAACAGTCTTAAGAGCGCTCTTAGCAAATGCATTTAATGCTGCGAAGTCTGCTGCGGTAGGAGCTTCAGAATCCAGTGTCTGGGAATCAGAAGTGATATCAGCCTTCTTAACCTTATCATTATCCACGATTTTATCTTTGTCAAATGCATAAAACTTATCAAGCATCTTAGCATCAAGAACTACATCTTCTTTTGACGTTTTATCTGCTGCTCCACTATACTCCTGATCATGTTGAGTTACCTGTCCTACATTTGCGCCAGTAGTCTCAACTTCCAAATGATTTACATCAAATTTAGTGCCATCCTTAAGTGCCTGTGCAATCAGCTGATTGGTATTCATATTAGCAATTGTGACACCAATATGCTGACCTGCTTCTGCTCCAACCTGAAGTCCCTTGCTTGTAAAGGAACCATCAAGTAAGTTCTGCTCGTTGAATGTGGTTGTAGACTGTACACGATCAATTTCGCTCATCAGCTGCTTAACTTCTGACTGAATATACTGACGGTCAGTTGATGTAAGAGTTCCATTTTCACCCTTAACAGCCAGTTCGTTGATACGTTGTAACATATCATGAACTTCATTCAGAGCACCTTCAGCGGTCTGTACACAAGAAATACCATCCTGTGCATTAGCAGAAGCCTGTGTTAAACCTCTGATCTGACGTCTCATCTTCTCGGAAATTGAAAGACCTGCTGCATCATCTGCTGCTCTGTTGATCTTATATCCGGAAGATAACTTCTCAGTGGACTTAGCCTGTGTCTTGGTTGTTAAGCCTAACATTCTGTTAGAGTTCATTGCTGTAAGATTGTGTTGTACTACCATAATTTATTCCTCCTTGAATTTAACGTCGCTTCCCTGCGTACGTTTGTTGATTGTTTTGCATCCTCCCTTTCAAATCCGCGCGTATCTAAAAGTTTGGCTGCGTTCTTTTCTTTTAAGAAAGCACTTTGTTTTGCTTTACTTGTTAAGTATATCGGAATGATTTTGAAAAACTTTAGTCTTTTTAGAAAATAAAATTTATTTTTTTCGATCTAAAAATACCGATGCCTGCGTATTGACATTACTCATATTCTGGTAATAGCCATATGCTGCCTTCGCCGTTCTTCGTCCTTGCCCAATGCTTTGCTTCTCTCTTGCGAAGTATCGTTCAATCGCAGCCTTATTACGACTTTCCTTAGCCTGAATGGAGACACTTTTATCCGTGATCTGTCCGATCAGCTCCTGCATACGTCGGATCTGCTGCTCATATTTGCTACGATCCTTCAAAAGTTCTTCCCGAACTTTATCATATAATGTTTCGAAACCGTTGTCCAATTCTTCAAGCTGTTTGACGAAGTCATCCTTTTCATCTACCATTCCGTCGAAACGCTGCAAATCAAACTGATCTTCTTTTATAAGCGCTGTCTGCGCATTGCTGACTTCCTCAATCTGCTCCAGAATCGTAAGCTTTTTCCGCAGGCTGTCCTCAAGAATACTTAGATAGCTGTTTAACATACAACTCCCTTCTCACGGTTAACCCGCATAACTTCCTTCCAGTTGTCTCTGATCGCATGCAAATGAGTCAACACTTCCTTAAGGATCTCAGGATCTTTACTCATATTGGCTTCCGTAAGTCTTCGAAGAATATACTGATACATGTTATCAAAATCCTTCGCCACCGGATACTTCATATCCAGAGTAGCCATCAGATGTTCAATAATCTTCTGTGCCTTGCGGATATTGATATGAGCTTTCTCAACTTCCTTCTGTTCAATTGCCAGAATTGCAATATTACAGAACTTAATCGCTCCCTCATATAACATAAGTGTCAGTTCCGCCGGGGATGCCGTGAGAACCTTGCTGTTTTTGTATTGTGCATAAGCATTAGGCAATGCCATATCATGAGCCTCCTAACAAGCTTGATATTGCGCTGGAGTTAGACTGTAACTTAGCCAGTGCAGTCTCCATCTTGGAGAATTTGCTGTACCATTTATCTTCATAATCCTGCAGTTTTTGTTCTGCTTCTTTGATCTTCGTGGTGTAGTTGTCATAATCCGTCTTCATCTTCTTGTCATCGTAGACGGAATTCATACTGCTGTAATCTGTTCTGCCCATAAGATCCTTGATCTTGGAATTCAGGCTCTTACCAAGCTGGGTGAAGAACGATACTACACTATCCGGATCTGTTGAAATCATTTCCTGCAAGGTATTGGTTTTATTCTTAACATCATCATCATCTGCATCGCCGTTGATGTGATAAGCGTTCTTCTCATTATCCTCCGCGGAAAAATAACTCAACGTCTCAATGCCGAAGTCAGACAGGCTCATCGACTTACCATTGACGGTAAAGCTTGAAGCCATAATCTCCTTCAATGCACTGGAAACCGTACTCAATGTGGAGTCCCTACGAAGAAGGGCATCTTTGATCTTTGTCTCCCATTTCTCCACTTCCGTGTCGCTCATGGAATCCTTTTCCTCATCGGTCAGAGGATCGTATCCCTTCGCAGAGTCTGCATTGTAAAGCTTATCCATCTCATTGATCAGGTCACTGTATTCGTTAATGAAGCCTTTGATCATATCGTAGATACCACTTACATCATTCTCCGTGGTAAGTGTGATCTTCTCCCCATCTGTCGTAAGGCCTTTACAGGTAATCGTAAGTCCGTTAATTTCAAAGGTGTTGCTGCTTGCGGTAAAGGTTGCACCATTTAATACAATCTCTGCATCCTGTCCATCGGTCTTAACTGCACGTTCGTTGGCAGGCTTTGCATCATAAGCAGCTTTCTTTGCTGCATAATCTGCAACCATATCCTTAGCCTGGCTGATACGCTCTTCTACATAAGCGGTTGCTTCTTCAACTGTCTTCGTTCCGGCCGTACCATCTTCGTTGATGTAGTCCTGATTCAGTTCATCGATACGTTCCTGATTGGATGCGATCGTTTCTGCATTGGACTGATAACCTTCCAGATAGGAAAGTTCGCTTTTTGACTTATTTAATGTTTCCTGCGCTGCCGCCTTATCGTCTGCCGATGCATTTTCATCATCAATAACAGCCTGTGCGTCTTCCTGGGACTTCTTAAGCTCATCAATTCTTGCGCTGAGCTGGTCTGCAAAATCAGAAGCCGTTACATCATCAAAAATAGTGCTGTCGGAGAATTCCTTTTTGAATTGTTCAATCAACGCATCCTGCTTCTTGTTCAGGCTCTCATTCTGTTTCGTCAGGGAGTCGCGTTCTGCTTTATAAGTCTTTAAAAGGCTCGCTGCCCCGGAATCGATCGCTGCCTGCTTATCCTCATCGGACATTTCAGCCCACTTCTTATATGCTGCAAGGACCTTATCATCATCATCGCCACTGCCATATGTAAGGATTCCCAACTTCTCCATTGCTGCAAGTCCATCGCTGTTATCCGCCGTGATTGTAAAGTCACTGGCTGCTCCGGTTCCCTCTGAACCGATAAACAGTCTCTGGTTCTTGGCATCAAAGCTTGCCTTAACACCAGCTTCCTGAAGCTTGGATACCACATCGTTGATGGTGGTATTCTCATCTACTGTAATATCCACGGTCTTACCGGATGCATTAATTGCGAACTTACTTCCGCTTGCAATTCCGAGCTTGTCAACCAGTTTACTTCCGGATGTTACCTTCTTGCCATCCTTATCTGTGATTACGCCACCGGTCAGATAACCTGCTTTTGCAAGCTTTTTGATTTCCATCTCCTGAACACTGTCCATAGCTGCATCCTTCGTGATGATGCTGACAAGGTTGTCATTCGATGAGGTGGTTTTCTTCTTCATATAGGAAGACTGATAAACCATGTTCTCAAGACTTCCTTTATAAAACTTAGTTATTTTAGCATTTAAATCCTTCCAGGCTGTCTGCTTCCACTCAAGCTTGGTCTGTTCCTTCTTGAGGTCATCTACCTTGGTCTGCTTCGCAGCAACCAGTTCCTGAATGATTGTCTCTGTGTCTAATCCGGAATACATACCGGTTACACGCATTGCCATATCATATACCTCCTCTGCTTCTATCTCTTCTCATCTACCAGAATACCGGCCAGTTCCCACGCCTTGGCGATCATATCAAGCGTCTTCTCCGGTGGAAGTTCCTTAATCACTTCCTTGGTATCCTTGTCTACGATTTTAATCGTTACACGATTGGTTGCCTCATGTATTCCAAAGATTGCTTCGGAATGAGACATATTCTTGTTCAACTGCTCGACAGCCTTCTTGATCTGTTCATTCGTCGGTGTCTGCTGTTCCGGAGTTCCCTGATTGTTCGTCTCAGTTCCCTGTCCATTCTTCTCGTCGACCTCTTTAATCTTCGCTGTTGTCGGATCAAAGCTGACGGTCGGTTCTACTGTAGTGGAAACATCCGTGTTTTCTACAGTTTTCTGTACAGGCTTTGCCTGCTGTGCATTCTGTGCCTGATAGGTCATGGCACTGCTTAGTGGTTCAATTGCCATTGTGTACACCTCCCTGTGCTTCCCTGATGTCTGTTCGACATGGTCACAATCTCATATTTAACGGTTTCTTGTAGTTTATATCGGTTTTCGGTAATAAAAGATTAACCCCCTGCAGAAATTTTTCTCATTCTGCGGGAGGTGTTGGATGTGGTCTTTCCGTATTGTGTGACTATCACTATAATAACTGTAAAATTCCCTGCTGGCTTTGATTTGCCTGTGTCAACATGGCCTGCGATGCCTGTGTGAGGATATTGTTATTTGAAAACTCTACCATCATTTTCGCCATATCAGCATCGCGGATTGTCGATTCAGCTGCCTGCGTATTTTCAACAATATTATCCAGATTTCGAATTGTATGCTCTAAGCGGTTCTGATAGGCTCCCATCCGGCTTCGTTCCTCATTCACATAAGAAATTGCCTGTTTAAATGCATCGATGCCTCCTTCTGCCCCACCAACCGTGCTGACATCAACATGCTGCAGGCCAAGAATTCTGGTAGATATGGACGGAAGCTCTATCCCTAAATGTTGTCCGGACTCCGCTCCGATCTGCAATGCAATCGTTGCCGGATTCCGCAATGCTTTCGGATCCTCCGAAGAATATGCGGTTCCCGGACCAAATTTACCGTAATTACCACCTGCTTTTATATTAAATTGCGGATTACTCCAGCCAATCCATATTCCGCCATCCGCGGCATCAGGCTTAGCTGCATTGCTTCGATCATCATATATCGTCAGGATTCCATTCGCATTATCTGCTGCAATCTTCGTATAATGACGATAGGGATATCCATTATTCGTTCCTTTCATGATTCGATCCATCAGTTCTTCTGCATTGGCTGCACCTTTGATCCCAATATTATAAATATGATGGTCTCCACTTGTCGTCTGAGAGCTTGTTGTCTCATCCGTAAAACGAATACTGTAATGTGATGTACAGGTACAGCAGGTTGTATAGAATCCATTTCCTACCAGATCGTTAATCATATCCTGACTTCCATCAAACTTACTAAAATCTATCGTTGCCGCATCATGTTCAATGGTAAAATCACTGATTACGGCATTACCATTTGCATCTGTTGTTTGATATTTCTCCGTTGTCTGATATTTTTCGCTCATATTTCCATTAGAGCCCATTGTTGCCCATGAGGGCATACTTCCCTTAATAATCACGTTCGTCGACGGATTTATGTCTGGCTGGATATTTCCTCTAAGTACCTGAAATTCGTTGAAGGTAGTACGTTCAGAGATTCCATCAACCTCTTTCTTAAGCTGTTTAATCTCCATCTGAATATAAGACCGGTCGTCCTCACTCAGTGTCCCATTCGCTGCCTTGATGCTCAACTCGCTGCCACGATGAAGCATGTCCTGAATCTCTGCCATGGCACCATCTGCGATCTGCACCATGGATATGCCATCCTGCGCATTTGAGGATGCCTGAGTCAGTCCCCGAATCTGCCTCCGCATCTTTTCTGAGATTGCAAGACCTGCCGCGTCATCTGCGGAACGATTGATTTTATATCCGGAAGAAAGCTTCTCTGTAACTTTCGCCTGTTTTTTGGATGAGATATTGAATCTTCGATTGGCATTCATTGCCATAAGATTATGTTGTATAATCATATCAGTTCTCTATGCCTCCTGCATACCAATGGAATATATTGAAGTCCATTGGAAACTTCCCTGTTTATGTCGAAATCCTACTATCCAATATGATGCATAACATACATATATTTAATATATCGGATAAATTAGTGGAAATATTATAGATCCGGTTTGTTTTCTTCCAGGACCTTCTCTACAAAAGAGGGATCACAGCCAACCACGGAACAGATTTCTGTGATATCATAGTTTTTATTCAGCATCATTTTGATTGTATAGCACTGCTGTTTGTTCTTTCCAACATCTTCTCCTTCTTCTCTTCCCATATTAATCAATTCTTCTAACGCTTCACACATATTGTATTCCTCCCTATCTTCATTTTTCCTTTTATAAGCATCTTTCTTATCTTTCAATGATGGATGCCCTGTCATAACGGCAATTGCGTCCCATGTTTCTTCTGACAGATGCGCATAGGTTTCATTCTGCATCAGACTTATCAATTTCTCCTTGTCTTCACGGCAGTTCATAGCTTGAAACAGTTCCTTCAACTCCGAATGAAATTCCCCAAATTCACTTTGTTCGTTAATGCAGAACAAGTGAACCGGATAGTCTGCAAAGAGTTTTCGAAACGGAGTATATTCTTCTCCAAACTCCATCATATCCAACAGTCTTCTCGGCCCATCCCACGGTTCTGTTCCAGTATAAAGACAGATTGTATATACCGGCTGCAAACGGTCCGTCTTAAAAATTCCGGATAACTTCTCCGCATAGGTAATCATCGCCATTGCATATTTACCGGACTCTTTGATTTGCTTTTGCAATGCTTGAAACCGCTGCTTCTTTTCCCTTAACTGCCGACTATACTCAGCTACATCATAATCCATGCATCGAACCGGCATACCATAGTCTATGTAGCTCTGATTTTCTACTGCTAATACATGCAGGGTGGCTCCAGTCCTTAATTTCATCTTCACATCACGCAGGAGTTGTGTCTTCTTATTTCTACCTGCTCTTCGAAAAGGACTTGTACTCTCTACCTCGATGGTCTTTCCCTGCGTTCCATCCGAAATCGGAATCTCCACCTGATCTACATTGTCTGCTTCTATTTCTGTCCGCTCCACGGTATAAGTTTCCGACGCTTCCGTCAGATCCTCTGCGCAAATAACTGTCTGTCCATCAAAGCAGCAGCCATTAAACAGATCTGCGAAATACTCCTTATTCTGCAGATATTCCTTCATACAACAATCGAATTTTCCCATAAACAACCTCCTTTTCCCAGAGAATTCTTCTATGGGTACAAAAATCCTCTGCCTATTCAATAATAATTCGTTGGAGTCAAAGCATGGATTTTCTGATCTGTGAGAATATCAGAGACAAGGGATGGAACCCTCTTAGTTACAGAATCAATTTTATGAAATATTCTGTAAATAGAAAACTTCTATGCTTTACAGTGATTCTAGCATAGAAGTTTTAAACCTGCAATCATTATTCTTAAAAACGGCCATTCGCCATATCTTCCAGCTCCTCTGCTCTTCCGGCCACTGCACGAGCAAGAGCATCGATCCGCTCCTCATCAATGAATTCCGTAGGCACAAAGATCTCCCTTACATCATCTCCGATATTTCTTAACTTTTCAAACGGAATCCAGCTAAAATCCGAAACCAGTTTCATCTGTCTGGAGGCTTCCGCGTAAAACGGTTTTGTCCAAACCTCCGACAATGGCGTAATGGCTTTTGTAAGTTTGTCATGCCACAAGCTTGTTCCACTGTCAAATATTGGTGCCGGACCAACCCATTCCAGAGTATCAACATTCCGGATTACTCCAAAGTTGCCAAAATGTCGATCCGTATTTGCCATCAGATAATCAAACACTAACATATAATCCAAAAATTTCTTCATTCCTGTAATGCCAAGCTGCTCACATGCATTTATAAAATGTTCATAAGAAGAGAACTGGCTTTTCTTCTTCATGCTCCGGTTAATGCTCACGGCATTTACCAGTTCAGTATGCGGATCAATGAAGTTCTCGCAGACACTATAAGGAATCCCCTTCTCCGTCATCAACCAGTAAGGCACATACTTTTCACAGTGAAGCCGCTGATGCAGTCTTGTCCCGAATACCTCATTTACCGGTTCCTGCATGTAAGGATTACTGCCGCCCTTGATCAAACATCTTTTGGAATCCATGATTTTCCATTTCTTTTTAAGCCATCCATCAGAAGTATTACATGGCGACATCAGATCAACATCGCCGGTTGCCGGCTGTCCGAACAGGATATTTCCCACATCATCTGAAAAGTCATTTTCAAAGAAATTAATATTCTTCCATTCCAGTTCGCTATGCAGCGGCTTCATCCAGTACTGATCTGACAGACTCAAACCATAACATCTTAACAGCAGCTGCTCCGAATATGGTACTCCCAGCTGCTCCAACGCTGTTCGAATTCCGGATCTGCTTGCCGGAATGCTTCTTCCAAGCCACCAGTCATTCAGATCCTTCCTATTCGGAATTCCAGATGAAATTGATATTCCAACAGGAAGGAAATCAATTTCATGGATCTGCTTTACTTTTAAGATCGTTGCCGTATCTTCGTCCAGCTCCAGTTCAACAACAGGTATATTCTTGTTCATCAGGACGCAATCCATATTACTTCCTCCCTCTAGTTATTTTCACCTTCTATAAATGATTTATATCATTATATCCAAATTCCGAATAAATGTATAGTCACATTTCAAGCAAAAACGGTCAAAAAAACAGCTTGCACAGGGTATTTCCCACCTTTTCATGCAAGCTGTTTCATCATTTCGTTTTCATTCATTACCCCAGCAAATCCTTCAATGCTGCCATGCCGTCGGTATCGACCGCAGCTTCATTGGCTGCCTGGATCTGAGTATAGACTTCTTTACGGTAAATCGGAACATCCTTCGGTGCACTGATGCCTAGCTTTACCTGTTCGCCTTTAATTTCAAGAACGGTTACTTCAATGTTGTTGTTAAGTACGAGGGATTCGCCCTTCTTTCTGGATAAAGCTAACATCTATTCACCTGCTTTCTTCTTATTCTTAAGAATGTCATAAATCGGGAACTTCACCTGATAATCTGCGCCCTCTACAATGATCTGGACTGCCTTGCAGGTCGCGGAATTAATCACGATCGGCCCACAGAGGTTCACACTCATCTTCGTTAAGTCACTCGGAACGGTTACGGTAACCAGTACCAGAATCTCTTCCGGAATGATTTCTCCGATCGGAGTCAGCAGTTCATCTTCCACGGTCGGATTGTAATCTTCCTTCACAAGGAGCGGATCCATGACCGGCATTGCGAAGTTCGGTTCCTGCACGGACTGCAGCCAGTGAATACCGCCTACGCCCTTATCCTCGTCATGAATCAGGGCAAACTGAGTAAGATCCGGGAACCCGATGATTCCGGACGGGAATTCAATGATCTTTTCATCTGCGATTGTAATTTCTCCGAAATTTTTCGTCTTTATATTCATAGTCTTCTCCCTTTTAAATATAGTTCATGAGCGATGTCTGCATAATCTTACCGGTTGCCATGAGTGCTGCATCATAGGTCAGTTTCGTACTGGTAAGCTGGATCGTCACATCCGCAATATCCACATCTTCATTCTCAGACTGCAGCGTCTTGAAGGTGGTCTGCTGATCCATCAGACGGTTGCTGATAAGGTCAAGTCTTGCCTCTCTCGTACCATTATCGGTAATTGCCACATTCGTATCATCGAGATAATTCTGTGTGGAGGTAATGGTATGCTGCATGAGATCGTGGATATTCTGACGGATATAACTGAATGCTTTATCCGCTGCCTCCAGCTTCGTCTGTACCTTCTTATAGTCATCGGTTCCTTCCTCCAGTCCGGAAAGTACATTCTTAAGGTCGGTCTGGGTGCTCTCGATCTTCTCCAAAGCCGCAAGTGCATTAACCAGATCATCAATATCACGGTCCAGGTTATGGTTAAATACTTCATCTGCGGTGGTATTTACTTCGATCTTCTGATTGTATCCCACATCGTATTCGATGCTCTGCTTTTCTTTCTGTCCCTGCAGATACTCTTCATTATAAGAAACGGTCTTTGTTACGCCGTCCTTGGTTGTCGTTCCTTCACAGGCAAAGTAATGTTCCGGACGGAGATCGCCAACCTGCCATTCGCTCTTCGTATAATTCATACGGATTTCGGTTTCTGATCCGGAGATACCACCTGCTTCCGTATTCATTTCTTCATATGCTTTATCTGAGAAAAGAACCTCTCCGGTTTCCGGTACGAATACAATCAGTTTATCTCCGTTTTGGTTTGCATCCTGAATCGTTTTGTACGGATCCGGATTAGCCGTAGTAGAAATCTGGGTTGGATTATAAGTTGCCTTTACGGTTTTTCCATCCTTATCTACTAATTGAATACTGTCAAAGCTCTCCACCTGATTGTATGCCAGACGGATCCGGTGGATATCCCCATTCACAACTTCCTGTTCAGTGACATTCTTCTGATCATAATTGCTGGCATTCATACCATCCAGTTCTGCAGTGTAAGTATAATTAATGGTGTCGAAATCCGCCATGGTTCCCTGTTCATGGATCACATAGTTCGGATCGGTTTCTTCCACTTCCCCTTTGGTAAAGGTCATGGTGGTGTCGGTCCGGTAGCCGGTAAATACATATCTTCCGGCATAATCCAGATTTCCGGTTGCATAAAACTCGTCTCTCAAAGACTGTAACTGCTTGATAATAATGGAAAGTTCACTGGACGTATAATCCTTGTTGGCACCTTTGTTCGCCTGCTTATTCATATCGGTAAGAATATCGGTTACCGTGGAAAGTCCCTTTCCGGTTACTTCAATCCAGCTCTGGGCATCCGGAGCGTTCTTCTTATAAAACTGAGTCAGTTCGGAAACACTGCTCCTAAGACGGAGTGCACGAATTGCTACAACCGGATCATCCGAAGGTCTTGTGATTGCCTTCTGGGTGGACATCTGTGTGCTTAACCTGTCCTGCAGAATCTTGTTGTTATTGATATTATATAAGGAATTGTTCTGCATAATTTTGTTCGTTATTCTCATAGTAACCTTTCTCCTTTCAGGGGATCCGTTATACTCCTGTATTTAAAATCAGTTGATCATAAATTTCCGTAAGCGTCTGGATCATCTTGGATGCCAGTGTATAGGAATTCTGATATTTTACAAGGCTGACGGCCTCTTCATCCTTATCCACACCGGATACGGATGCTCTCTGGTTATCAATCGAGGTTTTCAAGCCCTCGTAAGTTTTCTGGAAGGTATTGGCATTGCTTGCATTCAATGCAATATCGGATAAAATCAGTTCCAGCATCTGATTGGCCGAAGCGTTACGGAAGCTGAACTTCTCTTTACTGGTAAGAAGGGTAATGACTTCCTTCACCTGCTCACATTCCTCCACACCAACCTCATCGCTGCTTCTGGTTCCAAGCAGGTCTGCGTCACCACCGTATTCACTAAGCAATGCTTCGTTAATACTGAAATTACCGGCTGTCAGCAGATAATAGCCGCCGTACCCATTCTGGGCAGTTCCGTTCAGCAGTTCTTTCAGCGTATACTGATCACCCGATACATTGTCATATCCGGTAAAAAGAATATTTCCCTTGTTGGCATCACCACTGTCTCCGTAGGCGTTCGTTCCTTTGTTAAAGATTTCATTCACCTTCTCGGCAAATCCCCGGATCCAGGTGTTCATCTGCTGCATATAATAAGGGATTCCCTGATAAGCAACCTTTTCAGAGGTACGGACACTCTTACCGGCCATTCCTGCGGTAATCTTCGGAGAACGTGTTGTATCATTACTCAACTGGAAGGTATAGGTATTCGTATTCTCATCAAAGCTCCAGTCGGTATAAAGATACTTCACATTACCGATCGTAATTTCACCGCCTGCCTTACACAGCATGCTTTCCTTTAAGTTCTTTAATTTATCATCCGTAATGGAAACCGTTACTTTATTGTTGGTGTCATCCACCGAATTCACGGTTCCCGAGAAGTTCGCCTTATCATTACCATAGCAAAGCTCGTAGAGTCCTTTGAGCTTACCGTTCAGGGAAGCATTGGCAAGGGAAAAGTCATTGCCGTTTTCCCATTTGATATTATATAAACCATCCGCATCGGTCAGATTCAGCTTTTCATCCGATGCCCTTGCGACATAAGTCAGGCTATTGTAATCGTTCGCATCAACCAGTGTCTGTCCGCCACCAATCTTAACGATGTATCTGGTCCCACCGGTCTTGCCGCCACTGGAATCCAGAATATCATGCTCCGTAATATCCACATCTACGATTTCAGAAAGCTCGTCAATCAGCAATTCTCTCTGGTCACGCAGCTCATTGGCTCTGGAACCGGACATTTCAATGACATTGATCTGTTTATTCAGAGTGGAGATCTTTTCTGCAATGGAATTGATCTGATCCACATTCTGTTTGATTTCGAGATTAATGTCCTTCTGCAGCTCCTGCAGATTGCCATACATATTATTGAAGTAATCCGTTAAGGTCTTGGCTGCGGAAATGAACTGTGCCTTACTGGTTGTAGAGCTGGAATTCGTAGTAATGGACTGTAAAGCAGCGCTCATGTTATCAAAAATGGTTTTGAAGCCGCTCGTTCCTACCGATCCATCATCCTTGAAATAGTCCTCGATGGTCTTCATGTAATACTGCTTGACGGAATAATTGCCGTACTTACAGTTGTTATTCCAGTACTTCACATCGTAGAAGCCGTCCCGCACACGTTCAATCGCGATCGTATCGACTCCGGCACCGGCACATCCGTATGTGGTAAAGGTTCGCAGTGCATCACTTGCCTGCTGGGTAACCTCCTGACGGCTGTAGCCCTTGGTCTGCTCATTGGCAATATTGTTTGCAGTTGTATTTAATGCAGCGTTCGAAGCCCGTAAGCCCGATCCTGCAATGGTCAGTCCAAAAAATTGTGACGGCATAAGGGGTCACTTCCTTTCTTATCTTCCAAGTGTTGTTAAAATATGCTCTAACATCTCACTTACGACATTGATGTAACGGCTGGATGCATTGAATGCATTCTGGAACATGATCATGTTGCTCATTTCTTCTTCGGAAGAAACACCTACGATCTGTTCTCTTGCAGCATAGGTACTGTCTACCGTCTGCTGCTGGTTCTCGCTGATTCCCTTTAAAACATTACCGGTATTGGATACCTGGGAAATCAGATTGTTGTAATAATCCCGGAAGGTCGTTTTCGTCTTCACATTGGGATTCAGTGTATAATTCTCCTGTGTAAAAATATCCTTTAATGCATCGGCTGTTTCCTGATCGACCTTCTTATCATCCTTGATAAAGCCAAGCAGGGAAGGGGACTGCTTAATGGTATCGTCTACCATGAGGTTCGATACCGTCATCTCATCTCCCGACTTCGTAACGAAGATCTTCAACACCTCACTGTATGGTGGATCCGAGTTCGGGTCACGCATATAATGTGTATCCGGATCCTTCGCCTGCGCCGCATCAGCTGCATTCTTGATCACTTCGTTGATCTTCGTCGAAACCTTATTAATTAACTGGTCAAATTCTGCCTGAATATTCATAATGATGGACGGTGCAATGCTCTTATCGTACACATCCTTATTCTCAAGATCCTTATAGGTTGCACGGTGATCTCCTCTGGCAATCAGGGTTGCCTTCAGTCCACCGATATCGGTATTCATATCTGTAGAAATCTCTGCATCCAGGTTAAATACCTTCGCACGGGAAATATCTAAATTTCCGTTTGCATCCGTCTGTGCAAAATGTTTCCAGTACGGGGTATAAAATCCGGTATTTTCATCCTGCTGCAAGGCGATTTCATTAATTCCGTCTTCTTTAACAAATTCGGTTCCTTCAATGGAAATAATGAAGTTACCGTCAATATCTTCTTTTACATTAATATATGCAAGCTTGGAGAGTTCATCGGTTAACTGGTTCCGCTCATCTCTCAGGTCGTTGGCCTTTTCTACCTGTGCGGCCTCTATTCTAAGAATCTGCTGGTTCAGTTCCGCAATTCTGGCGCCATACTTATTCATCTGGTCAACCTTCTGCTTCACTGTATAATTCATATTATCCTGATATTCACAGAGTCCCTCGTATACCGCAGCGGCTCTTGTGGTGAACTCACTACAGCGCTGGATAAATACTCCCTGGTTTACCGCATTGGAAGGATCTTTGGCGATTTCCTGTACAGATTCCCAAAGATTCTTAATTGCGTCCGCAAAAGCTTCCCCTTCCAGTTCCTGAAAGAGGTTCTCAATTTCGCCGACGGCATCATAAGTCGTATCATAAAATGCACTACGACCGGATTCGCGGCGGTAAGTTTTATCAAGGAAATAATCTCTGACCTGTTTTACCTGGGCATACTGAACACCCAGACCTGCCTGCTGATACGCATTGGCAGAATTGGTTTTTGAAAGAGTTCTATAGGAACGGGCCGTCTGCTGTACCTGCTGACGGGTATAGCCGATCGTGTCCACGTTTGACATATTATGTGCAGTTGTATTTAATGCGTTCTGACCGGTCTGAAGACCACTCTGTCCCACATATAAGCTTCCCATCAAAGACATATCATCACCTACTTATTAACAAGTTCTACTGTTTCGCGTCAAATGCGCTTACTTCTACGCCCATCTGTGCTCCCGTGTTGTATGCTCCGCGGTTGTAATTCGCCGTTTCCGGAGCGGACTTCATCGATTGAAGCATATTGAGATCATAATCAATCATCTCCAGTGAATTCTGAATCAGAATACGGTTCTGATCGTTCACTCTCTTTACTTCATGGACGACGGTGCGCAGACGATCATGCACTTTAGCCAGCTTCTGCTGCTCCTCCGGTCTTTGTGCCAGAACCTCAATGAGATCCGGAAGCAGCATTGTTTTAACGTCCCTGTTAATTACATTGGCGATGTCGGCAAATACCTCCTGTCTTAAGTGTTCCAGATGGCTGATTCTGCTGACAACGATTTGTTCTTCATCCGTGATTTTGGCTAATTCATCTAAATTACCGGCAACTAAAACCGGCGTCTTCTTCGTGGATAATTCAAGCAGTTGTTCATATTCCTGACTTTCGTTATTCAATACTTCAATCAGGTTCTCCATTAAACTTGCCACCCGAATTACCTCGTTTCTTCATATTTTGCAAATAATTTATCTGCAAAGCTTTCATTGCTTACTTCATAAGTTCCGTTCTGGATCTTCGCCTTAATCGGTGCAATTACATCTTCCCTGATGTCACTGCTGCCTGCAACTGCGGCTTTGGCTGTCTGGATATCTTTACCGATGCTGGAGATCTGAAGCTGATCGGAAAACCCCTTCTTCGCTGCTGCCTGCGGCTTCGAAGTCTTCTTCGTATTATAAAGCTGCTGTACCTGGGTATATGCTTCAATACGCATATGGATACCTCCTTCCGTGGATTTCCATCCCTTACGTTCTACATAGAATAATTTTTTCTTTGATATAATTATCGGTAGTTTTCAAAAGAACTTTAGTGAGAATTAAAAAAAGTGTCATCCACGGGTTTGTAAATTTTCCATGGATGACACCTTAATTCTGTTTTCAGGTCAGTTATTTCGTTACTGTTTTATTTATTTTTCTTTTTTTCTTGCAGAAAGTACCTTGTTGGTAAGGATACCAAGGATCAGTGCGCATGCAACTTCGGTAATGGTAACGGAACCAAAGCTTACGGCAAGACCACCGATACCGCAGATCAGAATAACAGATACGGTAAAGAGGTTGGTGTTGTCGTTTAAGTCCACATCCTGAATCATCTTAAGACCGGATACTGCAATAAAGCCGTAAAGAGCTACGCAGACACCACCCATAACACAGTTCGGAATCGTTGCAAGGAAGGTAACGAACGGAGCTATGAAGGAAGCTGCAATACACATCAGGGCCGTTACGAAAATGGTAGTTACGGAAGCGTTTCCGGAAATTGCAACACATCCTACGGACTCACCGTATGTAGTATTCGGGCAGCCGCCAAAGAATGCACCGGCCATGGAGCCGACACCATCACCAAGCAGGGTTCTGTGAAGACCGGGATCCTCTAACAGATCTCTTTCAATAATGGAAGAAAGATTCTTATGGTCAGCAATATGTTCTGCAAATACAACGAAGGCAACCGGAACATAAGCAACTGCAATCGTTCCTAAATAAGCACCCATGGATCCGACTTCTCCATAGCCAAACGGAGATCCGAATGCGGTTACGAAGGTAAAGTTCGGATACCACTGCATATTTGCGAATGCGGAAAAATCAATGATCTTTAATGCATCTATACCTGCTGCGTTACCGATTATAGTAAAGATTGCTGCAAGTGCATAACCGGATACAATACCGATAATGAACGGGATCATCTTGAGCATTTTCTTACCATATACAGAACAGATCATGGTAACGAATAAGGTTACCAGTCCGCAAAGCAGACAAAGATAAGGAGAAGCAGCCTGTGCACCGTCTGCGGTGAATACCTTACCGGTTGTCAGGTCACCAACTGCATTTCCGGCAAGGGATAGTCCGATGATGGCAACGGTAGGTCCAATTACAACGGCCGGCATCAGCTTGTTGATCCACTTAACGCCGACAGCTTTAACCACAATGGCAAGTACGACATAAACAAGGCCTGCAAAAACAGCACCGATAATCAATCCGAAGTATCCTAAAGACATGGATACACCGCCTGCAAAAGCAGAGAACATGGATCCGATAAAAGCAAAGGAAGATCCAAGGAATACAGGGCTCTTAAACTTGGTAAATAACAGATAAATAATGGTTCCGACACCGGCACCGAACAATGCTGCGGAAGCGGACATATCGTTTCCGATAATTGCAGGAACAGCAATGGTTGCTGCAAGGATTGCAAGTACCTGCTGCAGGGCAAAGACAAGAGTTTTGCCAAACGGCGGTCTGTCTTCTACGTTGTAGATCATTTTCATAGTTTTCCTCCATCTCGCACGCACGGTGCGCATTTGTATTTTTTATTAAAACGGGTATCCCCGGATTAATCCCTATCCTGATCGACATATCCATCGTAAAGTGCCACCAGGGTTTCTTTCTCAAAAGGTGGAATATGAACCTCGATATGCTCACTTCTGGCTGTCGGCACATTCTTTCCGATATAGTCAGCCCGGATCGGAAGTTCTCTGTGTCCCCGGTCAATGAGTTCTGCAAGCTGCACCCTTTCCGGTCTTCCATGCTGCATCAGTGCCTCCATCGCTGCTCTTGCCGTTCTTCCGGTAAACAGAACATCATCCACCAGAATAACAGTCTTTCCTGTCACATCAAAAGGAATCTCCGATTCCCCGATCACCGGTTCCTGCGCTTTCTGTGCCGGATTCCGTTCTCCTTCTTCCATGGTCTCATCCGGTCTGCGGTCATCCCTGTAAAACTGGATATCAATCCTGCCGCATGGGACATGAATTCCTTCTATAGAATAGATATTCTCTGCAATACGTTCCGAGATGGGAATTCCTCTTCTCCGGATTCCGACAAGACATATCTGCTCACAGCCGTTATTTCTTTCTACAATTTCATGGGCAATCCTTTTGAGTGCTCTTCCTACCGCTGCCTCATCCATTAATACTGCCTTATATCCTGCCATATTACGCACCTTCCTGAACACAACAAAGAATTTTCTGCAAAAAGAAAAGCCCACCATGACACACGGCGGGCTCACATACCTAATTTCATCAGGTTCGTTTCCTTGCCGGCATCTCTGTACCGAACTTAAAGGATCTATCACACTAACTTTTCCTATTATGGCATTATCTATTCAAAATGTAAAGGAGTTTTTGTAAAATAAAGACGAAAAATAGATTCAAAAATGAACTTCCCTATGCTATAATGGCAATAGTTAAAATATTACGAAAAGAGAGGGATTAGAAATGTCAGATATGCAAAACGTATTTATACTGGATCATCCATTAATTCAGCATAAAATTTCCCGTCTGCGTGACGAGAACACCGGAACCAACGAATTCCGTAAATTAATTGAAGAGATCGCAATGCTCATGGGCTATGAAGCACTCCGTGATCTCCCGATGGAGGATGTGGAAATCAAGACTCCGATTGAAACCTGTAAGACTCCGATGATTTCCGGCAAGAAAATGGCGATTGTTCCGATTCTTCGTGCAGGACTTGGTATGGTAGGAGGTATTCTTGCATTAGTTCCCTCTGCCAAGGTTGGACACATCGGCTTATACCGTGATCCCGAAACCCACGAGCCGCACGAATATTACTGCAAGCTCCCTGAACCCATTGATCAGAGAACCATCGTTGTCTTAGATCCGATGCTTGCAACCGGCGGATCCGGTTCCGAAGCGGTTGATTTCATTAAGCAGCACGGTGGCAAAAACATTAAGTTCATGTGTATCATTGCTGCTCCGGAGGGATTAGAGAGACTTTGTAAGGATCATCCGGATATCCAGATTTACGTTGGACATCGTGACCGCTGTCTCAACGACCATGCTTACATCTGTCCCGGTCTTGGTGATGCCGGTGACCGTATTTTCGGAACGAAGTAAGAAACGAAAATAAGGAATAACATTAAGGAATAGAAATAAGAAGAAACAGACAATCAGCCCGGTAAGTAAATGTAAATTGCTTACCGGGCTGCTCTTACTTTATTTTATTGACCGCTTACTTTTTACCACATGGAACTGCGGATGACCTCTAACAGTTCATCCGGCATAATCAGATGCTCCGGATCCACACCCTTTTTATCCGGATCATAAACAATTCTTCGCGGATCCTTCCCATAAGGATGTGCCTTGCATGTTCCTCCATAATAAACATAGGACTCATCGTTCTGCACCTGCCCGTTACAGATCTCCCATACAGCCTGACGCTGCGCTTCGCAAAGAGACGCATCCTCCAATCCGTGGCTGTGTCCGCACAGAATAGTATCAAAATACGGGCGGAGCTTCTGAACTTTGTCTAAGGACTGCAGCATCACGTTCATTTCACAGCATTCCGGAAGCTGCATCCAGGTCTGCTCAATCACTGTATCCCCACTAAAGAGAATCCGGTCTTTCCGGTCAAGCAGTACGATACTTCCGGGCGTATGTCCCGGTGTTTCATATACCTCTAATTGAACACCGCCCAGGTCAATCACCGTTTCTTCGGTAATCGGCTCAAATTCTGCAGGCTTCCGTCCGGTTTCTTTCATCATCTGTACAAATCCATCTGCTTTGAAATATGCTTCGGCAATCCCGATATCTGCCGGATGGAGATACGCCTTATCAAAGTAAAGATTTCCGTAGGTATGATCGAAATGTCCGTGCGTATTTACCAGTATGAGCGGAAGGTCTGTAAGGGTTCTTACCGCTTCCTTTAAATTTTCCAAACCATACATGGTGTCAATCACCAGTGCCCTGTCAGTTCCTGTAATTAAATAGCCGGTGCCGTCATCGTGATCGTTTAACAACCGGATATGGTCGTTGATCTGCTGTATCTTAAGTCTCTTAAATGTTCTGTTCGGGTTCTGCATACTACTCCTGCCTGCGCATTTGTTCTGTCACAAATTGCTATACGGTCTTTTCATAATCCATCGGTCAAGTACTGCTCCATGACTTGAAAGCTGCTTACTCTGCGGCACGAAGCCCTGTTGCTTTATCCGAAATATCCGAAACAATGCCGCTTACGGAATCTACCAGCTCGCTGTTGACTTCGCATGCCTCGAAGGTTTCGTTGGCATGTGCCGATACCTCTTCGGTTACGGCAGAAATGGTCTGGATATTTTCTACGATATCGGAATTGGCTGTTTCTAATTCCTTAACGATTTCCATAAGTTCACCGGTCACACTGCTGATCTTCTCTGTACCTTCGGAAATGCCGGTAAAGTTGTTCTCAACTTCCTGTGCATTCTCTGCATTGGACTGGTTACTGTCGGTTACCACCTGTGCCGCTTCCGCTACCGAAGCTAATTCCTGATGGATATGACCGATCAGTTCGGTGATATTCACCGTTGCATCCTTTGTCTGGCTGGCCAGTCCGGAAATCTGCTGTGCCACAACCGCAAAGCCTTTGCCCGCTTCTCCGGCACGGGCCGCCTCGATGCTTGCATTCAATGCCAACATTCCGGTGCTGTTTGCAATACTGGTAATGGTTTCAATAATGGTATTCATCTGATCCGCATATTCGCTTAACGTATCCATCCTTGACACCATCTCACGGTTTGCGGTAATGGACTGTTCCACCTGTTCCGAAAGGGTCTGCATATGTAACTTTCCTTCTTCGACCTTCTGAATCGTGTTTTTCGCACTTTCTTCGATTCCACCCGTCGCATCCTTGACACGTGCGATACGGTCCTGAATCTGTTCGGTACGCTGGAGCTGCATCTGAACCGCCTGCGCCGTTTCGTTGCTGCCCTTGGAAACCTCATCCATGGAGTCATGGATCTTCGTCATGGAATCTGCCAAGGTTCCCATCTTATCAGAAGCCTCATGGATTTCATCCACCATGTTTCCGGAAGTTTTCACGATATGATCGACAAGAATCTGATTCTTTTCCTGCTGTGCCTCAACCAGATGAAGCTTATTGTCGTTAATTTTCTTAACCGTCTTGGTGCTGACATACAGGAACACGCTGGAAATAATCATACATGCGAGACGGATTTCCACATCCGGCATCTCGTTCGAAGAAATTCCTACCGTCAAAGCCTGCCAGATCACCCATGCGATATTTGAGGAAATACCACAGAAAGCAATCGTCATTCCATACTGCAGATCCGAATACACCGTAAGCAGTACGAAGAACGGCAGAATAAAGACGAATGTCGTGACGGAATTGGTTGTAAACATGGCAAAGAGATAAAACAAACCATACGCTACCGCTAAAATATGCCGGATGCAGATTGCATCCTTATGTTTCATATAAATTCCCAGTTCCACGATCACCGGAATAATCATAAATGCCGCCATCACCAGGAAATAAGAAAGTGTTCTGGAGCCCTTTAAAAATTCCACCAGATACGAAATAAGCAGCACCGTATCCAGTGCAATGTGCCCTCCAATGGCCACCTTGTTAATGTAACCTGTTTCATTTGTCCCCATCATAAAATTCCTCCTATATCTTTTTATTTCTTATCCTTAACTACCTAGCATCTATAACCGCTTGATGCCATGTCAAATGATATTCTATAAATGTCTGCATCAACTGTCCGCTTCCACACAGCACCTCAAATCTTCTCTGCAGATGTCTTATCTATAGGTCATCTTCTGTATAGAATGTTCCGGTCATCGATGCATTAATCTCTGCAATTTCACGGATTCCATTGATATAATCTGCATAGATATCCCAAAGATCCATATCGCAGTCGTTCAGTCCATCGTCATCCGGAATCCACTGTTTGATCAACGCAATCCGTTCCTGTTTCGTGGTATCTGCGATTAAATTACTCTTCATCTTTTTTCCTCCCATGGTACATCAAAATGAGCCATTTCTGAAATTCCTGTATCAGATCAGTTGATACTGCATCCATTCGTATTTGAGCTTACTGCCTTCCCGGATTTCTGCAGGAAGCAGTGCACGTGCCACAAGCTTTAAGTCCTCTGATTCAATATCGGTACGCTTGAGGTTTGCATAATCTCCATCAATGCTTACCACTTCATAATAAAATGTTTCCATAATTTTCCTGTGTTCCTTCCTCATTTTTTCCCAGATGCTGCCGGAATTTTTCCTGGAGTACTCACTTCTCTCTGTACTTCAGCCGGTATCATCCTATTTACTCTGTACAGAGCTCTTCTGCCAGCTTCTGAATCTGCGGCAAATCATTCTCTTTCATGGCAGAACGGATGGTTACCACGGTATCACAGAAGGTCATCTCCTTCATGCCTTCCAGTGCTTCCTTCATCTTTTTCGCAGCCATCGGTGCCCAGCTTCCATTTTCCACAAGCCCCACTTTACGCTTCTGGAAATTCTTTGCTTTCAGATGATTGAGATAGTCTTCCATCGGCAGATACATACCACCGTCATAAGTTGCACAGGCCAGTACAAGACGGTCGTAACGGAATGCATTCGACACGGCCTCTGCCAGATCGCAGCGGCACAGATCCATCACGCACACCTGCTGTCCTGCACGGGTCAGCTCATCTGCCAGTGCTTCTGCTGCCTTACGGGTATTTCCATAGATCGAAGCATAGGCAATGAGAACACCCTTTTCCTCCGGACGATAGCTGCTCCAGGTATCATACAGACCAATATAATGTCCAAGATTTTCGGTGAGAACCGGTCCGTGAAGCGGGCAGATCATGGAAATATCAAGTGCTGCCGCCTTTTTCAGCAATGTCTGTACCGGTGCCCCATATTTACCGACAATATTGATAAAATATCTTCTCGCTTCATCCTCCCACGACTCCTCGATCGACAGACTGCCGAATTTGCCGAAACCGTCTGCGGAGAAAAGCACCTTTTCCGACTGCTCATAGGTTACCATGACCTCCGGCCAGTGTACCATCGGCGCCATGAAGAACTGTAAGGTATGGGCGCCAAGATTTAAAGTATCGCCCTCCTTCACAATCACCTCACGTCCTTCTACATTCAATGTAAAAAACTGTGCGATCATCGGGAAAGTCTTGGCATTTCCAACGATCTTCATTTCGGGGTACTTCTCAGCTATCCTTTGGATATTGGCTGCGTGATCCGGCTCCATATGGGACACAATCAGATAATCCGGCGTTCTTCCGTCCAGCACCTTTTCAAGATGATTCAGCCACTCCTCAGTTGCCCGCTGGTCCACGGTATCCATAATGGCGATCTTTTCATCCAGAATCACATAGGAATTATAAGAAACGCCATGTGGTACGTGATACTGTCCTTCAAACAAATCAATCATTTCATCATTGGCACCTACATATTTTATGGTATCTGTAATTTTCATCTGTTTTCTCCTAAATCTGCAAAATTAATACTTCATCATCCAGACTCTCGCACATCCCTCTATCATTATACCTTTATCATTACGCCAATTACTCATGCGTCGGATCTGGAATAAGCATTTTTCATCTGGTTGCTGAGTTCGTATAATACTTTGTTTAAGGTATCGGTTGCTTCCTTTTTCAGCATGGAAGCCACTTCTGCATTGGCCTTCTGACGGATTTCCTGACGCTTTGCAGAGTCGCTTTCTTTATTCAAAAGCACATCGTACCGGTTCAGAATCTGGTGGCTCTTTGCCATCACGCTCTCCTGATAACGCTCTGCATGGAAAACCGACTTGCCATAAGAAGCATCGGTCATGGCTGCAATCATGCGGCTCGTCCAGTAAAAGTTCTCCGTGGAAGCATCCCCTGTGGTATTGCTTAAATATTCCGGTGTTTCATCCACCATCGGATAAAACGGTGCCAGCGTATTAAACGCATTGGACGCATACGCAATCCATTCTACCGCACTGCAATCCTTCTCCATACCGGGACGTAACTGCAACACAGCCACAAAGTCATTCCGGTTGATTCCAATGGAACGGAACGCACCCTTCATGGATTTATCCCCATAAGCGGCATACGGATCGTACGGCGTTCCCTGAAAATGTGCGGAAAGGACATACTTCACATCCTCGACCGTGATCTTCTTTTCCGGCACCATGCACCACGGAATATCATCGGAAAACGGTGTGTAATCGGCATGTTCTCCATCCCATACCTTCGTATGCGGATTCAAGTACCGCTCCATAAACCAGGCACGCGGCGTATTATACACATGATCGGAATCATCGTGCATTCCAAACGCATCTCTCGGATTCCAGGTGTCATCCAGTGACAGATTTAAGTGATACTGTTCCATAAATTCGCGTAAGTCCGCAGAACACATAAAGTTCTTTTTCTCCGAATACGCATCATCAAGGTCAAAGAAATCGATGCCCAACTGGTTCGGCATGACAACATAGGCATCATCCGGCACTCTTCTCGCCATCCAGTGATGTCCGCCGATGGATTCCAGCCACCAGATCTCATTCACATCCTGAAATGCAATTCCGTTCATCTCATAGGTTCCGTACTTTTCAA
This sequence comes from Anaerobutyricum sp., assembly GCA_963638365.1. GTDB lineage: Bacteria > Bacillota > Clostridia > Lachnospirales > Lachnospiraceae > Suilimivivens. The sequence continues at coordinate 95,846 of CAVHRK010000120.1, read as the reverse complement.
GAAGGCTTCCAAGCCTCTCCACACCCTCGCGCGCACTGTGAATGTAAGGAAGCACCAGATAGACGATATCCTCTTCGCCGATTCCTCCGATCTGTTCTTCCTGTCCATCCTGCGCCGGAAGATATTCTACCAGCGGATCGGCTCCTAAGACTCTTGGATTATTGGCAATGGTTTCAGTTGCCGTCATGGCAACATTTGCTTCATTCACGCCACAGGCTGCCCAGATGCCTTTCCCTTCAATCGCATTCGGCATCGCGGTGTAGCGCATGGGATTTTCCGGCAGTTCCACGGTCACGTGCGAAATCACTGACTGGTACGTTCTCTTCTGTTCCTCCGGATGTATTACAACAAACTTCTTAGGCATAAAATGGCCCGAACCGGAATCGTCATTTCTGGCGATCATGGTCGAGCCATCAAAAGATGCATTTTTTCCTACTAAAATAGTTGTACAGGACATGTTACTCTCTCCTTATTCTTACATTCATGTGAAGCTTCTGTTTCTTGCCGCACTAAGGAGAGTATACCACATTTTATGGGGTTCGTATACATGGGAAGAGACTGCATTTCGGCAATAATTCTCAATAATTATAATACCTTGGAGCCGTTCGCGGTCAATTTAAAGGTCATTCCCAGAACATCCGCTGCCCCACGGCACATCATCATACGTCCCAAAAAGATTTCGAAGTATTCATACATGGTACAGATTTTCGTATCAATCTGTAAATTCAGGGCGATCACATGTTTCTCGGTATCAATCTTCAGTTTGGCATCCATAACAGCGTAGTTCACCCGGTCATGTTTATCAAAAGTCGCTTCATTTTTCTCCCGGACTCTGCTGCGGCGCACATCCGTCTTATCCGCAATAATCAATGCGGCAGAAACCGGATCGGTTGCCCCGCCTGTCGATTCATCGTGATGTCCGATTGCCGAGACAACCGTAATCCGATCCTCCATGCTCATATCCGTTTCTTTCAGGATATCGTTCGCAAGCAATGCCCCGTACTCTGCATGATGTGTCCGGTTAATCGCATTTCCAATGTCATGCATCCATCCCGCAATCTTCACAAGCTCAATGTCCTTCTCCGGATAGTCCAGCTTTTTCAGGATATAAGCGGCGCGGTCGGCCACCATGGCGGCATGCGCTTCTGAATGATCCGTATATCCCATTGCCCCAAGATTGTCATTTCCTTTTCGGATCAGGGCAAGTACTTCTTTATTTTTTCTTATTTTCTGTCCGTTCATGATTTCCTCTTTTCTGTTTACTCTCTATAGTAGACAGATTTGTGAGGAAGTGAAAGAATAGTTTTGTATAGGTTTTGTAAAGATTATGTAATACTATCAAGGATACAAAAAGGACACCATATGGTGCCCTTTATAATTGAAAATATTATCTTACACTGTTGCCATCAGGGATGCTTCTGCTTCACTGATTTCTTCTTCCGTATAATCCAAAGAACTAATAAACTTTTTATCCAATCCTTTTTGAATCATCTTCTGAATTGCTTTTAACCGCTCTTCTTTTCTTGCTTCGTCCAGATATTTGTCCATAACATCGCTCACAGCAGATGCACCTCCTTCATTTTTTAATTCATTAAATCTCCTTGTTACTGCCGGAAATTCTGTTGAATGCACTTCCTTAGATGAAAAACAGGTCATCAGATCTGATATCCTGCTTCCATCCTTAATCACTGTATTGACAAAGATTTCATGCAGACCGTCATCTACAATCATTCCATTTTCACGGATAACTTTATCAACATGATAAGTTGTAAGACCCCCTCCAAGGAAATCGAATTCCGAAATGTAAATAATATATAACTCTAATACATCATCAAAACTTTGTCCCGGATCTGATGACCTCGTTGTAATCACCGATGCGTTAAATCTCGCTCTTTTCAAATGATTTCCATTGTCTGACCGCTGCACCTCAATATTGCACTTGCTTCCATTACCAAGACTGCAAAGTGCATCCAAACGGGCAGACCGGCCATACAGGTTTCTCTCACTTTTTTGGACAATAACATCTTCTACGATCAACTGATCATCTTCCAGAATCGTTCTCAGAATCTCCTGACAGGCAGGAATGTCTTCTGCAAACACTTCAAAGAATACATCATCCAACAATCGAAGTTCCTGTACTCTTCCTACTTTTTCCTGTAACTCCATTTGTTATACCTCACTTCCTCCTAAAATTAATATCTATATCATCAAGAGAAAGCCAGGACCGGACATCCCCTTGTTATTTTCAGGGGGATTCCCCTAATATACCCGGATGCCGGAACTCAAATGGTATTGTACATGATATGAAATCACATACTTATTATATATTAGATTTACGATATTTACAATATATATTTATTCATTTTTATCAATTCCACACATCATCCAACTTAATAATGATACTTCCTGCGGTTCGTGAAAAGGAATCCAATCGTTACAAACAGCGCCATCACTTCTGCGGCTACAATGGAGAACCAGATACCGTCCACGCCAAGCAATGCGGGCAAAACCATAATCACAATAATCTGGAACACCAGCGTTCTTAAGAAAGAGATAACCGCCGATACCAACCCATCGTTTAATGCCGTAAAGAAAGAGGAACCCCACACATTAATGCCCATAATGAGGAATGCCAGACTGTAGATCCTGAAGCCACGGACCGTCAGGTCAAGCAGTGCCGCATCGTAATTTACAAAGATTGCCGACAGCGGTCTTGCCAGTGCTTCGGATGCCACCAGCAGAAGCACTCCCGATATCATAAGAAAGGTCAGGCTCTTATGGAACAGATTCTTTAACTCCGAGTGGTTTCCTGCTCCATAATGATAACTGACAATAGGCGCACTTCCGATGGAATATCCCAGGAAAATGGACATGAAAATAATGTTGATATACATAATTACGCCATAAGCGGCAATTCCGTCCTCGCCCGCAAGCTTCATCAACTGAAAGTTATATAAAATATTCACGATGGAGGAGGAAAGGTTCGTTACCATCTCCGAAGATCCATTGGTGCAGACCTTTCCAATAATTCCGAAATCAAAATGAAATTTCTTAAGCTGCAAAAGACTGTCGTTCTTTCTCATGAAATAAATAACCGGTACAAGCCCACCGACAACCTGTCCTGCAGATGTTGCAATGGCTGCTCCTGCCAGTCCCCAGTGAAAAACGACGATCAGCACATAATCCAGAATTCCGTTCACAAATCCGGCTGCCACATTGGCTTTCAGGCTTAAGCCCGGCTTCTGTGCCGCTACGAAAAAGCTTTGGAACGCAAACTGCAAAATAAATACCGGCATGGAAAGAAATCCGATCCGGATATAAACGATACAGTCCCGAAGGAGTGCTTCCTCATTTGCACCTAATGCAATGGAAATTGGTCTGGCGAATGCAAACCCGATTGCGGAAAGTACTACAGCACCGATAAAAAGAGCTGCAATAATCATGGAAAAGTATTCGTTAGCGAGTTCCTTCCTGCCCTCGCCCAGTGTCTTTGATACAACTGCGCTTCCACCTGTCCCTGCCATAAATCCGATGGATGATACTGCCATCAACACCGGGAACGTTAAGTTTACGGCTGCAAACGGTGTTTTTCCAACAAAGTTCGACACGAAAAATCCATCCACAATACTGTAAACCGATGTGCAGATGATCATCAAAATAGACGGCAGTACGAACTGCAATAATCTTTTATACGTAAAATGATCTGATAATTGTATTTTCATAATGTTTTCTTTTACCCTCTTTAACCTCTGTTTTTTATGTGCTCTATATATCTTTCTTAAAATATGAGTTATAAAATTGTTTCTATCATTCTTATAGTTCCTTCACCTTATCACGGAGCAGCCGCGTCGTTTTCTGCATCAGATGCAGGTATACTTCACTCTCCTGCTCCGTCAATTCATCAAAGACACTGTTCTCAAGTTCCATGACCGGATAAATCTTCTCCTCCACGAACTGTTGGCCCTTTTCGGTTAATGAGATATGCAGATCTCTTCCGCTGCCCTTATTCAACTGCAAAATGCCTTTCCGCTGCAGGCCCAGTATGGAAGAGTTGATGGTCTGTCTGCTGAAAAGATAAATGTCCGCAATATCCTTCTGCTGGCAGCCATCACCCAACTCGGTAATTGCATACAAAATCATAAACGCACTGTCCGACAGTCCGGCTTTCGTGCTGATCTCATGATAAATCCGGTCGGTTTCACGATACTGCTTATTTAATTCTTTCATTTCCTTCCGCAATATCATCATCGATTCATTTCCTTCCTCTTTTTTCTTTCTGTTTTCCATAATGGACGCTCTATATTTATATCCATATTTTTCGCTTCTATATTTTCAAATTTCTCAAATTCCGGACTTCTTCTATCCCTCTGCTATATTTCTGCTGTATTTCTTCTATAATTAATAATAATGAAACCTTTAAGCTCTCCAACTTTATTCCCGACGAATCCGAAATCAGATTCGCATAGCAGCTATTCTAATCCGAAATCGGATTAATGTCAAGTTTGATTAAGCAGTTCGTTAAACAGCTTCAAACCAGAACTTCAAAGTAATAGTTCAGCCTTGCCCAAGCAGATGTTGACAATTCAACATCTTTTTATTATGATATAAGAAATTTCGAGATGTTGAGCACTCAACTTCTCAGGCGACAGGAGCATTTTATGGTTGACCGTTTTGAAAAGTTCTCGCTGGCAATCTCCGAGATCTCACGATACTGGCACAAGATTGCAGCGGAAGAACTGAAACCCTATGAACTAAAAAGCACTCATGCCGTTTACCTCACGACCATGTACCGCTATCCGGACGGCATCACCGCCCCCCAGCTTGCGGAAAGCTGCGGCAAGGACAAGGCCGATGTTTCCCGGATGATGTCCATTATGGAATCAAAGGGACTGATTATTAAGGAGGGGCGTCATGCCAAGCTGTATGGCGGCACGCTAAAGCTGACCGAGCAGGGAAAAATCCTTGCTGCCCAGATCTCCGGGCGGGCTGAACTCGCTGTAAAACAGGCAGGCGAAGGTCTGACGGATGAAAAACGGGCCATTTTTTATGAAGCGCTCGACACTATCACCACGAATCTGCAAAGAATTGCGCAAAACGGCTTATAATAATTACATAAAAGGAGCGAAACCATGGAAAGTAAACAGATTGATAAACTCATAGAAAAACAGCGCCGTTTTTACCAGAGTGGTACAACCATTCCGGTTGAATTCCGGATCCGCCAGTTAAAAAAACTTTATGCTGCCATAAAAACCTACGAAACGGACATTCAAAAGGCACTTTTCACAGATCTTGGCAAAAGCGGCTTTGAGGGTTTTATGTGTGAGGTCGGACTTGCACAGTCTGAGATCAGCTATATGATCCGCCATACGAAGCAGTTTTCCCGCAAAAGAACAGCTGCCACTCCGCTGGCACAGTTTGCCTCCCATAGCTACATCCAGCCGGTGCCTCACGGGAACACCCTCATTATGAGTCCCTGGAATTATCCGTTCCTGCTCTCCATCGATCCGCTGGCCGATGCGATTGCAGCCGGGAACACAGTGATTTTAAAGCCAAGCGCCTACTCACCGGCAACCTCCGCGGTTTTGAAGCGCATGCTTACCGAATGCTTTCCTCTGGAATACGTTGCGGTCATTGAAGGAGGACGTAAGGAAAATGCGGATCTGTTAACAAAAAAGTTCGACTTTATCTTCTTTACCGGCTCCCAGTCGGTGGGCAAAGAAGTGTTGCGTCACGCAGCCGATTACCTCACTCCGGTTGTTCTAGAGCTTGGCGGGAAAAGCCCCTGCATCGTCGATCATACCGCGAATCTGAAACTGGCTGCACGCCGGATTGTTTTCGGTAAATATCTGAACTGTGGACAGACCTGCGTGGCTCCGGATTTTCTGCTCTGTGAGCGCAGTATCAAAGAAAAGCTGATTGCAGAACTCAAAGCGCAGATTACCACACAGTTCGGAACCGTTCCGCTTGAAAATAAAGATTACGGAAAGATCATCAATGAAAAACATTTTAAACGGATCTGCGGTCTCATGGATCCTGCCAGGGTTGTTGCTGGCGGTGAGGTAAACGAAGAAACCCTGCAGATCGCCCCGACCATTATGGATCAGGTCACTTGGGAAGATCCTGTCATGCAGGAGGAAATTTTCGGTCCTATCCTTCCCGTTATGACCTTTGATGACTTTGACGAACTAATTCAGACCTTGAAGAACCGTCCCAAACCGCTTGCTCTTTACTTATTCAGTAACGATAAAGCACACCAGAAACGGGTCAACGAAGAATTATCCTATGGAGGCGGCTGCATGAATGACACGATCATTCACCTTGCCACAACGAGGATGGGCTTTGGCGGTGTCGGCGAAAGCGGCATGGGAAGCTATCATGGACAGACCGGCTTCGATGCCTTTTCCCACCATAAGAGTATTGTTGATAAGAAAACCTGGCTGGATCTGCCGATGCGTTACCAGCCTTATACCAACCACCTGTATGAAAAACTGCTGCATTTCTTCCTGAGATAAATGGTAACTGTTTCATACAACTATAACCACTTACGAAAGGATTTCAACATGAGTGTTAAAATTATTGTCGATTCCACAGCAGACCTGAACGAAGCCATAAAAGACCGGGTTGCCATTGTCCCCTTAACCATCTGCTTCGGAGAAGAAGAATATGTGGATGGCGTAACCCTTAGCCATCACCAGTTTTATGAAAAGCTGGTAGAAAGCGACGTTCTTCCCACGACCAGTCAGGCTTCTCCCTCTGCTTTTATGAAAGTATTCGATGAGGTTTTAGGCCCGGATGACAGTGCGGTCGTTCTCACGATCTCTTCCAAATTATCCGGGACCTGTCAGAGTGCCCTAATTGCTGCTGCCGAATATCCGAACGTCCATGTCGTTGACGGAAGCTCTGCCGCAATCGGAAGCGGAATCCTTGCCGAATATGCGCTCCGTTTGGTTGATATGGGAAAATCTGCCGAAGAAATCGCATCCATTTTGGATGAAAAGAAAAAAGATGTCTGCCTGATTGCCATGCTTGACACCTTGGAGTATCTGAAAAAGGGCGGAAGAATCTCCTCAACCGCTGCTTTTGCCGGAGGACTCTTAAATATCAAGCCTGTGGTCAATATTGAAGATGGGGAAATTCATATTTTAGGAAAGGCAAGGGGTTCCAAACAGGGAAACAACCTGCTGATCCAGGAAATCCAGAAAGCTGGCGGCATTGACTTCACCATGCCAATCCTTTTAGGCTACACCGGCTTAACCAATGTGCTTCTGAAAAAGTACATCGAAGACAGCAGCGCCCTTTGGGAAAACGGTACGGATACTCTGAACTACACCACGGTTGGCAGTGTCGTTGGCACCCATACCGGTCCCGGCGTGATTGCTGCTGCTTTTTTCCGGAAATAATGTACCGGATATTATTCTGACTGGTTATGATTGTGATTCTCCTGCTTGATTTCCCAGTGAATCAGGAACGTCAAAGCCGCACGGAGTGCAATGATTCCGGCAACTGTCGCGATTTCCTTGAAGTCCCTTACGATAACGGTTTTCAGGATCTCGCTGCAAAGCTTGAATTCCAGTCCCACAGCAAGTCCCTGTGCAAGTGTCAGTTTCATATCGGGCCTGCGGCGGATATAATAATAAAATCCCTTCAAGCCCGAAATGATAATGACAATCACTCCGACAAATTCAAAGAACAGGATTGCAACCTCCACAATGTGCTGCATCAGATTTTCAAACCATTCATAGACTGCCATTCCATCTCTCCCTCTGTATGATTACTCTTTTAAAAACGGATCCAGTTCCTGATCCACCACCTGTTTTCTCTTTACCTTCGGATTCACAATTTCATGACCGCGGTAAATAACCCGTTCCAGGGTACGAAGGCTCTTAAGGTCCTCTAACGGATTCCCTTTCGTTACAATGAGGTCTGCACATTTGCCCACTTCAATGGAACCCGTGATGTCATCAATTCCCATCAGACGCGCATTCTGCAGCGTTGCCGTATACAGTGCAAACCGGTTTGTCACACCACAGTATTTATGGAAGTAAAAAAGTTCTCTCCAGAAATCATACTGGGTGATATACGGGCATCCCACATCGTTGCCAAGTCCGACCGGAATACCATGCCTTAAGGCTTCTTTGGCTGAATCAATAATTCCCTCAAACACAATGTTTCCATTATATTGTTCCTTTTCGGAAGCGCCGGATACAGCCGGATCAAACAGGGCATACGGAAGTGCGGGTGACAACGTGGTACACAGAAATGCCTTTTTCTCCAGATATAACTGTGCCGTTGCCTCGTCCATCTTCGCGCCATGCTCGATGGAGTCCACACCGTTTTCCAGTGCAACACGTACTCCTTCCGGAGACTCTGTGTGCGCTGCTACCTTATAGCCCAACTTATGGGCCTCATCACAGACCGCTTTTACCATGGAGGGGGACATCTTCAACTCTCCCGGTGTTCCCTTTTCCTTCGCATCCATGACACCGCCGGTAATCATCAGCTTGATCCAGTCCACCTTCTGATCCTTCGCCTTGTGCACCTGTGCAACCGCCATCTCGTTCGAACCTGCTGCAATGGCTACCGATCCTGCCATGTGACCGCTCGGCACGGAAATTCCTTCATTCGATGCAAGGATTCTGGGGCCTTTCTTCTTATTCTTCGCAATATCATCCCGGCAGCGTGTATCAAAATCACCCAGCCCGCCAACGGTACGGATCGTTGTCACCCCACCCAAAAGCTCCAGCTTCGCATAATTGCACACCAGATTGTAAGCAATGGCACGGGTTAATCCGTTGCTCATGATCTTCTTTACCATGCCCGCATTGTCTCTGGGTTTCGTGCTTGGCTGACCGTTACCGGCAAGATGCACATGCAGGTTAATGAGTCCCGGCATGATGTACTGTCCGTTCAGATCCACCTTCTGATAGTCATTTCCAACTTCCTCTTCCTTTACAATTCCGGCAATTTTCTCACCATCCACAAGAATGGCTTTTCCGGTCACCGGCTCCATATGCTCGGTTCCATCCAGAATGATGCCATGAATATACGCTTTCTTCATTTGTTCTACCTGTTTTCCTTTCCCTTATTTCTTTCTATCTCTTGCTTTTACTGGTCCTTCTGTAATTCTTCTTAAATTGTATAACCATTCAGAACCATATAAAATTACTCTTAAGCCAGCTCCCAGAATGCCACGGCGCTCGCTGCCGCTACATTCAAGGAGTCCACTCCGTGCGTCATCGGAATCATGACTGTATAATCGCAGTCTGCAATCGTTCTTCCAGCCAGGCCATCGCCCTCGGTTCCAAGAACAATCGCAAGCTTCTCTTCCTTCTTAAGCTGCTCATCCCGGAGAGATACACTGTCCTCCTTAAGCGCCATCGCCGCTGTGCGGTATCCCATGCTCCGCAGCTCCTGCATGGTCCGTTCCGGCCAGTCTCCGGCATCCATGATCGTCCATGGAATCTGAAAAACGGTTCCCATGCTGACACGTACCGCCCTCCGGTATAGCGGATCACTGCTGCCCTTTGTCAGAAGCACCGCATCCATGGAAAGTGCCGCTGCCGACCGGAAAATGGCTCCTACATTCGTTGGATTCACCACATCCTCCAGAATTGCAATCCGACGCTTTCCTTCACAGATCTCTTTTAAGGAAGGAAGCACTTTGCGCCGCATCGCACACAACATTCCGCGTGCAAGCTGATACCCCGTGATTCTTGTAAGGACCTCCAAAGAAGCCGTGTAAACCGGGATTTCTCCACACCGCTCCAGAATTACTCTCTCCTTTTCATCAAGCGGCTTCTTTTCCATAAGAAGGGAAAGCGGTTCGTATCCGGCTTCCAATGCCCGCAGAATCACATTCGGGCTTTCTGCAATAAAAATACCGGGCTCCGGCTCATAGTAGTGCAGAAGCTGTACTTCCTTCTTATCGATATAGACTTCCAGTTCAGGGATCTCCAGATCCTTGATTTCCATGATGCTCACACTATTTCCTCCGTACCCGTGCCTGCCGTATAAAACTGCAACTTCTTATCTATCAGCTTATCACCTTCGTAGGCAAGCCGCAACGTGAAAAAGCGTGGATCATCACGAAGCAGTATTTCAAGAAAAACGGCATCTCCTTCCCAGGTCGGAAGGGCTGGCACCTCAGATTTCGGAATCCACGCAAGTTCTCCTTCGTTACAGGCTCCCGGTTCCCCTTCAAAACCATCTGCGGTAAACAGGCACATCAATTCCGTTTCCTGCTGGTCACTTATGAACGTGATAAGTCCCCGGAACGTATAGGACGTGAGCGTCAGCCCGGTTTCTTCCCGGACTTCGCGCACCAAACAGTCCTCCGGTGATTCTCCTTCTTCTAAATGTCCACCGACACCGATCCATTTTCCACCGTTAATATCCTGCTTTTTCTTCGTACGATGCAGCATGAGATATTTCCCATCCTGCTCGATGTAACATAATGTTGTAATTGGTTTGCTCACGATCTGCTCTCCTGTCTGTATCCACTACTTAAATTACTACTCAACTCCCGCCTGCGCTTGCGGCGGACGCGGTTAATATGGCGTTCATAGTCTCCGCTCCGCAAAAGCTCGGACAGCACATACTGCTCAAACAACGGCACCGGACAGGAATAAAAGCCCAGCTTATGCTCAAATGCATCCACCAGAGTCTCCGGCAGAATCATATAGCCGATACGCACCGAGGGCGCTATGGTCTTGGAAAACGTATTCATATAAATCACATTGACGCCGTCTGCAATCGAAAACAACGGACTCTCCGGCTTACTCGAAACCGTCAGCTCCGAATCATAGTTATCTTCCACAATTACGGCATTGCGCTGTTTCGCCCAGTAAAGATACTCCCGCTTCTGCGAGATTCCAATGGTAATCCCGCTCGGATAACTGTTAAACGGTGTCACATGCAGTACGGATGCTTTCGTCCTGGTAAGTTCGGAGGACAAAATTCCTTCTGCAGAAAGCGTCAGCGGGTCACACACAATACCCATGGATTCATAAACCTTGCGAATTTTTTCATAAGAGGGATTCTCGATTCCAAAGATGCATCCCGCACCGAAAAACTGTGCCACCAGTCCATACAGATATTCTGCACCGGAACCGATAATGACCTGCCGTGGATGAATCTGGATTCCTCTGCTTCTTCCAAGATAGGAACAAATCTCAGCACGCAGTTCTTCGCAGCCATGATTGGGGGACTTCACCAGAATCTGCTCCTCGTAATCAAGCAGTACTTTTCTCATCGTCCGGGCAAGCACACTGAACGGAAATTCTCCTGTCTGATGAGTCTGCGGGTGCGCCACCGGAAGTTCCTCATGCCGGATCTCCGGGATTACCTGAAAATCCGCTTCCCGGTAAATCACAAAATAACCGCTCCGCTGTCTCGTTTCAATATACCCTTCGTCACTTAGCAGATTCATGGTGTGTTCTACAGTAATGAGGCTCACCCCGGTTTCCTCCGCAATGATCCGCTTGGACGGAAGCCGCGAATCCAACGGATATATCCCTGCTACAATGTCCTGCACCAGATAATTATATAATTGAATATAGGCAGGCACTCCACTGTCCTTTGTAATGGCATAGTTCATCTGGTCTTATCAGATACTCCTTCTCTGGTTATTTCAGTATTACCAATTCAATTGTATTCTTGATTCAATCATTTGTAAAGGAAAAGAGTGATCAGTTTGTACGAAGAAATTAAGAAACAGGCGGCTGATGTTACCGCCGAATTATGTGAAAAAGCAAAGCTCCATGAAGGTCAGATTCTTGTAGTCGGCTGCTCTTCCTCCGAAGTATGCGGAGATAAGATCGGCAGCAATTCGAACCTCGATGTAGCCAAAGCTATTTTTTCCGGAATTTATGAAACGACAAAGGCACGCGGCATTTATCTTGCCGCCCAGTGCTGTGAGCATCTGAACCGTGCCATCATCATTGAACAGGCCGCCGTTCCTGATGCGGAATTTGTCAATGTCGTTCCCCAGCCCAAAGCCGGCGGTTCCTTTGCAACCACCGCCTACCAGACCTTTGAGCATCCAGTCGCTTTGGAAGAAATCAAGGCCGATGCCGGAATTGATATCGGCGATACCTTCATCGGCATGCACCTGAAAAAGGTTGCCGTTCCGGTCCGCCTTACCAATCACGAAATCGGCCAGGCCCATATCACTGCTGCCAGAGTCCGCCCCAAATTTATCGGTGGCGAACGCGCACATTATGATGCAGAGTTGTTGTAAATGAAATGGCAGGCAGTAATGCCTGCCGCACTACTGCCTGTCGAAATAATCTTTTCCGTTGGAAGGATAAAAGTAGGTCCGGATGTAACCATCCGTTGATACAATCACGAATTCATTCGTACTCTCAAGATAATAAACATCGTCGCCGTCCTCTTCCTCTAACTTATGAAGCACGTCCTTATTCTGCACCACCGCTGCTGCCGCCTGTTCATAAGCCTCCGGAGAGGTAAAACCCATTTCGATGCCATGCTTTTCATAATGTTCCTGCCGGAGTCTGGTGTTTCGGAACCGTACGGTTGATGTCCCCTGTGCATCCTGTGTATCCCGTGTATCTTGTGTGCCCTGTGCACTCTGCGTACCCTGCAATTGCTGCATGTACTCATTGTAGGCTTCCACAAGATCTGCCGTATCATCATCCTGTTCCCGTTCTTCCTCTTCAATATGTTCTTTAACTGGCTCGCCGACCGCTTCACCCACTGATTCTTTTTGGGATTCTTTTGCCGTTTCTTCTGATGCTTCTGCCGTCCCAGCATCCTCAGTATAGGTCTCCTGCACATAGGTCTCATCCGATGTGATGCTGCTTTCTTCTTCCGAAAAGTTCCCGAACACACGGAACAGCAGCAAAAGTACAATTACCGCTAACAGCAGTAAATTCCGTTGATTGTGGTTGGATGAATGATCGGATGTACGATTGGATGTAGAATTCGATGCATGATTCGGTACATGATCCGATTTACTGTTTGAATTGACATTAGAATTATTCTTCGTATTATCAGACATGGTAAGATAACTCCTTTATAATACTCTCTCATTTTTCATTTGTGCTTTACTATAAGTCTATTTTCACTAAACAATTTGTCATTCTTCTAAATACTTATCTTCTTTGACCGTGCTTGACAATTCCCCTGTTTCGCCGCATAGTAGAAATGTTCTCACAATATTTATTTAACAGAGGAATTCTTATGACAAAATCAGAACTGATCAAACGATATACGTTATTTATTATCAGCCTTTTCTTTTCCGCGTTGGGAGTTGCTTTTACCAAACACGGAGAGCTGGGGGTATCACCGACCTCCTCCATTGCAAATGTCATCAGTTGCAAATATACGGCCTTGTCCCTCGGCACCCTGCTTATCATCTGGAACTGCCTCCTGATCCTCGGTCAGATTTTGATTCTACGTAAGAACTTTCAATGGATCCAGCTTCTGCAGATTCCGCTTTCCTTCCTTTTCGGATGGTTCACGGATTTCGGCATATGGATGGTTTCCTTTATTCCTGTAAATCATTATCCCAGCCGGCTGCTTATGATCCTGATCGGCGTTACGATTCTTGGCTTCGGAGTCTCGCTTTCGGTCATTGCCAATGTCATCCTCAATTCCGGGGAAGCCTTTGTAAAAGCCGTCTCCGACACTACCCATATAAGCTTTTCCAATATGAAAATCATTTTCGATGTTGCCTGTGTGGTAATTTCCGTGCTTCTGTCCCTGGTATTCTTCCAGTTCAAAATCGTGGGAACCAGAGAGGGAACCATCATTTCTGCGCTCTGTACCGGTATAGTCGTTAAGTTTTTTACCAGATGGCTGACTGCACCGCTTAACAGGATACTGGCAGGTTCAGATACTTCATCAACGTCCTAAGTCCCTCGATCGGCACGCAGAACTCAGGGTTCCGGGTAAGGCAGGCTTCGTGAACCTCCTCTAAGTCAAACCATTCTACAGCCTCTACTTCTTCCTTTTGCAAAGTAAGCTTCTCCATATCTACCGGCTCCTGATAACAAAACACGAACGAGGTTTCATTATCCTTGAAAGGATGTCCATGAAATTCCATTTCATAATGAATATGAAACTTTCCTGCATAGCCCAACTGTTCCGGAGATGCATGGATACCAAGCTCCTCTTCCAATTCCCGTATCGCTGATTCAAGCGGTTCATCCCCTGCCTGAATATGTCCAGCGGATGACGTATCAAAGCATCCCGGAAAGGATTCCTTGTTTTCTGTCCGCTTCTGTAACAGGACCTGATATTTTCCATCTACCATGCGGACAACCCATACATGGGCGGTTCTATGACAAATACCTTCAGCATGGGCATGACTTCGTTCTACGGTTCCTCCGATTGGCTGTCCTTCTTCATTACAAATATCAAACAGTTCTGCGGTCCATTCCGATCCCTCTTCCAGATGGTTTTCTTTAAGCCAGTCATCGTAAACGCGCAGTTCCCGTTTTTCTCCCAGTTCATTTTCAAGCGTTACAACACATTTGGCTTTTTCTCCATCCGGCCGTTCTTCACATCCGTATTCTCCATCAAAAATCTGTTTCATTCTCCACATCATTAGCTCCTATTTTATATCATTTTGTATGCCAATCACATCTGCTCTAAGATCTGTTGCCTTCCTCATCAAACAATGGACTGTTCCAGGTCATTTCATTCCACCTGGCATTGGTTGCTTCCATCTCTTTCTTCTGCATGATCCGGTTCCGGTCACTTAAGATCGACAGCATCTCGTCCACAATCTCCGCCTCCGGCAGACTGGTATAATGCGACAGGTAGCCGATCATTCTTCCCGCAGTGAAATCTGTATTCAGATTCTGTGAAATCAAATTGCTGAACTCCTCGGAATATCCCTTCTCCATCAGCATCCGATATAAAATCCTGCTGCTTTCAGACTTTTCTTTCATACCTGTCCCTCTTTTCCAGTTTCTTCCTGTTCCTTTTCTTGTTCCTTATGATATTGCTGACTGAATCTTTGTTTATTCAGGATCACTCTGCGCTCCCATTCCCTGCTGTTGGGTATTTTCATTCTTCTTTATTTACCATACCCAATCATTTCTCTTGCTCTGGGTACTGGCGGTCTTTTTTACTCACCATACCCAGCCGTTTCTCTTGCTCCGGGTACTGGCGGTCTTTTTCTTCGCCTATACCCAGAGATTTTATTCTCATTGGGTATCAGATTTATGTTTCTCCTTCCATACCCTCTGATTCCCTTTTCACTGGGTATTAAATCTATATTTCTCCTGCTATACCCTCTATTCTCAAATTAACTGGGTACTTGAATCACTTTTAACTTCCCATACCCAATACACCTAGCAGCGACCGTCAAGAACTATGAAATCAAGTTTCTTCCTCCGTTACAATCCGCATTCCCATCTGGAAAGCAACCGGATAAAGGAAGTTCTTTTCAAGTCCGGAGTCGAAGAGCACCGTAAACTTTCCTGTAATCCCATCTGCATGATAAACTGCATCGCTGATGACTCCCATTCCGTATTTCATCTGTTCAACCCTTTCTCCAATAACAAGCCGGATCTCTGTATTCCGCAAGGACTGATCCGGCTGCGAGGCTGCAGATGCAATCATCTTTCCTTCCACTCTCTTCTCATCCTGCCGTTTCACACGCTCAGAAAACTTCAAGCTGTCCTGCTTCACACTTCCAGACTTTACACTATCAAGCTCCATGCTATTGAGATTCTTCACACTATATAGTTCCGTGCTATTAAGCTTGAGTTTCATCTTCCCCTGATCCAGCTTCACACCCTCCACCTTCACAGGTGTCATCTCCCGGATAAAGGACGAAGATTCCTCGGACAGCTTGAATATATGGAGCACGCTTTTGGCTCTCGTCATGCCAACGTAAAACAGCCGCCGTTCCTCTTCAAATTCCTTCTTTTCCTGCGGTGTTGCCTTCTTCGAATAAACCACCTTGTCCGGAAAGACGCCATCGCAGACATCCATCAGATAAACTTCCTCATACTCAAGCCCCTTAGAGGAATGAATGGTCGACAGGATAAAATTGCTGTCATAATCCGGGCGCTTTTCCCGCAGCATATTCTGCAGGTATTCCAGCCTCCCTAAGAAGCTGCCAATCGACACCTCTTCATAAGACAGCATCTTTAGAATAAAAAGCTTGTTGTCATCGATATTGTTGCGTTCCAGATATTCCCCGTATCCCAACGGAATCTCTATCCGGAAAAGCACCTTGGATGGGGCCTCTTTCAGCATATTACGCAAGTGTGTCGCAAAAGCCCGGCACTTTCCAAGCACCATGCCATTCAGACCTTCCGCATACTCTGCCGCTTCCAGCACCGGAATATGCCGTTCCTCACTGATCCGGCATAGCTGCTGCGCCTGATTCTTCTTCAAATACGTCTGGCATTTAAAATAAATCCGCAGGAAAAGTTCCGTATCATACGGATTTAAGGCAAACCGCATAATGTTTGTCACATCCGTCACGACCCGGTGCGTAAAAAACGCCATATCGGTGCTTTTGATCCGGTACGGAACCTGCTGCCGTTCGAGCTGGTCAATAAGAGGAAGCGCACTTTCATTGTCCCGGTACAAAACCGCCGTCTCGACCTCATGATTCTGCGCCACCTTCAAAAGATAGCTGTACTGGGCCGCCCGGTTTCTTAAGGAAATATAATGAATCTCCGCCTCTTCCGCTTTCGTCGGAACCATGTGCTTGCGATGCCGGAGCTTATTATGCTGGATAAAGCAGTCAGCCGCCGCTACAATTTTTGCATTGGAGCGATAGTTCTGATCCATCACAAGCTCCTTTGCCCCGGGATGCTCCTTAGCAAAATTAAGAAGCGCCTCCGGATATGCCGCACGAAACCCGTAAATACTCTGATCCTCGTCTCCCACCATAAAGAGATTTCCCTGCTCTCCTGCCAGAAGCCCGATAATCATATGTTGGATTTTGGACGTATCCTGCGCCTCGTCCACGCAGATATACCGGTATTTTCCCTGATAAAATTTAAGAAGCGTAGGGCTCCCTTTCAGCATCCGGTACGCATAAATCATCTGGTCGTCATAATCCATGAAACTGTTCTGCTTTAGATAAGTATTGTATGCACGGTAAATTTCCCAGAGCGGAATGCCCTCTTCTTTCCCCAGTTCGCGGATTTCCTCTTCGGAAAGCAGCATGTTCTTACAATAGGTAATCAGTGTGCGTGCATTCTTCACATCGCTTTCGGTCGGATATTCCGACAGATTCTGTACCAGAATCTCCGTGGGCATCCTCGCAATCACCTTTTCATCGGTCAGCAGTTCAAAGGCACTCTTTCCGATCATCTGCCCGTATCTGGCAATCACCTTGGCACAAATCCCGTTGATCGTCCGGAATTCCAATGCATTGCTGTATTCCTCGCCAAAAATCTCCCGGAACCGGCGTGTCATATCGTTCGTTGCTGCAACGGTATACGTCAGTGTCAGAATGTTTTCCGGCCGTATTCCCTCACAATAAAGCATATACCCAAGCCTTGTGACTAAAACGGTGGTCTTGCCGCTTCCCGGAACCGCCAGCAGCAGAACCGGTCCATTCACTGTCTGCACCGCGGTGAGCTGCTTCTCATTCAGATGTCCCGTATATATTTGTAAAAAAGTATCTCTATCCATCAGCAACACCGGTCAATGGCGTCGATTTCATCCTGTGTAAAGCTGGTGTTCTCAACCGCCTTAATGTTATCCAGAATCTGGGACGGCCTGGATGCGCCTGCCAGCACTGACGTAATCACTTCCTCCTTTAAGAGCCAGGAAAGTGCCATCTCCGCAAGGGTCTGTCCTCTTCCTTCCGCAATTTCATTCAAAGCACGGATCTTGCCTAATATTTCTTCATTCAGTCGGGATTCCTGCAGGAATCGTCCATCGGTACGCACACGGCTGTCCGTCGGAATGCCATTTAAGTAACGGTTCGAAAGCATTCCCTGTGCCAGAGGAGAGAAGCAGATCACGCCTTTCCCCAGCTTCTCAGCCATTGCTTTCAATCCATTCTGTTCAATCGTCCGGTCAAAAATATTATAGCAGTTCTGATTAATCACAAACGGAACATGCAGTTCGTCCAAAATAGCGGATGCCTTTTCGAGGGTCGGTCCATCATAGTTGGATAGGCCGACATACAAGGCCTTGCCGCTTGCCACGATCTGAGCCAATGCTCCCATTGTTTCTTCTAACGGAGTATTCGGATCCATGCGATGATGATAAAAAATATCCACATAATCAAGACCAAGCCGTTTTAAAGACTGATCAATGCTGGCAATCAGATATTTGCGGCTTCCCCAGTCTCCGTAAGGTCCCGGCCACATATCATAGCCAGCTTTTGTAGAAATAATCATCTCATCACGGTACGGCATAAAATGCTCTTTTAAGATCTTTCCGAAGTTACTCTCGGCACTTCCTGCTTTCGGCCCATAATTATTTGCCAGATCAAAGTGCGTGATTCCATGGTCAAACGCTGTGAAGCACATTTCTTCCATCTTGGCATAAACGCCGGTGTCTCCAAAGTTGTGCCATAAACCAAGTGATACCGCCGGCAGCATCAGACCGCTCTTTCCGCAGCGGTTGTATTTCATCTTTTCATATCTTGCATCGCTTGCAATGTACATCTTCTGTCTCCTATCCCAATCCAAACATTCCTAAGTAGCTTTCTTTTTACTCATGAGTTTAACTTCGCCATATGACATGTTTTGCATGACTCAAAATCATTATTCATAGTCAAACAATCCGTCGTTCTTCTCTTCCAGTGCCTTAATGACATGGTAGGTGAACTCACAGTATGGAGTGGGCACTCCATATTCCTTTCCCATGCGCATCATGGCTCCGGCAAACATATCGATCTCTGTATGACGCTTCGCATCCAGATCCTGCAGAGTGGAGTAGCGTCCACGTTTGGCTGTTGGACTGCTCTTTCCTTCGATTCCAAGCGGTTTGGAAATATCCATGCCCTTCTTTGCGGCTACGGCCGTCACTTCATTACGCAGTCCGCTTCGGAGCGCCGCCATATGTTCACTGTCCGCATAACTTCCAAAGCCTACGCCAATCATTGCCTGCGGCAGATTCTGACTGACATTCAATGCGAACTTATACCAGATTTCCTTCTGGATATCCGCAATGATCTGGTAATGAAGTCCGGTTCCGTCAAGCAGCTCCTTTACCGCAAGTACCCGCTCGGTCGGCTCTGCAATCCCCAGCTCTCCGTAAAAGATTCCCGGCGTTGTCACCGGATCAAATACCATCTGATTGCCCTTCCGCTCGGAAGTAATCTTCATAATGGAATACAGCATATGCTCTTTGCCGATACGCTCTCCAATGATTTCCTCACTGTCCACGCCATTCAACAAAGAAAGCACAGTAGTGTGCTCATCCACAATCACTGCAAGGTCATCTAAAGCCTCCCGCAAAGCACCGTACTTCGTACTCACAAACAACAAATCTACGCCTCTTGCTTCTTCCGGAGTCTTCACATTCAGGTCATAACGCTTTCCGTTAATCACAATGCCATCTCTGCGCAGACGCTCCCTACGCTCTCCCTTTGCAACCACACAAAGCTGATCGCCCAACTTCTCCTGTAATCCCCACACAAAGTAGGCGCCTATCGCCCCCGCTCCATAAATCGCCACGGTTTCCATTTTCATACTGTCACTCCACTCCCATCCTGTCGGTTTTATTTCTCCATTTTATATTGTTTTTCTTATTCTTCTTTTTTCCTGATTTCAACATACCGGTATTGGATTAAAGTATAGGTCATTTTCCCTGATTTTACAATCATTTATCACCGCTATCCGGAAGTCTCTGAATCTCCATTTACTCAAAAATGATCCACTGGATCATTTTCTCATATGCATGGCAACAGCAAAAGCGCCTTTCAAAAGAAAGGCGCTCCGGCTAACTTAATAATTTTCTGCATGAACTTCGAAATAAGCCTGTGGGTGTGCACACACCGGACAGATCTCAGGTGCCTTTTCACCTACCACAATATGTCCACAGTTGCGGCATTCCCAAACCTTCACTTCACTCTTTGCAAAAACTTCCTGCATCTCTACATTATGAAGAAGTGCACGATAGCGTTCCTCATGCTTCTTCTCAATCACTCCGACCAGCCGGAACTTTGCAGCCAGCTCCGGGAATCCTTCTTCCTCTGCCGTCTTTGCAAATCCTTCATACATATCCGTCCATTCATAGTTCTCACCATCCGCTGCTGCCGCAAGATTCTCTGCCGTGCTTCCAATACCGTTCAGTTCCTTGAACCACATCTTAGCGTGTTCCTTTTCATTGTCGGCAGTCTTCAAAAACAAAGAGGAAATCTGTTCAAATCCTTCCTTCTTTGCTTTGGATGCAAAGTAGGTGTACTTGTTTCTCGCCTGGGATTCTCCTGCAAATGCCTCCAGTAGATTTTTTTCGGTCTGTGTTCCTGCATACTTATTTGCCATAATCTTAATCTCCTTTATCTGTTTTTTACTTGTTTAAAACTAGTAATGATTCCTATTATTATAATATCAGATATTTTTGATTTGTCAAGCTTATATAGTACTTATATACTGATTGTATTTTCCTATCTTTTTAATGGGTAAATGATAATTATCCAATATTAGAATGGAATCTTTCTATCAATAAGGGCGAGATTCCTGTATAGTAGGTCTATAGAAAAAATTACGATTATAAAACACTTTCTACAGGATCCTGAAACATACCTGTAGGGAAAGGCACAACTATGGAACAACAGCACAGTTTTGAACTAGACAGCCGGACCGGCTACTTTAAAAATAACGGTGTAGACATCATGGCATTTATGGACATTTATCCGGTCGGACATCAGGCCGGCGTCAGCATGATTATGCACGGAAACCGGATTGCGACGAACGGCGATCTCCGTTTCGAACCGACTCCCGGGCAGTGGCAGGCCGTTCCGAAGCAGCTCGACCGGACACTCGATGAAAAGAACAACACGATTACCACGAAATTATGCTATCCCGATGAGGAGCAGCATTTGACCGGCTTTAATCTCCTGATTTATCCGGATTTTGAATTCACCTATGAGGTAAAGGTGCACGGCGAGGGCGATCAGGTCATCGTATCCGTGGATCTGGACCGCCCGGTTCCAGAAGAATTCTTAGGGAAATTATGCTTTAATCTGGAACTGGTTCCGCATATTCTGTTCGGAAAGCCTTGGATCATGGATAAGAAACAGGGAATTTTCCCACCACAGCCAAACGGTCCGACCCTACGGACTCCCGGCAACCATTTACACCCTTACAAAGAACCGGATACGACCATGCGCATGCCGCTTGACAAGCTGGTACATAACCGGACCTCTTATAATCCGGCAACCGCAGATACCCTGATTGCAGAACCCTATGCGGTCGGCAAACGGTTCACTTCCCGTCCGGATGATCCTTACCAGCGCTTTACCATTGAAAGCATTGGTGCAGACTTAAAGCTGTATGACGGACGCATGAACCATAACAACGGCTGGTTCGTCTTAAGCAGCGAGGTTCCTGCCGGCAAAACGAAAGATGCCATCCACTGGATCATCACGCCCCACGTTGTGGAGGACTGGATGTATGCTCCTGTGGTACAGGTTTCCCAGGTAGGCTATCATCCGGCTGCTTCGAAGGTAGCCGTGATCGAACTGGACCAGCGGGAAACCCGCCGTGAAGAGGCGATCCTTTATCAGATCACGGAAAACGGACCTGTGGAGATTCAGCGCGGTACACCGAAAGAATGGGGCGACTTTTTGCGCTATCATTATCTGAAATACGACTTCTCCAATATTCAGGAGGAGGGCTTATATGAGGTGGTTTACGGCAGCAGCACTTCGGCAATCTTCCGTGTTGCCGGCGATATTTATGACCGCGGCGTCTGGCAGCCGGTACTGGAATATTTCCTTCCGATCCAGATGTGTCATATGCGTGTGAGTGAAAAATACCGGGTATGGCATGATCTGTGCCACGATGACGATGCGCGTATGGCACCGGTGAATTATAACCATTTCGACGGTTATGTACAGGGACCTTCCACCCTGACGAAATATCAGCCCGGCGACAAGGTGCCCGGACTCAATGTCGGTGGCTGGCACGATGCCGGAGACTTTGACATGCGCGTGGAATCACAGGCCGGAGAATCCTACAATCTGGCGCTTGCCTTTGAAGCATTCCACGTGGATTACGATGCAACTACCATTGATCAGGAGCATAAAGTTACCGAGATCCACCAGCCGGATGGCAAAAATGATATTTTACAACAGATCGAGCATGGCGTGTTAAGTGTCGTTTCCGGCTACCGTGCTCTTGGACGGCTGTATCGCGGCATCATCTGTAATGATCTGCGCCAGTATGTCCTCCTTGGCGATCCTGCTGCCATGACCAAAAATTTCGCAGGTGATGAGGATGACCGGTGGGTATTTACCGAAGACAATTCTCCCAGACAGCTTATGACGGCTGCCCAGCTTGCCGGTGCATCCCGTGCCTTAAAGGGCTTTAACGATGAGTTAAGTAACGAGGCATTGCAGGATGCCATAGAACTTTATGAAAGTACCGTGGGAGATCATCGGGTGAATGAAAACTTCGCCTCCTTCCATGCCGTAACCGATGGAAGTGACAAGACGGATCATGCCAGAGTCCATGCCGCCGTTGAGCTTTTCTTAACGACAGGCGACCACTGTTATAAGGACTATCTGCTTCGTCAGTGTGATTTTATTGTGGAAAATATCAAGACGCTCGGTTGGATCATCTGCCGCGTGGTTCATCAGTTGAATGATCCGGACTTCACAAAAAGAATCCGTGAGGCCCTGACCGGGCTGAAAGCTTCGATTGATGAAGAGAGTAAAGAAACCCCTTACGGAATCCCCTACCGTCCGTTAATCTGGGGCGCCGGATGGGGGATTCAGCGGATGGGCTTCGAATACTATTTCCTGCATGAAGCCTTTCCGGACATCTTTGAACCGGATCTGATTCTCCGCGCATTGAATTTCGTGTTAGGATGCCACCCCGGATCGAATACCGCTTCCTTTGCATCCGGTGTCGGAGCCCACTCCGCTACCGTTGCTTACGGCATGAACCGCGCCGATTATTCCTATATTCCGGGCGGTGTCATCTCCGGTACGGCGCTGATCCGCCCCGACTTCCCCGAGCTGCTCGAATTTCCGTATCTGTGGCAGCAGGGCGAATATGTCCTCGGCGGCGGATCCTCCAATTATATGTTCCTGGTTTTAGCGGCCCAGAAGGTCTTACTTGAAAAATAAAGAATGATCATCCAGATACACAATGCGGCGTTCCCGGAGCCCTGGCTGAATACAAAGTCCAGAGTGGAAATCCGGGCTCCGCACATCTGGCGGATATCCGGAACCAGTACAAACAGAATCTGCCAGGTCAGCATATGGACCAGCACCATCTTTTTCGGAAGAAATGTTTTGCCGGTCGCAACAGCAAAGGCACTTGCTAAAATCAGCACAATCATTCCAACATAAGCAATCAGCATCGCCGGCATGACCCGGTTATACTGCGCCTGCACCATGAGTGAAGTCTGCTCCCTGCCAAGGAGCGGTGCTAACTGACTGGTCCAGTCCGCAAGGCTTCCGATCAGAAGGTGGATCGCCATTGCAGAAGTAAGATAAATCACACCGCTGATCCGGATCACCATACGTGTTTTGCGATACTCGGGCAGAATCTGTTCATACACGCTCCGAACTGCCAGTGAGCACAATGCAATGCCAATTATTCCGGTTCCAACGAGCAGCGGAAAACGCCATGTCTGATAGGCTCCGCTTAAATACGCCTCTCTTGCAAAAAGACCACTGTCACTCTGACTTGCCGGGATCACACTTAAACACAGATCCCCTACCAGCATCAGAAATGCTCCAATTGCACCGAGCAGACAACTTCTACGATAATTCTTTAATGAAATGTTCATGTACTACCTCCCCTTTTCTTCTGGTTTTGTTGACCATTTGGTATATTGTGTTGTTTTTCCAGTTCTGCGGTTAGTTTCTAATCGCTTTTTAGTTAGTTCGCACTAACCAAAGTGCTTATAAAAAGCTGCCTTGTGGCAGCCTTTTTATAATATGTAATCTTATCATAATACCAATGTGTAAAATCGTCAACAGGTTTTTGCGTATCCGTTCTTATCTGTTCTTATCATGAAGCCTTCTTCTTTTTGGTCATTCCAAGAACCAGAAACCGGAGCATCGGAATTCTTGAAAAGATTTCATACAACAAAAGTGCTCCTCCGAAAGCCGCAATGGCTGTCAGAAGATAAAGAACCACACCCGGTAATTCCGTGTACTGATACAGGAAATAAGCGCAGGCAGATAACGGCAGATAATGAAAAACATACAATCCAAAGCTTTTCGACGCCAGCCTGTTTCCAAGTTCCGATTTCCTGTTGCACCACCGCTTCATGCCTCCCAGAACAGCAAGACACATGATATAGCCATAGCCGATAGCAAGCGGACTGTCCACAGAGGGAGCTACCGCATAATTCTGTCCCCAGTCCTGCCAGGTATAGACGATTCCAAGAGCTGCGGCTGCGATCACAAGCGGGATACTGAATTTTACAAGACAGTCCGTAACCTTTTCACAGGAAAATACATAATACCCAAGCAGAAAAGCAAATCCATAGATTCCAAACCGGTACACTGCAATGACCGGTGTATTCAGAATCTGTGCAGATCCCCATGCCGGAATGACCAGCAGAACCAGAATCAGCAGTAATAAGCCACTCCCACACCGATCCAGTCCACGTTCGATCCACCGGGAAAGCCGTCCCTTTTCGAGCTTGCGGATCAGAAGCAGTACCATCGACAGAACCCACATGACCTGTATCGTCCACAGCACGCCGGTTCCCGACACACATAGGATGAGATACAGCACTGCTTTCGGTACCGCAGACAGATCCATCTGGTCAAAGGCATGGCTGAGCGCCATATTGATATAACCCTGTATCCAGCCGATTGCCAGCACCCCAAGCGTTGACGGAACGAAGAGCTTGCGTGTTCTTGCACGCCGGTATTCTTTGTCCGTATGGTGATCCAGATAATACTTCGAACACATTCCGCTTAGTAAAAACAGGATCATCATAAACCAGGGATAAAGCAGATACTGCACCACATCCTGTCCATGGAAATTGGTTACCGGCCCAATCACTCCGGGCGTTGCCACCGAATTAAACATATAAATCACATGGTAAACCACCACCAGCAGAATGGTACAGGAACGGATATGATCTATGTAATATTTTCGCATTTATTTCCCACCTTTGCTATCTTTTTTAACAATTATAGCAAGTTATGTGCAAAAGTGCTATCAACTATTGTTAACATCAATCCCATATCTATGTTAATTTTTGTGGCATTTTATCAGTTTGACAGATTCACAACCCAGCGTTCCTTTTTTAATTCATGGTTTGCAACAATAATTTTACCGACATCCAGTACTTTTACGCCAAAGTACATCATCACCGGGCTGGCATTGGTAAAGAACGCCAGAATGAGAAGCATTGGAATCATGACAGCCGTTGTTCCTCCGTCTACGAGAAAACCGACTTTTGTATCTCCTCCGGCACGACATACAGCAAGCTGTGTATTCACATAGGTCCACAGCGGCATAAAAAGCGCCATCATCAGAAGCATTGCCCGGCAGATATTCTGCGCATCAATGCTTAAATTACCGAAAACAACCGGTACAAGCAGGACAGTCACCACTCCGACAAGTCCCATTGCACTGCCAAATATCACAGCGGCCGATA
Organism: Anaerobutyricum sp.; assembly: GCA_963638365.1. Classification (GTDB taxonomy): domain Bacteria; phylum Bacillota; class Clostridia; order Lachnospirales; family Lachnospiraceae; genus Suilimivivens. The sequence goes on along the minus strand of CAVHRK010000120.1, from coordinate 70,097 downwards.
ACATCCATGTCTTTTCCTTCCGTGCATAATCAAGTTCATTTCTTCCAAGTGACTTGCCGATAAGGACTCCGGTTGCTGTTGTAATTCCATCAAAGGAAATAAAGAAAAGATTCGCAATAGAAAAGCTTGCTGCCATACCGGATACGACTGCCGCATTTCCTCTTCCATTATAAATCGCTGCCGTAAAGCTTTCTGACAAAACCCACATCATCTGTGAAACAATCAGAAGCGATCCTTTCTTTAAAATTCTTCCAAACAATGCCCAATCAATTCTCTTAAAAACAGAAAAGCTGATAAATTCCGGGCGGTCTTTAATTGCATAGCCAATCAAAAGCAGCATTTCCACTGTCTTTGCAATGATGGTTGCATATGCTGCACCTTCTACTTCCAGTCTAGGCATTCCAAGATTTCCGTAAATCAGAATCCAGTTCAGAATCGCATTCAATCCGGCTGCCATGATCGTAACAACTAAAACAACACGCACCTTTCCGATCTCCCGATAGGAAGAAGACAGAATGGAGGAAATCATCATCTGGATTCCTATAAATCCCATCAGATACATATATTTCTGTGCTTCATCCAGAATCAGGTCTGCCTGTGAATTGCCAATTACCATAAGGCTTAAGACCGGTCTGGTAAAGACAAATGTTGCAAGAAAATAAAAAATACAGGTGGAAAGTGAGGCAACCACCTTAAACGCAACACTTTGCCGCATTCCTTCCTTTTGCTTTGCTCCAAAATACTGAGTCAGAAAAATTCCTCCGGATGCACAGATCATATTCTGCATTACCATAAAGATAAAGCAGATCTGCCCGGAAATATTCACACCGGACATCTTCACATCTCCAAGTCCTGCCACCATAAAACTGTCGATCAATGATACCAGACTCTGAATCAGCGCCTGCAGCATCACAGGTATTCCGATTGCCAGTGCTTCCTTATAAAAATTCCAGCTTCCAAAATATTTCTTCATCCTCGTTCTCATTGCCATTCCTCTCTTACCTTACAACTGTGCCGTTCCCACATTTACAAATATACTCCTTGTTGTTTATTCGAGCCTGTAATATAATAATATCTTGTATAGAAGCTTTTTTCTATATAGAAACCATGTATTTATGTCAAAATATATCGCATCGGAGGGATATTATGATAAAAGAGAACGATTTCTTTACAAAACGAAATGATCACTCCCAGATTATTGAATACAATAACCCGCAGTTTGAATGTTTTTCATGCAGTTCCTACTTTTCAGCTAATCAGCACTATTTTGTTCCTGATCACTGGCATGAAGATCTGGAATACCTCTATGTTGCGGAAGGGGAACTGGAATATCACGTAAACGGTCAAGACATCATCATCCACGCCGGCGAGGGCATTCTGGTTAATTCCAAAAGAATTCACTCCAACCGGTCTCTTCCCGGAAAAAGCTGTGCCTTTTACTGTGCCATTGTTCATCCATGCCTGCTGTGTTCCACCCGGTATATTCAGCAAAACTATCTGTTTCCTGTAATTTCTCCCAATTCCTTCGACTACCTTTTATTATCCTCCAGGGACTGGACAAAACAGATTATTGATGAGCTTATACGTATGTTTGAATCTCCTGCTATTAAAAACATTGAACTGGAAATTCTGGAATCTTTTATCCGGATGTTTAAGATCCTCTATGCCCATTTGGAAAAGACCTCTCTGCCTTCTCAGGTTTCTTCTTCGCAGACCAGCACGTTTAAATCCATGCTCCTTTATATTCAGGAGCATTACCATGAAAAAGTTTCTCTGGAAGAAATTGCTGCTGCAGGAAGTGTGGGGAAAACACTTTGTGCAAAACTCTTTCGTACCTATACCTCCAAGACTCCCGGTGAATACCTGATCCATTACCGTATTCAAAAAAGTCTCGATCTTCTGACCTACACCCGCGACAGCATTACCGATATTGCTTACGCTGTCGGATTTTCAAGTGCAAGTCATTACACCAGGACTTTTCGTGAAGTTGTGGGGTGTACCCCACTGAAATATCGTGCTAATACTGTAAAAAGTACCATGAGTTATCATTTCATCAGTCATGATAACATCTAAAAAAATACCTCCGGGAGAAAATGAATTCCTTTCTCCCAGAGGTATTCCAACTTAATCATCTTCCTGTTTACAGGAATGCCCTTGCATCACTTCACAGCTCTCATAGTCTGTTCTGCACAGGATTTACAGAGTAACGGTAACCTCTGCATTTCCGGAAAGACGGATTACGGTATCCTTACCTTCGGTCTTCGCATCACCTGCAGATACGGAAGCCGCAGCCACATTTACAAGGCGGACAGAATAATTCTTGTCGCTCTTAACGGTAATATGGATCTGATTTCCTTCTCTCTTTGCCGTCATGGCGATTTCTTCGTTCTGATCCATGCCATAAACAACTGCTTCTGCGGTCTTGCCGTCCTTCAATGCATAAAGCCGTAATTCTGCGCCATCGCCATAATCATAATCCGGCTTGTCATCATGTGCGCCCATTGCCACAATGGAGCTCTCCTTCACCATAAGAGGAATGCTTAAGTAGCCGTGCTTTTCGGTAATCCATCCGCAGCCTTCCTTTTCTTCTCCGGTAAAGAAGTTGGTCCAGGTTCCCTTCGGCAGATAGTACTCCGCCATGCTCTGATCATTGAAGATCGGTGCAACCAGAAGGTTATCGCCCAGCATGTACTGCTTATCTACATAATGACAGGTTCTATCCTCGGTATATTCCAGAACCATGCTTCTCATGGTCGGAACACCGGTAATGGAGGTTTCAATCGCAGTCTTGTAAAGGTAAGGCATTAAGCTTGCCTTTAATCTGGTGAAGAAACGAACCACATCTACTGCTTCATCATCATAAACCCACGGTACTCTGTAGGAAGAGCTTCCGTGAAGTCTGGAATGGGAAGACAGAAGTCCGAATGCTACCCAGCGCTTATAAACATCTGCGGTAGAGGTGTTTTCAAATCCACCGATGTCATGTGCCCAGAATCCGAATCCGCTCATTAAGAGGGACAGACCACCGCGAAGGCTTTCTTCCATGGATTCATAATCGGACCAGCAGTCACCGCCCCAGTGTACCGGGAACTTCTGACCGCCAACGGTAGCAGAACGTGCAAAGAGGACTGCCTGTCCTTTGCCTCTCTTGCGCTCTAATAATTCATAAACACACTTGTTGTAAAGGTAAGTGTAGTAGTTGTGCATCTTCTTCGGATCGGAGCCATCATGGTAAACCACGCCTTCTGACGGAATTCTCTCACCGAAGTCAGTCTTGAAGCAGTCAACGCCCATATCAAGCAGAACTTCCAGCTTGCTCTGGAACCACTGATAAGCTTCCGGATTCGTAAAGTCTACGATTGCCATGCCCGGCTGCCACATATCCCACTGCCATACCTGACCGTTCGTTCTCTTAATAAAGTAGCCCTTTTCCATACCTTCGTCGAAAAGGACGGATTCCTGTCCGATGTAGCTGTTGATCCAGACGCAGATGTTCAGTCCCTTTGCCTTAATTCTCTTAAGGAGTCCTGCCGGATCCGGGAATACACGGTTATCCCATACGAAATCGCTCCAATGGAATTCCTTCATCCAGAAGCAGTCAAAATGGAAAGTTCTAAGCGGAATTCCACGATCTAACATTCCATCAATGAAGCTCATAACGGTTGCTTCGTCGTAGTTCGTGGTAAAGGAAGTGGAAAGCCACAGTCCAAAGGTCCACGGTGCCGGAAGAGACGGCTTACCGGTAAGGTCGGTATAACGTGTCAGTACTTCCTTCATGGTCGGTCCGTTAATAAGGAAGTAATCCAGATAACCGCCCGGTACAGAAAACTCGGTTCTGGTTACCATTTCGGTTGCCACTTCGATGGAAACCTTCTCCGGATGATTAACAAGGACACCATATCCCTTATTGGTGATAAAGAACGGAATGTTCTTGTAGGACTGCTCGGTGCTTGTACCACCATCGGCGTTCCAGATGTCAATGCTCTGTCCGTTTTTCACAAAAGGAGTGAAACGCTCACCGGTACCATAAACCAGTTCGCCAACCGATAAGGAAAGCATCTGACGCATATAGGTCTCTTCTGCGTCGGTATCGTTGTAGGCAAAGCCCTTGAAATCGGTCTTCATAAGTGCGAGGTCACGTCCTGCACTTCTGGTAATCATCTCGCCGTTGCGGTAATAGGTCATGGACCAGTTTTTCTTGGTAATGACTAAGGTCAGCTCGCCGCTCTTAATGCTGATTTCTTCCTCGGTATCAATAACATCAAGCGGAAGCTCTTCGTTCAGTTCCAGTTCAAAGGAAGGGGTATTCACCACTTCTCCCTTATAATGATAAGTACGCACTCTTAAGATTTCCGGTGCCGGAGAGGTAATCTCCAGTGTCAGGTTGATACCGCCTAAGGTATCTCCTCTTGTCACGATGTGCGCGGTCGGTGCGCAGATGGTGACTTTCTTTTCTTCGATCTTGGTGAAGTAAGCTTCTGCAGGTGCAAAACAACTGCATCCTTCCTTCTGTAACCAGCATCCGTTACTGAATTTCATGTTGTTACCCTACCCTTTCTTTTCGTTTTTGTTGCTGCTTTTGTTTCCTTAATTATTTACTGTTTCCTCCGGTATGGATCATACCCATTTCAATTATAATCATAGCATATAATGTTTTTTTATTCCATTCTTTAATTATTTTTTACTGTTCTGACACAATATTGACATTTGCTTTTTCGAATTGTTTATGCTACGCTTTTCGGGAAGAAAGGATCCTGACATGAAAAAAGGCATATTCAAAAATATACAGTTAGCAAAAGAAAACTTTCAGCAGTTATTGTTTATCCTCATTCTGATCCTTGGGATTGGAGCGCGGCTATGGATGTTTGGTGATGTACCGGGCGGAATTAATCAGGATGAAGCATTTGCTGCACGGGAGGCATGGTCCCTGCTGCATTATGGAAAAGACTCTTTTGGATACCCCTATCCCATGTATCTGACAGCGTGGGGAAGCGGCATGAATGCTCTGAATACCTATCTGATGATGCCGTTTATTGCGCTCTTCGGCATGCATACCTGGGTTTTCCGGCTGCCCCAGCTGCTGATCGGAATATTGTCTCTTTTTGCCATTGAAGAAATTGTCAGCAAAGTATCAAACTGGAAATGTTCTTTACTTGCCATGTTTCTGCTGGCAATCAGTCCCTGGCATATTATGCTTTCCAGATGGGCGTTGGAAAGTAATCTGGTCGTTGGATTCCTGTTGTTCGGACTGCTGTTTTTTATCTATGGAATCGAAAAGCAGCCCTATTTTATTTTGTCTGCTGTATTTTACGGACTGAGCCTGTATTGCTATGCTGCTGTATGGCCGATCGTTCCCATGATAATTCTATTACAGGGATTGTATCTTTTATATGTACATAAAGTGAAAATCACCAGATATATTGTGATTGCAGTGATCACCTTTCTCCTGTTTGCGATTCCCATTCTTCTTTTTTATCTCGTAAATATGGATATCCTGCCGGAGATTGTAACGCCGTGGTTCTCCGTTCCGCGTCTCACCTATTTCCGCAGTTCGGATTTTTCCGTTCTGGATATTCCGGAGAAATTTAACGCCCTGCTTCAGCTTCTTTTAACGGAAAAAGATGACTGCTATTGGAATAGTACCGCTGAATTCGGACTTTATTACAAATATGGACTGGTATTTACCGTAACCGGTCTTGCCATCTGCCTGAAACGAACCTGGAAAAGCTTGAAAAAACGGGAATATGATGGTTATACCTTTATTATGATTCAGTTTCTGCTGGCAATAATCCTTGGCATGCTGATTCATGTCAACGTCAACCGGATCAATTGCATTCATACATGGATTCTCATTTTTATGGCAATTGGAATCGAGCAGTATATCCGGCTGTTTCAAGAGAAATTTCCTCATACAGCTGTGGTGATCACCACATTATACCTGGTGGCGTTTGTTTCTTTTGAGCATTTTTACTTTACAACATATGCAGATAATATCAGTCAATATTTTAAAAAGGGTATTGAACCGGCCGTTCTCTATGCAGAAGAGCGCAGCGGCTTTGAAAGGACAATTCATGTGGGAGATTCATTTATTTATCCCCAGATCCTGGTATTTTCAACAATCACTCCGGATGAATACAAAGCATCCGTGGAATATACCAATTATCCGGCTGCCTTTTTGGATATCAGCCAATGCCAGAACTATATTTTTCACAGTTATCCCACCGGTGAGAATGGTATTTATCTCTTATACGGATTGTCCGAAGAGGATAAAACCAATTATGAACAGCATGGATATCAGGTTACCAGTTTTGATACCGTTAGTGTTCTTCAGAAGTAAAAAGAAAACCTTCAGGAAATATCACCGTATCGGATATTTCACTGAAGGTTTTCTTCTATTTTATATAATAATACTTATATTAAAGCAAATTCGGATGTTCTTATTCCTCTTATAATGCCTTTACATTAAGTCCCAGAAGCTTTGCAATTCCAAAGAACCCATACATGGTTTCGGTATCATTCAATACTGTCGTGTAATCGGTTCCTGCCGGGAAAGTAATTTCGTAAGCTGTTTTCTGATAGTTAAACCGAATGGTTACCGCTACATCATTCCGCTCTGCCATCTTCTTAAGCACATAATCGGAAATAGTGCTCCATGATTTTGCATCATAGATTACCGTACCATTCTGCGGTGCTTCCTTAACCTTGCCATAAAGCTCCTTCACAAAGACCTGCGCTGCGGAGATCGGCTGTTTCTCCTTAATATCTCCACAGGAACACATATAGGCGTAAACTCCGTCCTGATCGATCGTCGGATCCGTGAGAACCTTCCAGTCGTAAGCATGCTGGTGGGTGTAGCTGGAAGCGGTGGTGTTGGAAGTTGTGGGTTGTGTGGAGGGTGTAGCGTCATTGATGGAAAATAAATAATATTTTATTCCTGCTTCAACTCCACCGACTGTATAAGGAAATTGAGCATCTGATTCATCATAAGTAGCCGTCATCGTCCTGCTTTCAATTCCCAAAATGGGGTCACAATTTAACACGTAAAATTCACAAATTTTCCAATCAGGGGCATTTTGTTTTAACATATATCCTGCTATATAAATACTTCCTCTACCCAGTCCTCCATCTCCTACGGATCCCTTTTCTGCCTTGCCTTCATCTATTGCCTTCTGAAAAGCTTGCTTGACATTCTCAGGTATGGCTCCATTACTCCAATCCTGAGAGGATCCCAATTTATTTGTCAATCCCATTAAGACATTATAATTATCCTCATCCGATTGATCAGCACTAATCCCAACCTGTGCACTGATACTATACTCCTCCGCCGCTCTACTCTCTGTTACAATTCCAAGGCGTTCCGCCATACCCCCCCCCGGGTATCATTCCGAGTGACAGGGCTGCTACACTTGCTGCAGCAACTAAACTTTTCACTAATTGTTTCTTCATCTTATGTCTCTCCCTATATAGAATTAGTATAAATCAGATGTCCTTTTCAAGACTCCAAAAATCATCATACTCAAACAACTCCTGCTATGTCAAGTATTCCACCCTACTATTATAGAAAAGTTTCGCTCCCTAAGATTGGACTAACCGTCCAATGACAAAAACCTTGACAATGTATATGATATAGACCCATAAAGTTTCTTGACAATATGGGATAAAACACATATTCAATACGAGGTGTTGTGTATGAATGATTTTAATGAATACTTAAATGAACAGCTAAAGGATCCTGGTTTTAAAAAGGAATGGGAAGATTCTGAACGTGAATATAATCTAGCAAGAGATACGTGCATCGTATTATCCTCTAAACCTATCCTCCAAAAGTAAATTAATGTTTTGACACGAGCTGCTTAATACTCCATGAAGAATCAGGAAAACAAATACCGATACTTCTCCATCTGCATATAAAGGATGCTTCTTACCCGCTCCCTGATTTCCGGCGCATATTGCTGTGCATTCTCCAGTAATTCGTCCACATCTTTTTTATCAAAATGAAACTTGATGTGACTGCCATATAATTCTTCGGACAAATCGAGTTGTTCATCGAAGTTCTGGCTGATGGTTTTTGCTTTCACCTTATTCATTAAAGAATAAACATCCTGATTCATCGGATACTCCAGTGTTGTATCGGCAAGCAGACCGGCTCCGTGATCAAACAATGGGCAATAAGCAAACTTCCCATCCGCATCCATCAGCACCGCAATATTATGGGTGTGACGGTCTTCATTTAAGAAAAAGGCATCGATCGTCAGCACCTTATTCATGTAGCTGCCAAAGTCCTTAAGCCCGGTAATCCGTTCCGTATAATCCACCAGAAATTTCAGTCGTTCTGCAACATCGGTAATTCGAAACAGCATCTGATAGAGACTCTTTCCGCAAAAACTCTTAAACAGACGCTCCAGAGTAATCAACTGCCAGTGCTGCGGCAGAAAGGTATTGCTTTTCACACCGTCATAGACCTGCGCCTCATAATACATCTGCTCCAGATCATAGATCACCAGTTCCTCTGCCTGCAAAGTACTCTTTAACAGAAGATGGGAAACCATATATTCCGACAGGCCTTCATATCCGGTATAGTCTGCCTTATACCAGATTCCTTCATTTTCCCATTTTAGCTGATTGCCCTTGGAGGACTGCCGTTCTATTGTTTTTTCACGTTGGCTGAAAAGCTCTATCATAATTTCTCATTGCTCCATCCGGATCCAGAATTCATCCTCTGCCATCCGTCCCTCTGTTTTCTCTATAATCAGAAGCGGATCATAAAATGGGAGTTCCAAATCCTTAAGTACCAGTTTCATCTTATCTCTGCCTGCCGGAAAGCACCGGGATTCAAGAAATTCCTCATACATTGCATAATCCGGATTTTCCACACTTCCAAACGCCCGGAACATCAACTGATCGGTATAATTCCATATCTGTACCTTTCTTTCGATTTCATTCACATCAATCAAGGTACATGGTCTGTCCCGGAACATATACCATAACCGCAAAGGAAGCTTTTTCTCCGGAATCTGGATTTCTTCAAGATATTCCGGATGTTTCTGCAGCATCTGCGCCAGTAAAACCACCGGCCCCGTAATGGGCGTACTGCACATTTCCCAGCGCTCCACAGTAGACTTGGAACACTGAATCAGGTCTGCCAATTCTCTCTGCGTAACTCCTAAGTCTTTCCGCAGACTTTTCAGATCACTTGCTGCAAGACAATCTGCCGTGGCATATTTCTTCTTATTTAATTGCTTTTTATCTTCCTGATCCATTTTCCATATCTCCCCTTATATCATTTATGTCATGCGTTGATTTCATCTACAAATCATTTGTGACCATTATAACTTTCTTTTCAAGTTTCATTGATCCATAGTACTTATTGTGACCATTTATGATCAATATTTATCATAAGCATTTAGGATTAACCTTTATTTTAAATATTATTTATTTCTATTTACCATTATCATAATTGTTTTTCGTTTTATTTGTCAATTCAATTTTATACTTTCGAAAAAGAAAACCTCTAAAATAATGATTTTCCATTATCTTAAAGGTTTTCATCTTATGATTTCGTTTCTGTTCTGTTTCTTCTATTTCTTTTCTTTCATTTTCTTTAGATATTCCGCTTTTAATGCGTTCTCGCTTTCCAGACGTGCAATCTCCGTTTTCAGATGATCGACATATTCCCTGGCAAGCTTCACACCGCCGTGCACCGCAATATCCGGATGCTGCTCCATTTCATCAAGCCACTGCATCAACGATTTTTCACGAATATCATTATAGGTATGATCCGGTCTTCCAAACATGATTTATCCCTCCTGTAACCTTTCCTTCTTTCTCTTTATTCCCTCCGTATTCGTTTAAAAATTTCATACTGCCGGTTCAGTTCTTCATTCTCATCCGTTAAAATTCCCTTCGCCTCTAAAATGCGCTCAATAGCCTGCGCAGGATCCATGGTATGATAGGGTAAAAATACTCCTCTCAATTCTTTCGGTTTTACTATTTTATATACCTGGGCAGAGGCCAATTCATAAGTAAATGCAAAGTACCGGTAAATGTATCCAATCCAATATATTTCATTTCTGGTATATTTTACGGATCCATAATTCGAAGCTCCATACTGTTCGATCACTAACTCCAAAACATCATTTGCCTGAATATTGCTTTCCAGTACAGATTCATTATCAAACCTTTTTGCTATCTCACTCTTCATAAATCGTCTGATGAAAATCTCAGAACTGGACTCTATTTTGTCAATCGAATTTTCAAATGTCTCTGCCTGTAATTCGCACAAAAGTAAACCATCCTTTGAAATCTTCTTCATGCATTTACCACCTCTTTATGCCAGAATCTCATCAATATACTTTCCCTGACCTCTATATTGTTTCCTTGCCAATTTTACTTTATCCGCTCCAAGCTTTGACTCTTCAAGCCTTATATTCTTATAGTGTTCTCTTTCATTATTGGAAATATAACACCGTTCGATCAGTTTTTCCTGAGACACTGCCTTTTCACTAATAAAAATGTACTGCATTCCAAGATTCGTTGCAGCCAGACAATGTTTGCACTGCTCATCGGTAAGCTCTCCTTCAATAAAGGAATGAATAATCTGGAACATACGATTATCCGCAATGGGAGCAATGATGTAGTCACAGTTTCTTGATGATTCAACCAGCGTTTTTATTGTTGGGTGATCCTTATACTCATCCAGTGTTCCTCTGTAATATGCAATGGTCAGCATCCATTCCTGATTTACTTCATATCTTTTACATTTTAAATTTTTATCATCAAAGCTCAGATAATATACAGAAGATTTATCAAACCCGGAAACAAACGATATTGCCTGTTCATAGCTTTCCCCTGTATAAAATCCCTGACCAAAATCGTTGTTTTGTCTGCCATGATGAACATCGATTTCTCCATCGATTTCACTCTTGGCTCCATGAAATAACAATTTCGCATTGGTTCCCAGATCCTCTCTCCAGAGCATCTCTTTTAATTTGTTGATCTTTACATTTTTATCAAACGCATACGAATATACACTCTCCAAAAGTTGGGGAGATGGTTCCGTTTTCCCTGATTCATTTCTGGATATTGTTACCCGCTCTACACCGAGTTGATCTGCAAATTCACTCTGTGAAAGCCCCAATATCTCACGGATGGATTTTATATCTTCTGAAAAATTATATTTCATATGCATTACCTCTAACTTATTTGTAACATATTACTCAAATAAGTTCAATGCAAACTTGTTTGTATCATATGACTCAAACAAGTTTATCTTCTGTTAGCATCTCATACATCACGCCATACTTCTTTGCAATATCACTTGCAAAGGATTTGCCGATCGGAGGTGCAATTTCAATCTTATAGGAACGCTTCTCTCCCTCATTGTGCACCACAAGCGAAAAGGCTTTTCCCTCAAAATCTTCTTCATTGATCTCATCAATGTCGAACGCCAGCTTATGCATATGGGTATTGTAGATCGTCCGCATTCCTTTATTCAGAATGGCTCTGACTGAATCCCGTGCAATGTAATACCCCTCCTCAAATGATGTGGTCGAAAAGGTTTCATTCATAAGGAAAAGGCTGTGCTTCGTTGCATCGGCATACATTTCCTTAAACCGCTTGCATTCCTCCCCAAGACGCCCCAGGTCAAAGGTCTTGTCCTCATCTGCGGGGAAATGCGTATAGATATTATCTGCCGGAGCAAAGCAGAACGCTTCTCCCGGAACGTAAATACCTCCCTGTGCAAGCACAAACAACTGTCCAATGGACTGTGTAATCGTGGTCTTGCCCCCGCGGTTTGCACCGGTCAGGATATAGACCCGATGCTCCCGGTCAAAAAGAAGATCGTTCGTTACCACATTCGTCATGTCAGCATCCCCCGCTGCCACCAGCTTCAGATTATAAATTCCAACTGCTTTCATCGTAAAGTCCGTATCGGCTTCTCCTGTCTGTTTTGAAGCTACCGTCGGCTTCACAAGCCGGACTCCCTTTTGCTGAAGTTTCTCCATATATTCTGCCCACTTGATATAGTACAGTAATTCCGGAATCAGATCGGTCATGTCGGTTATCGTAATCGATACATACTTGTTGAGGGTTTCGCGAAGTTTACGCACCATTCCGGAAATCATATGGTTCACAATTCGATCCATATACCGGGTAACATCCCTGGACGGATCGTTATCTGCAATCGTTGAAATCCCGATCGCTGCATTTACCGGATTCCTTGCCATGGCATTGAGATTTCCCACCTTGAACATAGCCTCCGTAACGGCATTGGAATCTCCGGCCTCTACCTGCTGGAACTTATAATTCTCCTTCCACTCCGTGCTCTCATTGATTTTATCCTTCGAAGTAATATGATCGTAAAAGCTTCCCAGCACACCGGCTTTCGTAAACGGCTTGCTGTTGATGGATAAAAGTCCGACTGCGTCCGCCTCAAACCGGTCATTCAGATTAATGCCGACCGTGATACTTCTCACCCGGGAAGTATGGATTTTCAGCTCGGAAATATCTTTCCTCAATTCACCAAATCCGTTGCTGTGATAAAGCGCCTTCACGTAATCGCGCAGTCCGACAAGTCCCTGTGAATGGATCTCTTTATCCTCCAGACAATGATAAATGGCATCCACACACTGGATATAATCGTTGATTTCGTCCAGACGATGCAGAAGATCCCAGACCGTTGCGTGCTCCTCATATTCCTTGCTCAGACATCCATAGTCCTTCAGGAAATTAATCTTATCCAGAATCTTCATCAGAGACTCACGCATTTCTTTATGATGGATCATGTCCTCGAAAATATCACAACGGTACTGCGTCACAAACGGATCCGCACACAGCTTTGACATCGTATTCATAATCAGATTCTGCTCCGATTCCTTCGGCGTCAACTGCTTGCAGATCTGATCCAGTCCCAGATCGTGCAGAGCCGTCGGACTGAGCTTCTTATATTCTGCGGATTCAAGTGGATATAACAGACTGTATTTTTTATTACTCATAAATGCTCCCTTTCTGATTTCTTTCATATCCTGATTATTTAAATTCTGACATACAAATTACCATTTTTCGGCATGATCGATCCTCATTCTGTCCCTTTCAGTTTAATCTCTTATTCCAATTTTATCAAACACAAAATACTCTATGAACCCATACTGTTTCTTACTACAGCTTTATGCAATAACTCCTGCTGCAACTTTTCCAAATAACCATAAAAAATGACATCCACAACTGTATCCGTCAAAAACTCAAAGATGCTCCACTGAATCATTTTCTCATATGCATTGTAACAAAAAGAACCCTCAAAATGCAGCAGATCTTGCCACATTTCAAGAGTTCTCTGTTTCAATACTCAACTCATTTTCGATCATTCTGATAAGAAAACGTTCACTTTCATCACATTCCTACGCCTGCAGCCGGTCAAAGATCGTCGCAAGCAGATATGATAAGCCATAGCGTAAGCCTTCCTCATCCATGCGGTAATTCGGGTTATGATGCGGGAACGTGGTTTTCTTTGCTTCATCCGCGGTTCCGATTTCCACAAAGCAGGCCGGGCAGTCCTTTTGCAACGCGGAGAAGTCTTCTCCCGGCATAATCGGATTGATGTGAAGAATCGCTTCTTCTCCCCACAGACCTTTCAGAACCTCTTCCACATCTGCGGTAAGCTTTTCGTCGTTTACCACACTGGAATAGCCTTTTTCATAGGAATACTCATAGGTGGCTTCGGCGGACTTCGTAATGCCATCCACCGTTGTTCCGATCATTTCTTCCATCCGGCTTCTCATCTCTTCAGAAAAAGTCCGGACCGATCCGGTGAGGGTCATTTCTCCCGGAATGATGTTATAAGCGTCGCCGGCATTTACCTGACAAACGGACATCACGGCCGGTTCAAAGGCTGCAATTCTTCTTGAAAGAATCGTCTGCAAAGCCAGAATGATCTGTGCACCGATCACAATCGGATCAATGCTCTGTTCGGGCATGGAAGAATGGCCTCCCTTTCCGATCACCTTAATATCAAAGCGGTCGGTTGCGGAAGTAAGCGCTCCGGCACGGACACCGTAAGTACCGGTCGGAAAGTTCGAAGACAAATGCAGTCCATACAGTTCATCGACGTTCTTCATCACACCGGCTTCATATAATTCTACGGCACCACCGGGTGGAACCTCCTCGGCATGCTGGAAAATACACACCACCGTTCCATGCAGTTCCTTTTCATGTTCCTTGAAAATCCGGGCTGCGGTAAGGAGCATCGCGGCATGACCATCGTGCCCGCACGCATGCATAACACCCTTTTTCACGGAACAGAATGGGAGATCGTTGTTTTCTTCAATCGGAAGGGCATCAATGTCTGCACGGATCGCAACGGTTTTCCCGGGATATGCACCATGAATCGTTGCAACAACTCCCGTTTTCGTCGGACGCTTCAGATCTTCAATCCCGGCTTCCGTAAGCTTCCTGCAGAGGAATTCGGTTGTCGCATACTCCTCAAAAGACAGCTCCGGATTCTGATGAAGATATCTTCTGTCGGCAATCATCTGCTGCATATGCTCATCTACGATTTTTTTTACCAAAGATGCTTCCATATCTGCCCTCCTGTTTTCCTTTTATTTAGAAAATATAGTATAAACTCATCAATGCGGTCATGACCCATACCGGAAGAGCCGGAATGTATTTCTTGTCACGCTCTAATAAGGCACGGAATACATTGATGAACATATAAACAAACATACCGATAACGATACCACCAACGTAATCGGACATATAAACGGTGGTAAGCCACATAGCGGCTACCGGAAGGAATTCGATCGGCTCAAAGTCCAGATCCTTCACAGTTTCCAGCATAGAAATACCTACGACTACCAGTGCAGCACCTGTTGCAGCACTCGGAATCATCAGAAATAACGGGCTGATAAAGCAGCAAAGCAGGAACAGGAATCCGGTTGCAATGTTGCTAAGACCGGTACGGCTTCCGGATTCAATACCGGATGCGGACTCTGCAAAACAGCTCACGGTAGAGATACCAAAAATAGAACCTACTAAAGTAGAACAGGAGTCTACGAGGAATACACGTCCGAAGGCCGGGAAGTTGCCATCCTCATCCAGGAGGTTTGCTTTACCTGCAAGTGCAAAACCGGAGCCCATGGTTCCGAAGAAGTCGTTGATTAACAGCATCATGATAAGTGGTACAAAGCTGAGCTTTAATGCTCCGATGATATCTACCTGGAATGCAACATCCTTGATCGCGCTGAATCCACCGGTTGTAAAGATGGATTCCGGTAAAACGGTTACGCCCATCGGGATACCGATAATGGTCGTTACTACGATACCGATTAACAGAGCGCCACGGATCTTGTATTCACGGCCGTTAATCTTGATTTTTACATAAGTAAGAACGAAGCAGATCGCAATACCAATAAGACCAAGAATGGTGCTCTTTGCATGATAATCGCCATAGGTAAGTCCGGATTCGGTTGCTGCATACAGACCGCAGGAGTTCATACCAACGCGGGCAATCAGGAAACCAACGGAGGCTGCCAGACCGATTTTGAGGTTCTTAGGCAGACAGCGTGCGAACAGCTCTCTTAAATTAAACAGGGAAACTAAAATAAATACGATACCGGAAATGGCTACGATACCAAAAGCCTGTGCATAGGTAGCCGTTCCATCTGCTACCCAGCCTGCAATCAGACCAGGGATAACAAGCACCGGTGCCAGACAAATCGGGGTATTGGAATATAATCCCATTGCCACGCAGGCTAATGCGGTTACAAGTGCGGTACAAATCAGTACGCCGGTCAGGTTAATTCCGGGAATCGCTGACATGGACCAGGTCATATATGCGAGGATATATGCCATTGTTGCAAAGGTTGTTGCTCCACCGATCAGCTCTGTGCTGATAGAGGAACCACGTTCTGTGATTTTGAAAAAATCATCCAGTTTTTTCTTCATGTTTCTCTTTTCCTCTCTTGTTTTGTCTATTAGGAAGTCCGGTTTCCGGTACTTCCCTTACAGATCTCCGTTCCTGCACGGGATCAGCAAGGCGTGTGATACAGACGGGCGGCATTTTCTCTTGCCACATCCACTACTTCCTGCGGCGTCATGTCTCCGCGGATTTCAGAGATTTTCCGTGCAACCTCCCCGATCATGCACGGTGTTGCCGGCATTTCCATTCCATAGTTGGGTAAAAAGGGTGCGTCGGTCTCCAAAAGGATGAGTTCCTTCGGGCACTCTTTGGCGAGCTGCACAAGGCACTCGCTTCCCGGATAAGTAATCTGCGGGCCAAATCCCATATAAATTCCCATTTCCACAAACTGTCTTGCATAGACAATCGGAGAAAAGATCCGATGAATCTCTCCCCGGACAGAATAATCCTTTAAAATACGAAGGGTGTCCTCATCGGCTTCCCGGTTATGAATCACTACCGGCAGATCCAGTTCCTGTGCCAGCGCAAGCTGTTCCCGGAACTTCTCCTCCTGGATCTTCGGATCCGGATGCCCTTCAAAGCCATAATCCATACCGATCTCTCCGATGGCAACCACCTTCGGTCTCTTTGCATATTTACGTAACGTATCCAGATAATTTTCGGGAAGGTCCGCCGTCTCATTCGGATAAATTCCGACAGAGGCATAGACCATCTCGTATTTTAAAGCCATATTGCAGGATCGCAGACTGGACGGAAGCTCGGAACCGGAGTTGATGATCGCACGCACTCCGTTTTCCTGCTGTTCCTTCAATACCTGATCCAGCTTTCCTTCAAAACAGGGATCGTCCATATGGCAATGTGTATCAATGATTCCTTGCAGCATAATTTCCTCCATATAAAACTCGAATCATCCTTGGACAATTCGAGTTCTTTTCTTTCACGCAACCACGCAGATCACGCGTTTTCTCTATATTAAGCATACCAAAAACCGATAGATTTTCAATAATTGTTTGTGAACGTGTCTTTTCACATATTTTCGTAAATTTTCGTCATATTTTCCCTGATTTTAGTCAAATTTTTCCTGCAGGTACTCCGACAGTTTCGTATTTTCACTGTAATCCACCGGACAGTCGATGATGCACGGAACCTTTTGCTTGAAAGCATCTTCCAGAATCGGGATCAGATCCTCTGCCTTTTCCACACGATACCCCTTGGCATGCATGCTTTCCGCATACTTCACAAAATCCGGATTCGTGAAATCCACATAGCAATGCTTTCCGAAATGATCGATCTGTTTCCACTTGATCAGACCATAGCTGGCATCCGAAAAGATCAGGGTCACAATCGGCGTCCCCTCCCGGAGTGCCGTCTCATACTCCTGGCTGTTCATCATAAAGCCGCCATCACCGGAGATCGCAAGCACCTTTTTCTCCGGATTAATCAGTTTCGCTGCTACCGCTCCCGGAACCGCAATCCCCATCGTCGCAAATCCATTTGAAATGATGCAGGTATTGGGCTTATAGCAGTTATACTCACGGGCGATCCACATTTTATGTGCACCCACATCGGAAATCACAATATCATCCTCTCCCATGAATTTCCGCACATCATACAGAATCTTCTGCGGCTTCATCGGGAAGGATTTATCGTCTGCAAAGCTTTCGTATTCCTTTACCATTTCCTTTTTCAAATTCAGAATTTCTTCCGGCTCTTCCTTTTCCTCGCAGCGGAATTGGATCTGCTGCAGCGAATAGGAAATATCTCCGACCACCTGTACCTCCGGCTGATAAAGCATGTTGATATGGGCCGGACGCTGGTCGATATGAATGATCTTGTGCTTTCCTCCCGCATTCCATTTTCCCGGAGCAAATTCAACAATATCATAGCCGATCGCAATCACAAGGTCAGCCATATCCAGAATCTTATTCTGGTAGTCCTTCTGCGGAATGCCGACCGTCCACATGGAGTACTTATTATTATAAGGAATGATTCCCTTCGCCATCATGGTATTCACAACCGGAATCTTCAGTTCATCCGCAAAGCTGGTGAGCGCTTCTCCCGCATGATTCCGCACGGCACTGTGTCCAACGAGCACCACCGGATGCTTTGCTTTGTAAATCATGGCTGCTGCCTGATCGATACTGCTGAAGGAAGCATACTCTTTGGAACATACCGGCTTGTTAATCGGCTCCTCTGCAAGTCCCGGTGTCACCTTCATCTTCGCTACGTTGGTCGGCAGATCGATGTGGCAGGCTCCCGGCTTTTCACTCTCTGCATATTTAAAAGCAATCCGCATGATTTCATTGACGGAATCCGGATTCACAATCTGCTTGCTCCGCTTTGTGATCGGTGCAAACAACTCCACCAGATCCAGATACTGATGGGACGTCAGATGCATCCGCTCCGTTCCCACCTGTCCCGTAATCGCAATCAGCGGTGCGCCGTCCGAATTTGCATCCGCCGTACCGGTAATCAGATTGGTCGCGCCGGGCCCTAACGTGGAAAAGCACACGCCTGCCTTTCCGGTCAGCCGCCCGTACATATCTGCCATGAATGCGGCTCCCTGCTCATGCCGTACCACAATGACACGGATACTGGACTTTGCCAGTGCATTCATCATATCTAAGTTTTCTTCTCCCGGAATTCCGAAAACGTATTCCACGCCTTCTTTTTCCAGACACTTCACAAGGACTTCCGCGGCGGTACAGCCCTGCCTCTCTT
The DNA here is from genome assembly GCA_963638365.1 of Anaerobutyricum sp. Classification (GTDB taxonomy): domain Bacteria; phylum Bacillota; class Clostridia; order Lachnospirales; family Lachnospiraceae; genus Suilimivivens. The sequence continues at coordinate 51,460 of CAVHRK010000120.1, read as the reverse complement.
CTTCCCTTACTTGTTCGCTGTTGCTCATGTTGTTATTCCTCCCTCGTAAAAAAATTAAAGCCGTCTCCCGGGCATTTACCTGGAAAACGACTTTGTTTTCATTCACGTAATTATTGATCATGCATTCTGTTTTATAAGACTTTCTTTCCGTAAGCCTTCTTTATGAAACGCATTCTAGCACACTTCCACTTCTTCGTAAAGAGCTTTTTCACTTTTCCTGCTTGTGCTTAAATTCGTCTTCCTGCTGCCATTCCTTCAGTTTATACTTGATGTACATTTCCATGACATCCACACACTCGGCACGGCCCATTTTGTCGCTGTTCAGCACCAGATCATAGTTGGTCGGATTCGTCCAGTCCTTACCATGGGTGTAATATTTGTAGTAATCAGCACGATACTTATCGGTCTTCTCAATGAGGCGGTGCGCTTCCGGTTCTGTTACGCACATCTTATTGCGGATAGATGCCACGCAGGCTGCACGCGGCGCTTCAATATAAAAGCTGATCACATGATCATAGTCTTTCAATACATAATCCGCACATTTGCCTACGATAATACAGGATTCGGTCTCCGCAAGCTTCTTAATAATCTGTGCCTGAATGGTAAACAGATTGTCGTTCGATACGAAGTCTTTGTCACTTGGCTGGATAATCCGGTTCTCATAGCTGTGCAGACGCTTTAAAAAGCCACCGGTCAGCTTCTCATCATTCTTACTGAAAATCTCTTCGTTGATTCCGCTTTCGTCCGACGCCATCTTTAAAATATCCCGTTCATAACAGGAGATTCCAAGACGTTCTGCCAGCTTCATGCTGATACTTTTTCCACCGGAGCCAAAGCCTCTGGCTACCGTAATTACATAATTCCCTTTCATTCTATTTCCTCCACATACGCGACGGCTTCCACCTCGCACAAGGCATTCATTGGCAACGTTTTGACTGCAACACAGCTTCTTGCCGGTTTCCCGGTAAGATATTCTGCATACACTTGATTAAATTCCTGAAAGTCATTCATATCTGCCAGAAAACAGGTCGTTTTCACTACATTCTCATACGATGCTCCTGCTTCTTTCAGAATGACACCTAAGTTTTCAAGGCTTTGTCTGGCCTGCTCACCAACCGTCTCTCCCCGAAGCTTTCCTGTTTCCGGATTCGTACCGGTGAGTCCTGACACAAACAACAGATTTCCTGCCTGAATGGCCTGTGAGTAAGGACCTACCGGAGCCGGTGCCTTATCCGTATATATTGCTTTCATTCTCAATCTCCTACTTCTTCTATTTCAGCATTTCTTCCTGGCATGCTCTAAATATGCTCCTGATGTACTTACTGCTTAATCCCGGTTAGCGTATAATCTCACCTTACTTGTCGTAAGGCCGGCATTTACCAGACCTTCTGCAACAATCAGGCCGCATACCACACCATCCAGTACCGGCACCTGTAACCGCTTTGTCAATTCTTCGGTAAGATCACAAAGTCCGGCACAGCCAAGAACCAAAACCTCTGCATAATCCTCTTTCATGGCTCTTCTTGCTGCATCCTCATAAGCGTCAAACTCATCCGTAATCGACGGATCGGTTACCTTGACGGATGCCAGATAATGATCCAGTCCATATTCATGAATGATGTCTTCCTTATGGGGCACCGAATGCGGATCCGTTGCAAGAACCGTAAACCGGGCGCCCAGCATCGGGGCTAAACGCATGGAAGCTTCTCCGATGCCAATTACCGGCTTATGTGAAATCTGCCGCAAAATATGCATATTGGGATCACAGTGGCAGGCTACCAGAAAGGCATCTGCGTATTTCTCATTCTCCTTGATAATCTGAATCATCCCGGGAAGTGCCTTGGCATGATCCTCATAGTAATCAATAAATTCCGGTGCTCCCGGCGTTGATACGGCAACGGCCTCAAACCGTCCGTTCACATATCCGTCTGCTGCTTTCTGAATGGATGCGGTCATTGCATCCGAACTGTTCGGATTAATGATGATAATCTTCATATCGCTCTTTCCTTTCTGATCTTATCTGTCATTTTATTTCCCATGCTTCGGGCACACAAGCTGTCCGTATGCCTTTGCGCTTTCGTCCACAATGCCATCCTTCATCAGGATACGGCCTCTTAAAATCGTTGCACTTACCTGGCATCGCAGCTTCCAGCCGTCATACGGAATCGCAATCTCTTTTGCATGCGAATAATTCTTCTCTTTATCAACAACCGTTTCATGGTCAAAATTGAATACGGCAAAATCTGCATCCGCACCAACCTGGATCACACCCTTCTGTGGGAAAATGCCGAACTTCTTTGCCGGGTTCACACACAGGAGTTCAATCACTTTGGTAAGAGTCGTTCTGCCCTCCTGTACCGCATCCAGCATCAGAGGAAGACGAAGATCTACTCCCGGGAACCCGGAAACGGCTGCAAAAATATCCTTTAATCCTCTTGTCTTTTCTTCCAGAAGGAACGGGCTGTGATCAGATCCGATATAGTCTACCGTTCCATCATTCACATAATCCCACAGACGGTCTACTAGCTCTCTTGCACGCAGCGGAGGATTACACTTTGCAAAAGGACCGTGCTTTTCCAGATCCTCTTCATCCAGGAACAGATAGTGGGGACAGGTCTCTGCATAGACCTTGACGCCCTCCTGTCTTGCCTTTTTAATCAACTCCATCGCCTGCGGTGTCGATACATGCGCGATTTCAATTTTGGCACCGGTCGCTTTGGCAAACCGCAGTACACGTTCCACACTCTGTACCTCTGCCAGAACGGGCCGGCTGACAGCATGGGCCTTTCCGGTAATATATCCTTCTTCCTTACATTTCTGTGCAAGGAAATTACACAGATCATTGTCTTCTGCATGGAAGGCACAGAACAGGTCCGTCTTTGCCAGTTCCTGCATCACGGTAAGTAACTGTCCGTCATCGGCTGTCGTCAGTCCCTGAAATTCTTCAAACCGACCATTCGGTGCTGCATGAAGGAAAGTTTTATAAGCAACAATTCTTCCATCCTCAGCAAGCTTTGTGATTTCTTCCGGATATTCGCCGCCCAGTGCCCCATAGAAGCAGAAATCCACAACACTCTGCTCATCGGCACGTCTGATACGGTTTTCCAGAATGGAAACATTATACTGGGGTGGAATGCTGATCGGGTGCTCCATGATGGTTGTCACACCGCCTGCTGCCGCTGCCAGAGTTTCAGTATAGAAATTTCCTCTCTCCGTGTGTCCGGGGTCTCTTACATGCATATGGGTATCAATGGCTCCCGGAATCAGATATTGTCCGTGAAGATCCAGAACCTCTTTTGCATCAAATTCCGCATCCTTCTGGGCCAGAAGAACAATCTTCCCATCCTTGACCCCGACAGAGACCTCGCTGAATGCTCCTTCCAGATAAACTTTTCCATTTTTAATCAGTAAGTCCAGCATATGACCGCCTCCTATTTTCTATAACGTTCCATAATGGTTAATAATCGCTTTGATGCATCCACGGCTGCCGCATGATCCTGTGAAAAATTAATCCGGAAGCTGTTCACGAACTGCGGTCCGAACTCGGTTCCGGGCGTTACCGTAACACCGGCAAGCTCCCTCACAATCTTTACAAAATCTCCAATCGATACGGTAAGCTCTGGCATCGTTACGAACAGATAACTTCCCCCATCGGAAGGTCTTGTGGTCACTCCATCTACTGCGGTATAAATCTGAACCAGATCATCCCGGATGTCCTGATGCTGCTTAATCCGGTCCTCCATAAAGCCTTCCGGTTCGTCAAACCAGATATGGAACAGGGCCTGACAATAGCCGGCACAGCGGAGTGACACGATCGCCTGAAGCTTTTCCATTCGGGTAATAATTTCGCTTGTTCCAAATGCCACGCCCAGACGGAAACCACTTAAGGATTCTGTCTTGGATGGTCCGATAATGGTAATCAGATTCTCCGGAATTTCCTTCTGTGCTCTTAAGTGGGTATATTCCACACCTTCAAACAACTGTCTGGAATACAGTTCGTCCACAAGAAGCGTTACATGGTACTTCTTTGCGAGCTCTGCAATTTTCACAATCTCTTCATAGCTGTATACCACACCGGTCGGGTTATTGGGGTTGGAAAAAAGAAACAGCTTCACACCCTCCTTAAAGACCGTTTCCAGTCTTGCAAGATCGAGCCCTGCACGCTTTTTCACACTCATGTAATCCATTGGAACGGTAACCAGTTCCCCATCAAAGAACTCCACCAGTTTCCGGTTAGCGAAATAATCCGGCTCCACAATCGCTACCTTATCGCCCGTACCAACCAGAGAACCCATGGCAAGGAACAAAGCTCCCTGCGTGCCGGGTGTCAGAATGATTTCGGAATCCGGATCAATGGAAGCTCCGGTAAACTTAGACAGCTTCTGCGCCAGCTCCTCGCGGATCTCCTTCTTACCGGAATACTGGGTGTAGGCCTGCTTTGCTCCCAGTGCAAAGCCTTCATTAAAAGCCTCAAGGCTCCCCGGAAGCGGTTCAAATGCATCCACATCTCCATGGGAAAAGTCCACCGGTACGCCTTCCAGCTTTTCTCCTCTCAAGTCGAGAACACCGTTCTTCCTCTTTCCCTCCTGTCCGGGAGCATTGTCGCATCCCAGCTTCTCAAATTTTTCCAGAACTGTACTCATATTCATTCCTCCTCATGTATGTTACTGTTCACTCGTACCTCGTTCCAGTAACTATTCGCAGGCTCATTTGAAGTTTTGCTTCGCAAAAGGAGCCTGCTCACTCCTGAATCATGTTCTTACGCAGCCTGACAGCAAGTGTCTGGCTGCTGTGTGAACAGTGACCATATACCACTGCTTATTACGTGCCATTTTTATCTGATCTTGTCATAAGATTTTTTATATGCTATCGTATTAGTTATAAGCCATAGCTTATTTGATAAATCACTATATCCTGACGATCCGGGAGGTTACTGTATGAACCACGCCATGACCTATATTTATGAAGTTTACAAAGAAAAAAGCTTTTCCCAGGCTGCCAAGAATCTCTTTATTTCCCAGCCCGCTCTCAGTACCTATATCAAGAAAACGGAAAGCGAACTCGGTATCCAGATCTTCGACCGGACCAGTCTTCCCGTCCGTCCAACGGAAGCCGGTGAATTATACATTCAGGCCATCCAGCGCATCATGACGGTGGAAAAGGACCTGTCCGTCCAGTTAGCGGAATTGTCGAACTTAGAGCGCGGCCACCTCGTTGTGGCAGGAGCGAACTTTTTCTCTGCGTATATCCTTCCTCCCATCCTGCATGCCTTTATCCAGAAATATCCGAAGATTGATATCCAGATCACAGAATCGGATTCTACCTCGCTTTATACGGAAGCCGTACAGGACAACATTGATCTGATTCTGGATGCCGGTGTCTGCGATCAGAATCTTTTTACGACTGAATTTCTCTGTTCGGAAAAGATCCTGTTTGCTGTTCCCGCTTCCAATCCGTTAAATCAGCAGTTTGCCGGAATAGCTCTCACACGGGAGGACATTCTGAACCGGAAGCATTTAGCCCCGGAGCTTCCTTCGGTTCCCCTCGAGGCCTTTGGGGAGGAACGCCTGATTCTTCTTCGTAAGGGACACGATCTGCATACCAGAAGCATTTCGATCTGCGAGCGTGCCGGCTTTACTCCGAAGAATCCCATGTATCTGAATCAGTTATCTACCTCGGCCAACATTGCAGCACAGGGCTTAGGCTGTTGTTTCCTGACCGATACCCTGATCCAGTACGGTCCCTTAAGGGATGATTCTCTGCTGTTTTATACCCTGAATGATAAAGATGCCTGCCGCGATATGTTCATCGCCCACCAGACCAATTCCATCCGGAATAAGGTCATGGACAGCTTCATTCAGGTAGCAAAGGAAATTTATCATAACTGAATCACATTCTCGAGCTTTTCCCCGTTCTGATAATGATCGATGTTCCGCATAATCAAAGCTCCGATAAAGCCCTTCCAGGTATCCCCCATTCCGGCTTTGTGGGACGTCATAAATAGATTCCCCACATCCCAGAGCGGGCTGTCTGCCGGCAGTGGCTCCGTTTCATATACATCCAGAGCTGCTGCTTTGATTTTGCCCGCTTTCAAAGCTTCGATTAAATCCTCCGTCTTTACGAGCGGTCCTCTCGCCACATTGACTAAAACGGCGGAATCCTTCATCAGCTCAAAGGTCTTGGCATCGATAATGTGTCTTGTTTTCTCATTTAACGGAATACTTACCACGACATAATCACAGGTCGGATAAAATTCCGGAAGCCTGTCCATTCCGACAAAGCATTCATCAATGATCGGATCCTTCTGTTCCACTACATCATACACATGAATCTTCATTCCAAATGCCTTGGCACGAACAGCGATTTCATGTCCAATGGATCCGTATCCCATAATTCCCAGCGTCTTTCCATATACATCCTGATAGCAGGTGCACATCCACTGATCCTGTCCCTTCGATACCCCATCCCAGTGATGGGTGGCCTTATCCTGCTCTACCGTCCGTACCTCCCGGCTGATAAAAAGGATCTTGCAGAAAACATCCTCTGCGATGGAAATGGACATGACGCCTCTGGAATTGCATAAGGTCACGTTTCTGCTCTTTACTTCCGGCAGATCGACCCGTTCATAACCGGCTCCTGTAATCTGTGCAATTTTCAGATTCGGCATCCGGTCCATAAAGGTTTTGTTGAAGTAATACGGCTGCATTACCGCCAGTTCAACCTCGGATACATCGTATCCTTCCCCATTGTTATCACATTCTTCATTGCTTAAAAATAAAATATCCTTGTAATACTTTTCCTCAATTAAATGCTTGTATAAGGAATTTACCAGAATCTTTGCCATGCTTATCTTCCTCCCAGTTCCTTTTCAATTGCTGCGATATTGGCACATACACAAAACAGCTCCATGGCCGTCTTCAGTTCTTCAACCGGCGGATAGGTCGGTGCCAGACGGACTACCCGGTCCTCCGGATCATGGTGATACGGATAGGTCGATGCGGCTGTCGCAACCTTTACGCCGATGGCTTCGGTCATTTCCAGTGCTTTCGCTGCACAGCCTTCCAACGTATAGGTGGTGATAAAGTAACCGCCCTCCGGGGTATTCCAGGTATACACATCTTCATACAGCCGATTTTTCTTAAGAATGTCGTCCACCAGTTCAAACCGCGGAATCAGAAGTGCTGCAATTTCCTTCATATGTTCCACAATATGCTCTTTGTTCTTTAAGTACTTCACGTGGCGAAGCTGGTTTAATTTATCATGGCTGAATAACTGCAGGGCCATAATGTTCTTCGCTTCCTCCACCATCTTGGAACCGGATGCCATCGCACAGACACCGGATCCCGGGAAGCTGATCTTGGCCGTCGATGCAAAGTAAAGAATATGATCCTGCGTGCCATGCTTTAAGGCCTCCTGATAAATATTCTTAACAATATTCTTCTCATATCCTTCCTTATAAAAATGATGCACAATGTAAGCATTATCCCAGAAAATAATGAAGTCCTTCGCTGCCGTCTTTAAGGCTGCCATACGCTCTACCACCTCATCACTGTATACGGTTCCGGTCGGATTGGAATACTGCGGCACACACCAGATTCCCTTGATCGTCGGATCATCCTTTACCAGCTTTTCAATCAAATCCATATCCGGTCCATCTTCCAGAAGAGGAATATTAATCATTTCAAAATCGAGAGATTCCGTGAGATTAAAGTGGCAGTCATATCCGGGAACCGGACACAGCCATTTCAGCTTCTGTCCCTTTTCCTTCAGTTCCACAGCCTGTACGGACCATGGCTTTTCTCCCAGTGTTCCGTACACATAAATTCGCATAAACTGATCAAACATCAGGTTCAAGGAAGATTCTCCACCAAGAATAATCTGTTCATCCGGGATATCCATCAGTTCCGAAAACAGATGAATACATTCCGGAAGTCCATATTTTACGCCATACTGTCTGCAATCGGTCCCATCCTCTGCAAAGCAGTTCGTTGCATCAAGGACATGAAACATTTCATCGTTGAGATCCAGAAGTTCTTCGCTTGGAAGACCACGGCTGATATTCAGGTCCAGATTCATGGCCTTATATTTCTCATATTCCTTCTTTAACTCTTCTAACTGCGTCTTTAATTGTTCACTGTCTGCTTCCCTTAATCTCATAGTCATCTCTCCACATCTGTCGTTTCTTCCTGAAACGTCTTTTTCCTTATTTATTTACTTTCAGTTCGCCCTCTACGATGGTATAGTTCTCACCGGTCTTTGTATTTACATAGAAGTTCTCCGGGAACGTATCGGATTCGTTATAAACATCCACAGGCTCCTGTCTCTCAATATCTACAAGTTCGGTTACAAAGCACTGCATACAACCCTTTACCTTGGTTCCTTCTACCAGGTGTCCACCGAACGCCTGCGGAACATTCCAGCCGCCGCCTGCAACAAAGTGGATCGCACAGAACGGTTCTTCCTTGCCGTCTGCTCCGGTTTTCTGTCCGATCATTCCACCGATGGAGATCAGCATGCTTAAGTTATCCACCGAAGCGGTTCTTTCCAAGTGCCAGTTTTCCTTATCATCCTTATCCGGAACCCATACCAGATAGTCACAGGGTTCAAAGCCGCCCATAAAGGTTGCATGGATCTTTCCATATTTGATATTTGCTTTCTTTGCAAATTCGGTAATTGCCTTGACCGGATCAGCACCTGTGCTCATACGGATAATAAATTCTCTTCCTCTGGTTGCTTCACAGTAACTGATGTCGGTATCTGCAATGGCATCCAACTGCCAGGGTTTCATTGCTGCTAACTGTTCTGCTGTAATCTTTGCCATAATTTTTTCCTCCATGTTTAACGTCCCTTTGGACTTTTATTCATAACAGGGTTTCCCTGTCATTGACTGCTTTATTTCCTGCCACCCGTCAGCTGCTGATCGGGAAGCAGAATGTATTGAAATTCGACCTTATAGCCATCCGGATCCGATACGAAGAATCCATATACCGGGAAATTCTCCATGTACCGGGGCTTGCCGGTAACTTCACATTTTTGCGAACACAGGCGTTCATACTGCCTGTCCACATCCGCTTCATCGTGACAGTTAAAGGAAAGACACACCCCAACCTGTCCTCCTAATGTTGGACGGTCATCCGGATACTGGCAGAACCCCAGATATCCATATCCGGTATCAAAGATCCGGCAGATTCCACCGGATTGTTCCTGTACCTTCTGAAAACCAACCACTTCGGTATAAAACCGGGTTGTCCGTTCGATATCGGTTACCGGAAGAAAAACCACACTGTTCTCAATTCCCATAACGCTTCTCCCTTCCTTACGATATAAGGCCTGCCATATAGATAAGCATTCCTGCCACAAACGTAAGCACCATTGCGGCCTGTGCCATCTTCGTACTCCGTTCTGCACGATTCTCCATGAACCGGGTAATTCCGGCAATTAAAATACCAAGAACCATTCGGGTCGGATCGGAAAAGACGGTATCGGGAATGGCAAACAGTACCCATGCCATCAGTGCTCCGAGAACAATACCTCCGAAAATATTACCTATCATCCAGTTCTTTTTCGTAAGCTGGTTCATGTTGTAACCAAATTCACTCTGGTAAGCATAATCCTCTAACTTCTGGTCATCCCACACAATCTTCATTCCAGATCCCTCCTTCCGCTTCTGATAATTTTTCTCCCGGTCAGGTTCCCAGATAGGTTTCCTTTACGATCGGGTTATTCAGCATATCACGTGCATTTCCGTCAAAGCGGACACGCCCTGTTTCATAAACATAAGCACGGTCTGCGGTCTTCAATGCCATCATGGCATTTTGTTCTACCAGCAAAATGGTTTTTCCTGCTTCCCGCATCTCAACAATTACCTTAAAAATCTCTTCTACAATCATCGGTGCAAGTCCCATCGAAGGCTCGTCCATCATAATAAGCTGGCCTCCGGTTACCATGACACGCCCAACCGCAAGCATCTGCTGCTCTCCACCGGAGAGTGTTAATGCGGACTGGTTCATTCGTTCCTTTAATCGTGGAAACCGTTCAAAGACTGCATCAATATCCTTTTTAATTGCCGCCCGGTCCTTTCTTAAGGAGGCTGCAATTTTCAGATTATCCAAAACCGTAAAATTGGTAAAAACACGTCTTCCTTCCGGTACATGGGCAATTCCCATTCCCACGATCTTATCGGATGGGGTTCTGCAGATGTTCGTTCCGTGAAAAAGGATTTCTCCATGACAGGAACGTTCCAGTCCGGAAATGGTTCGCAGGGTCGTTGTCTTTCCAGCGCCATTTGAACCGATCAGGGCAACGATCTCGCCCTCGTCTACATGAAAATTGACTTCCTGAAGTGCTTTGATCGCACCATAATGTACACTTAAATCTTTTACATCAAGCATGGGCATCCGGATCACCTCCCAAATACGCTGCAATTACGAGCGGATCGTTCTGAATGTATTCCGGCTTTCCTTCGGAAATCGTCCGGCCAAATTCCAGAACCTTAATCTGCTGTGCAATACTCATGACAAATTTCATATGATGTTCAATCATGACGATCGTCTGGTTCAGTTCCTTATGAACCTTGTTGATCAGTTCAATGACTTCATCAATTTCTCCGGGGCTCATACCGGCTGCCGGCTCATCCAGAAGAAGGATCCTCGGTTTGGTAGCAAGTGCTCTTACAATCTCGAGCCTTCGCTGTTCTCCGTAGGGAAGCTGTGTGGCGAAGTAATCTTTTTTATCTGCAAGACCAAACATATCCAGAAGTTCCATGGACTCCTTTGTAATCCGCTCCTCTTCCTTCTTATATTTCGGGGTACGAAGCAGCATATCCATGTACCCATAGTTACAATCTACGGTATGTGCCATCTTTACATTATCCAGCACAGAGCTTCCACCAAAAAGCCGGATGTTCTGAAAGGTTCTTGCTGCTCCTGCCCTGGTAAATTCATAGGGCTTCTTGCCGTTCATCAGTTTTCCGTCCAGATAAACAAATCCTCTGGTCGGCTGATAAATGCCGGTAAGCATGTTAAACACGGTGGTTTTGCCTGCACCGTTCGGTCCGATGATCGCCCACAGCTCTCCTTCGTTGATTTCAAGGTTAAAGTCATCTACGGCAACCAGACCACCAAATTCAATTGAGATATGTTCTGCTTTTAATACACTCATCTGCTTACCTCCATATCCTTCTTTGTCTTTCTGCCTTTGAACTTCAGACTGCTGAATCCGAATACCTTAATGCCTCCGGTCTTTAACTTAAGGAAAGCAAATTCTCTTCCACCGAAGATACCGGTCGGCCGGAATAAAATGATACATAACAGTAATGCGCCGTAAATCACCAGACGCCAATCCTGCAGGAAACGGAGGATTTCCGGTAACACGGTAAGGCATAACGCGCCAAGCATTGCTCCGGAAATACTTCCGACACCACCGGCGTACAGATATACCAGGAAATCGGAGGACTTGGAATAACTGAACACATCCGGATGGATGTAGCTTAATAAATGTGCATATAAGCTTCCTGCAATTCCGGCTAAAAATGCAGAAGTCATAAATGCCAGAATTTTGTAACGGAAGCAGTTGATTCCCATGGCATCTGCGGCAATTTCATTGTCGCGGATCGCAAGACACGCACGGCCGTAAGAGGAATCCATGTAATTTCTGCAAAAGTAAATGGCAATAATCATAATCAGGTATACCCAGAAGAAATTCGCAATATTGGGAATACCGGTAAGTCCGTAAGCACCACCTGCAATGCTGGAAGGAACAATTCGCCAGATCGCACGGATCACTTCACAAAAGCCTAAGGTAACGATCGCCAGATAATCACCACGGAGTCTTAAGGAAGGAACTCCGATGATCAGTCCAAACAGTGCGGAAACCAGTCCTGCAATCACCGTTGCTGCCAGAAATAAAAGGATCTGGACCGGTTTTGACATGGTCGATGCCTTGAATACATAAGTGGTAATAATCGCGGATACATAAGCACCTACCGACATGAAGCCTGCCTGTCCCAGCGAGGAAAGGCCCGTCATACCATTTAAGATATTCAACGATTCAGTTACGATGATGTAAATACAGGCAAGCATCGCTACCTGCATGATATAGGAGTTAATAATTCCGAAATTATGAAGCACGGTAAAAAGTACATACACCAGAATCATAATGGGGAATTCGATATTCTTTTTCAAAAGTACTGCTGCTTTTTTCATACGCTACACCTTCTCTTTCACAGGCTTTCCAAGAATTCCTTCCGGCTTGATTAACAAGATCAGGATCAGAATCAGGAAGCAGAAGCCATAGGCAAAATCAGACCAGACAGAGGTTACCAGAATCTCGGTAACTCCGATAATAAAACCTCCAAGCACGGCTCCACGGATGTCTCCGATTCCACCGACTACTGCGGCGATGAATGCTTTGTTACCAAGTGTGGTTGCCATTGTCGGCTGCAATACCGGATAAGAGCTTGCATAAAAGGTTCCGGATACGGCTGCTAAGAATGCTCCGATAAAGAAGGTAATGGAAATAACCCGGTTGATGTTGATTCCCATGAGGCAGGCAGCATCCTTGTCATTGGATACGGCACGCATCTGCATACCGATTTTACTCTTCTGGATCAGCCAGAATAAAAGCAGCATAATGATAATGGATAAAACAATGGTGATAATACGTGTAAAGCTGATCTTAACGGGTCCCACCTGAATCAGGAAATCCTGAATCAACTGTGGGAAGGAGCGGGGATTCGGTCCAATAAAGGGAACCGCCCGGAATAAGTTCTGTGTGAAAATGGATACACCAATTGCGGAAATCATACACATAATGGTCGGTCTGTTCCGGAGTGGCCGGTAGGCAACCCGTTCAATGCCGACACCTACCATGCCGATCACACCGGATCCCAGCATGACTACAAGGAGCGCAACTGCCGGTCCAATCATCTCGCCTCCGAAAAAGACAGATACGAGAAAGTATACGATATAACATCCCATCATCAGGAAATCGCAATGTGCCATATTGATCATCTTGATGATTCCGAATACCATGGTATATCCGATTGCCAGCAAAGCATAAATACTGCCCAACTGTAATCCATATACTAAAAGTTGAAGAAAAACAGCCATAATTGCCCTCCTTGTTCGTGCCTGATTCTTAGTCGTTCAAATTAATTGTTTTGTAGAATTCACGTTTTCCGTTTACTACTTTGATAATGGTTCCATCCTTTACCGGGTTACGATCTGCATCGTAGGTAAGGTTTCCGGAAGGAAGATCGAGGTTGCTTGCTGCAATCGCATCACGAAGTGCTGCACCGTCTACACTGCCTGCACTCTGAATACCGCTTAACATGATATGTGCTGCTTCATACATCATGCTGGAACAGAAGCTTGGCTCAAAACCATTTAACTCACTGTATGCTGCTACGAAATCCTTTGCGCTGTCCGCTGCCGGAGAGAATCCTGTTACATAAAGCGAACCTTCTACCACATCTTCCCCGACAAGGCTTGGCATATAATCGTAATCCCAGGAGTCACAGCCTAATAACTGGCAATCAATACCCATTGCTCTTGTCTGCTGTAAAATCATCGGGATCATATTAATCTGTGTCGGTACGAAGAACACATCCGGATCTGCATTCTGAATAGCGGTAAGCTGTGCGCTGTAATCCTTCACTTCGGTTCCTGCAAACGCTTCAAGTGCAACGATTTCTCCGCCGCCTGCCTTAAAGGCATCACAGAAGGCTTCCTGAAGACCGGTGCTGTAAGCATCTGCGTTATTGTAAAGAACTGCTGCGGTCTTTGCTCCACAATCTTCCAATGCAAACTTGGCTACTACCTTGCCCTGGAACGGATCAATGAAGCAGGCCCGGAAACAATAATCACCAACCTGGGTTACCTGGATGTTCGTTCCTGTATTGGAGATACAGGGAACACCGGCTGCCTGTGCAACTTCATATGAAGATAAACAGTCCGAAGAGTTGTTCGGTCCGAGAACACCAACGACTCCATCCTGCTGGATTAATTTCTGCATAACATTTACGGCCTGCTCCGGTTTTCCTTCGGTATCACCGATAATGAATTCTACCTGATGCATGGTGCCGTTTACTTCAAGTCCACCTGCCTCTTCCAGTTCTTTCTTTACCAGATCGATGGCACCCTGCATATTCTGTCCATCGACGGCCTGCTCTCCGGAAAAGGTTCCCATCACACCGATCTTAATGGTATCGGGCATTTCCGTTGAAGAAGCTTCGCTGCTTCCTGTCGATGCGGTTGTCGTAGATCCTGCTGCCGATCCACATCCTGCCAGTGATAACACCATCGCTGATGTCATAATCATCGCTAATAATTTTTTCATACTCTTTTCCTCCTGCGGTGTAATTTTAGAGAAACAACCTGATGAACTAAAAAAGAAAAAAGCCGCTTTCATGGTATACCACCAGGAAAACGACTTTGTTTTCAATCACCTTATCAAGTTGTTAAACGCATTCTAGCACATCATTTTATAACTGTAAAGTTATTTTTATAAATTTTATATAATTATTTTTGTATAACTCTTATATGGATTTTTTATATAGCTGCCAGCCGGAAAAGCACCTGCTCCAACACATCGGCTCCGGTATAGATATCCTTCCACTCGGTCCATTCCTCTTTATCATGGCTGATTCCGCCGACGCTCGGAACGAAAATCATGCCAACCGGCATCTTCATTGCCATGGCATTTCCATCATGAGTAGCCCCGCTTGGCATAATCCGGTAACGGATCTTCTGCTCCTTACAAATCTCTTCGGTAAGTTTGATCAGCTCCGGATCACACCGGATCGGTGCCTTGCTGACCACCGGCTCGATCGTAAAGTCCGCAAGCTCCTTCGCCTTTTCCAGATATTCCTTCATAAACTGATCCATCAGCTCTTCACTCTCATTCCGGATTTCGAGAACCATTTCCACACGGTCCGGAATCACGGCTACCGAAGATGGATGGATCTGGAACAACCCGACAGTTTCCACGAAATGGTGTCCGGTCTGCCTTGCAAGCTCATCTCCCATAAGAATCAGTCTCGCTGCATGAACCAATGCATCATTCCGGTCTGCCATCATCGTCGTTCCTGCATGATTGCTGTGTCCCATTACCGTAATTTTGAAACGCCGCAGCCCAACAATTCCGGTTACAATCCCAATCTGTTCTCCATATTTATCCAGTGTCGGTCCCTGTTCAATATGAAGCTCGATCCAGCATCTGGCTTTCGTGGTGTCGATGATGGCATTTTCAAGGTCTTCCTTTGAAAAACCAAACGTCTTTCCCAGCTCCAGATATTTTTCATCTTCTAAAGGAAGCATTCCCATCATGGCACGGCTTCCGAAGGTTCCACCCATGTCATTTCCTTCTTCCCCGTTTGTTCCTATTAAATGAAGCGTTTTCGTAAGATGTACACCGGAATTCTTCATATCCCGGATCACTTCCGCTGCCGTTACCACACCAAGCAGACCGTCGAACGGTCCGCCATGATTTACCGTATCAATATGGGACCCCATCCAGATCTCTTCCGCATCCGGATCTCCACACGAAAGAATGCCATGCACATTTCCGGCTGTATCTACCCGCGTTTCCATTCCACATTCCTGAAAATATTTTACAACCTCCTTCTGGCCCAGTTTGAAATTCTCAGTCCCGAATTCCCGGTTGGTTGCTCCGTCTTCATGCGCGCCAATCGCTGCAATCTTTATAATATGTTCTTTAATACGCTCATACTCCATTTCGTTCCTGCCTCCTTATCCTTCGTTTTCCTTAAAAGGGAAAAGGGCCCACATACGTGAGCCCTTTCTCATTTCTTTTGCACACTATATCACTAGGGAAACTTTTGTGTCAATCCGGAATCCGGATTTTCCCTATAGTTTTTTACTTATATGACCTATACAAATTTATGTATTGGATTCCAGGATTCCTACGGAGTACCATGATTCATAACTACTCAGCTATTTCGTAATACCATCATTTTTATACTTTATACCATGAAACAGGAGGATACTTATGAAACGAATTGGATTTTTAGGCTGTGGCAAAATCGGCAAGGCCCTTGCAAAACATATTATGGAACTGGAAAATACGGAAATCTCTTTTATTCAGGATCCCGGCTTCCAGAATGATCTCGGACTCACCTGTCCGGTTATCACCGCTCCCGATGAAGAGCTTTATTCCCATACCGATCTGATCATTGAGTGTGCAACCGCCAGCGTATTGAATGCGAATCTCGAACAGATCCTGAAAAATTGTGACCTGATGCTGTTTTCTGTAACTGCTTTTTCTGTACCTGCCTTTGAAGCAAAGGTAAAAGAACTACACGCTTCCTACGGACATCATGTTTACATTCCACACGGAGCCGTACTCGGCATCGATGGCTTATTTGACGGCCGCAAAATCTGGAAGGAAGTATCCATTGTGACTACCAAAAGCCCAAAGAGCCTTGGAAGAACCGACACGGAACGCACCGTTGTCTATGACGGTCCCACCAGAGAGGTATGCTCCCTTTATCCCCGTAATGTAAATGTACATGCCTGTATTGCACTTGCCGGCATCGGATTCGACCGGACACATTCCACAATCATTTCCGATCCTGCGGTTTCCACGAACGCTCACCTGATTACGTTAAAGGGTGACGGCATGGATATTACCCTCGATGTCAGCAGCTATGCAGCCGGTGCTGTTACCGGTGCCTATACGCCTCACTCGGCCTGTGGATCCCTGGATCGTATTCTTTCTCACAGCAGTGACCTTTATTTCGTTTAACGTCTAGGGGAGCATCCTATTGATGCTCCCTTATTTTCTTGCGGATCGGTAAAATTCTTGATGGAGAAACACTCAGCTCATCGATTCCCATGGTAAGGAATGTATCGGTCAGTGTCAGGTCTGCACCCAATTCTCCACAGATTCCTACCCAGATATTCTGTTTGTGTCCGTTCTCAATGACCATCTGAATCATCTTAAGGACTGCCGGATGATGTGCATCATAGAAGTCATCCAGTTCGCCGTTCTGACGATCTACCGCAAGGGTATACTGTGTCAGGTCATTCGTTCCGATACTGAAAAACTGCACTTCCTTCGCCAGTTCATCACTCACCATGACGGCTGCCGGGGTCTCAATCATTACTCCTAATTCCATCTCATGATACGGGATATCTTCCTTCCGCAGTTCCGCTTTCACTTCTTCCACGATCTCCTTAATCTTCCGGATTTCCCAGACGGAAGTAATCATCGGGAACATGATCGCTATATTTCCATAAACGCTCGCACGATACAGTGCTCTTAACTGTGTCTTAAAGATTTCCGGCCGTTTCAGGCAGATCCGGATTGCACGGAAGCCCATTGCCGGATTTTCTTCCTTCTTAAGATCAAAGTAATCGATCTGTTTATCCGCACCAATATCGAGGGTCCGGATGATGACCTTCTTTCCTGCCATTGTCTGTGCAACCGACTTATAAACCTGGAACTGCTCTTCTTCTGTCGGATAGTCTGACTTTTCCAGATAAAGGAACTCACTGCGGAAAAGTCCGATTCCGGCTGCATCATTCTGTAACACATACTGAAGATCGGATAAGCCGCCGATGTTGGCATATAACTGAATTGCCTTGCCGCTTTTCGTAACGGTTTCCTTGCCCTTAAGGGTAAGAAGCAGTTCCTGCTTGCTGCGTTCCTCTTCTTCCTTCTTCACATAGGAAAGCAGGGTTTCCGAATCCGGATCCACAATCAGGGTTCCCTGAAAGCCATCCACAACAGCCGTCTTTCCATCGATTTCTTCCTCATAATCAATTCCGATGAGTGCCGGAATATTCATGGTTCTCGCCAGAATTGCTGTATGGGAGTTGGCAGAGCCGAGACGTGTTACGAAGGAACGCACCTTGCTCTTATCCATCTGCACCGTTTCACTGGGTGTCAGATCCTCAGCTACAATGATCTCGGCTTCCTCTCCGCTTGACAGATCCACCGTTTCTTCGGATAATACGGCAATTAACCGTTCGGAAATATCCCGTACATCCGCGGCTCTCGCTTTCATATAATCATCGTCCATCATCTCGAACATATTCGCAAAGTTATCGGAGGTTGTGGCAACCGCATATTCCGTATTGACCTCCTGGGTACGGATCAGATTCTCAATTGCTTCCTGATAGTCCGGATCCTGCAGCATCACCTGATGAACCTCGAAGATCGCTGCTCCGACCTCTCCAACCTCCTGTAATGCCTTCTCATAGAGGTTCTTTAACTGTGCATCGGTTTCCTCAACTGCTTTATTCTTTCTTGCAATCTCACCTTCCACATCCTCAATGTGTGTCCTTACCACATTGCGCTTCTCTTTCTTTAAAAGACGGATCTTTCCGATTGCAATCCCATAAAAAACGCTTTTCCCTTCATATACCTTCATTGTCGCACCAGCCTTTCCCTTTCCATGTACGGCTATTCAAACGCTTCGTTCTCTCTTACAAATGCTTCTAACGCTGCCTTGTCTTCGGCTTCCTTTTCACCTTCCACGGTGACTTCTACGGTATCACCGCTCTTGATTCCAAGTCCCATAATGTTAAAAATGCGCTTTGCGTCTCCGCTCTTGTCTCCCTTCGTGAGGGTGATCTTTGAAGTATATTTCATTGCCTCCTTAGCCAGTAATCCGGCCGGTCTTGCATGTAATCCCATAGGGTCCTTTACGATAAATGTGAAATTGGTCATTGTTCTGCTCTCCTTCCTGTCATTCCTGAATTATGGTTTCCGGCAGGTACTTTGCAATTCCGTATGCAATCCCTGCATCATTATTTGATTTCGTTACAAACCGGGCCGCTTCCTTAATCTCGGGAATTCCATTTTCCATTGCAATTCCGATGTGCGCTTCTTCAATCATTGGAACATCCAGCTCCTGATCTCCGAAGGCCATCGTTGCTTCCGGCTCAATTCCCTTCTCTTTGCAAATCATCCGTAAAGCCTTCCCCTTATTCATTCCCTTCGGAAAGAGCTCCAGGAAATTCGGTGCAGAACACGCCATATCCATTCCATCAATCTTCATATCTTGAAGTATACCATAGATTTCCTGCACTTTCAACGGATTTGCACCAATCAGAAGCTTATTGGGAGATTTTTGTGCGGCTACCCATTCCTTTTCCATTTTTTCATAATTTACAACCTGCGGCATATGCCGGATGGTACGGATTTCTTCTTCGACGGCTTCATCGAGATCCGTTACCATCCAGTCGTCGTGCCGGAAGATCCACATTGGAAGCCCATGTTCTTCTGCTACCCCATATACCTTCTCCATCGCTTCCAATGGCAGATACTCACTGTAAATGCAGGATCCCTTTTCCAGAATATAGGTTCCTGCATTGCATGCCAGGATACAGGGAACCCGCAGTGTCTTTACGATGCTTTCGGTCGCTGCCGGCATTCTTCCGGTAATGAGGGCAATCGTTACACCGTCTGCCGCAGCTCTTCGTATCGCTTCGACATCCCTTGGGTCGATTTCCTTATGATCGTTTAAAAGTGTTCCATCCAAGTCCAGACATAAGAGTCTGATGTTTTCGTTTTTTCCTGTATCCTGCATGTTCTGATCCTCGGTTCTTCTTATATCAGTTCTAATTTGTTATCCTTTTAGTATGCCAGTCCCGGATTGAAGAATCCAATCAGTACGCCGACAAAGGCAATTACTACCAGAAGCAGCATAACTTTAATCGGTGACAGTTTCTTCTTTGCCATTAAAAACCAGCACAGTACGATGAATCCTGCGGTTAAAAGTCCCGGGAACACATCATTTAATTTATCCTGTAATACCAGGTACGGTTCACCGGCATCGTTCAATAACCGAAAGGAAGTTGTGACGCTTACCCAGGTCGATGCTACCGCACCGATGACAATACCACCTAGCGTTGTAACTGCTTCCCTTAATGCTTCACCCTGTGTTCCGATCAGGAAATCCACGGCCTTTCCACCAAGACGATAGCCTTTATAGTAGAGGAATTTCATTCCGAAATAAGCAATCAGGTTCCATGTAATGATGTAGAAGATCGCACCCAGCGGGGATCCTCCTGTGGACATTCCCATCGCAATACCAAGCAGAATCGGGATCAGGGTTCCTACGATGAGGGAATCGCCGATTCCGGCAACCGGTCCCATCAGTCCTGCACGAAGACTGTTAATCGTTTCGCTGTCCACATCGTCCGCACCGTTGGCTCTTGCTTCTTCCAGACCGGCAGTCATACCGACAATTACCGTACCAAGCTGGGGCTCGGTGTTGAAAAAGGCGGTGTAGGTATCCATAGCTTTTGCCTTTTCATCCTCATCGGTATAAAGATCTTCCACCAGGGGAAGCATGGAGCACAGATAACCAAAGGTCTGCATATGCTCCTGTGAAAAACAGGTTAAATGTCCGTAATACCAGTTATGAAAGGATTTCGATAACGCTTTTTTTGATAATTTCTTTTCCATCTCAGATCTCCTCCTCTTCTTCCTCTTCGATTCCGTCTACGACGACTGCTTTTCTTGCGGAAAGCATCTTTAACTTGTAGTTGATGATGGCAAACATACCGGCTACGATAGTTGCACATACCAGATTAATTCCCATTGCTGCTGCAAGTACGAATCCGAAAAGGAACGGAATAAAGTCTGCGGCGCTTCTTACAATCTGCTTTAACAGAATGGCAATACCAACACAGGGAAGAAGTGCACCTACGGTAAATAAGGTCTTCATGGCAATTCCATCCATGGGAAGGGCTGCCTTAATGAGTTCTACTACGTTTGCTCCGAGCTTACACATAATCACGGTCGGGATAAAGGAGGAGATCAGATGGGAGATCCAGGGAAGTCCCATATCGACAAGATATAACTTCTTGTACTGTCTGTTTTCTACGGCTTTCCAGCCCATGTGCTGCCATACCAGGTTAATGGTTGCAGTTCCATAGAATAAAACGGTTCCGAGTGTCCCTACCATGGTTCCGAAGGAAGTAGCAAGTGCTGCACCCTCTGCGGAAGCCGGATCCAGTCCGTAGCTCTTAATGGCTACCATGGCAAGCGGGATTCCGATGTAGCTGACGGCACGTACATCGGCAGATACGGTTCCGCCGGGTGTTACCAGTGCAATATATACAACCTGCATCGCACATCCAACTAAAATACCCGTTGTCACATCACCTAACACGATACCGCACACCAGACCACCAATGAGGGGCCGCCCCAGTGTATAGTTACCAATGGAGGTTCCTCCAAGTCCCGGCATACTGGCCAGGCATGCAAAAATTCCTAAAATAATGGCTTGTAACCAACTGATTTCCATAATGCTCTCCCCCCTGCCTAGTTAAATCCGAACTGGCCTCTGAATTTCTTCCAGTTACCGATTGCTTCTTCTTTTAAAAGTGCAAATTCCACATTGTATCCAGCCTGCATAATGTCTTCTAAGGCCTGTGCCTCTTCCTGTGTGATCGACTGGTTGTTTCCAAGCTTCACAGAACCCGGTCTGTCGTTGCACGGTCCGATGATAACCTGATCGATTCCCGGCTTGAATCCCTGATCTACGAGGATCTTCTTCATATCCACCGGATTCTTGGTGATCAGGAAATAGCGGTCCTTACTTGCCAGAACCTTTTCACATTTTTCCTTGAACTCATCCAGGGTCCAGACAAAGGTTTTCTTACCACTTGCACTCTTGTATGCGGATTTTAAAACCGGATTTCCTGCTGCTGCGTTATTTACTGCGATCAGTCCGTCACAGGGGTACTCCAGTGCCCATCTGGTGCAGGTCTGACCATGAATCATACGATCGTCTACTCTGATAAATGAAACTGACATAATGTTTTCCTCCTTAAATTTCGTCTTCCTGTTGTTCCTGTTCTACCTGAAATGCCTTAAGCTCTTCTCTTGCTTCCGGTATCAGCATTTCAGAAAGCTCCGTAAGCTCCATGGCATCTTTCATAAGCACTGCGCTCAATGCAAGCGGAAGATTCATGCCTCCGATGATGACCGTGCGGTCAAGCAGCTGTAAGCCTGCTGCCACATTTGCTGCTGTGGTAAGTGGAGATCCTCCTACAAGGTCCCCTAACAGAACCACTTCATCCTCTTCCTGCAGTTGTCCGAGACGTTCTTTCATCCGTTCTGCCAGAGCATCGGCCCCGGTTCCGTTCTCAAGTCCGAAGGAAAGAATGTCTTCTCTTGCTTCCCCTGCAAGCATTTTCAGTGCATCTTGCAGTCCATATGCAAAGGTTCCATGACTGACTAATACGACATACTTCATTGATTTGCCCTCCTGATTTCTTGTTTCTTTGTAACCTTACTATATAAAAAAGGCGGCACATGTACATCTCACATGTGTCACCTTTTTCGGGTTACAATCGTCACAACTTTTATGACAAATGTCATATTCCTTTTATTCGTTCCGGTCTTTCAAAAAGGCATTCAGCTTCCGGTTATATATGATCTGTCCCGTGCTGATGTTTTCCTCATTCGTAAGAATCTGGGAAACTGCGTTTTCTACCTCCTGCATGGCTTCCTGATAGCCGTCAAAGCCGGGATAGGACACCGCATTTTCTACGGCAATACTCAAGGTATCGAGCCGGAAATTGCCGGATCCGGAATCTGACAAAAGGCGTTCGAGCGTCTGCTCCGACTCGGTCACGTTCCGCAATACCGATACCCCCTCGGAATAATGAAAAATCTCTCCCTGAATCTCTTCCTCTCCGGTGAGGAATTCCATGAACTGCAGGGCAAGCTCCTGCTGACCGCTTTTCTTATTCATGGCAACGAGCAGCGTGTCCAGTCTTGAGACATTGCTGCCATCAGGTCCTGCCGGCATCGGGAGGCAGTCCCATTCAAATCCGGAATACTTCTTCACACTTAACGGATACGGCTTATAAGCGCGATACTCGGAAAACAGCATCGGCATGAATGCCACCTTCCCCTGATCGAAATCCTTCTCGGAAACGCTGTATCCCTGGTTGACATCTTCCAGTCTTTCCAAAAAGCTGATCGCTCTCTCCACCTTATCTCCGGTGAAATAACATTCCGTGCCCCGTTCATTAAACAGCATCACATCGTTCCCGTAAAACGCATCCTCCACCGTATAGCCGGTAATCCCGAACTGATCCGGAATGCCGTTTTCATCCGTATCCTTCGTTACCTTCTTGCAGATTGCATAAAGGTCTTCAAACGTCCAGTCCTCCTTAGGCATCGCAATCCCTTCCTGCTCGAGAATCGTCTTATTTACAAACATCAGCCGCGGTGCACATTCATACGGAAGCGCATAAAGCTCTCCGTTATACACCCCGGACTGCAGCGCCGAAGTATAATAACGCGTGCTGTCAAAATCCGGATCCTCCTTAAGCATTTCTGTCAGGTCCTTCAAAGCTCCTGCTTCTGCAAACTCACACACATTTTCCTGTGGGAGAAAGAAGATATCCGGTGCATTTCCCTGTAAAATCTGTTCCGACAGCCATTCGATATAATCATCCTTCATCACACCGCTTACATACTCAATGTGAACGCCTTCGTGCTGTTCTTCAAACCGGTTGATTGCGTCCTCGAGAATCTGATAGGAATACCCGTTCTGCACTTCCCAGTAACTGTCGGAAAACACCCCGACGGTAAGCGTCTTCTGTCCTTGTTTTCCGAAACCCTTTCCAAATAACAGGGAAAAAGTAAAAAGCAGCAGAACACAGGCTGCAATAACCAATGTGTAATTCCTGATTTTCTGTTTCTTCTCCTGTGTCATGCTCAGTCAAATTCCCTTCCTGCTGCCCCGGTCTGAACCGCCCAGATCGCAAGCTGCGTCCGGTCACGAAGCTGCAGCTTCTGTAAAACCGTGCTCAACGCATTACGGACCGTTCCTTCCGACAAATTGAGTTTTGCAGAGATCTCCTTGTTGGAAAGTCCTGTTCCGACAAGTGCAATGATCTTCCATTCCGTATCCTTTAAATCCTGCACATCGCGCTCTTCCACCGAAATCGCAATATTGGACTGCGCCATTTTGGAAAACAGCCGTACGACCTTCGATGCCACATCTCCGTTAATCATTGCGGTTCCTTCATAGATCTTGCGGATCGCATCCGACAGTTCCTGCATGGATACGCCCTTTAACAGATATCCGCTTGCTCCGTATTTCAATGCATTGAAAATGTATTCATCATCGTCAAAGGTGGTAAGGATGATAATTTTAATGTCCGGATAATTTTCTTTGATAATCTGGGTGCATACCACGCCGTCCATTTCCGGCATCCGGATATCCATCAGAATCACATCCGGACGGTTTGCTCTTACCGAACGCACAACCTCCACCCCGGTCGATACCGCTTCCGTCACCTCAAAGTCCTTTTCACTGCTTAAGATAATCCGCAGACTCTGCCGGAACAGTTCCTGATCATCCGCAATCAACACCTTAATCATTTTACTCGTTCTCCTCTCCCCATCGTATCGGAATCTTCGCTTCAATAAAGAATCCATTGTCCCCGTTACACCGCAGGGATCCCTGCAGCATGGAAAGCCGCTCTTCCATATGATGCAGTCCAAAGCCCTTCTGAATGTTCTTACATCCAATGCCGTTGTCTTGAATCGTGATCGTCAGCGTCTGGTATTCCTTTTCCAGCGTAATAACAATCCGGTCCGCTTTTCCATGCCGGATCGCATTCGTGATACTTTCCTGCACAATCCGGTAGATAATCTCCTCTTCATCCGGATTAAAACCCTTTAATGCCGCATTACAGGTATAAAGGATTTCTGTCTTCGTAGACCTTCTCGTTTCATCGATCATTTCCGTCAAAGCCTTCGACAGCTCCAGCTTTTCAAGCGCATCCGGCCGAAGGGCCTTCACACTTCTTCTTACATCCGTCATTCCCTTACGCGCCACATCGGCAATATCCGCAATCTGCTGCTTCACTGCATCCGGAGCAACATCAATGAGCATCGTACAGGCATCCAGCCCTGCGATGATCCCCGTAAGCGTGTGTCCGAGCGTATCATGAATCTCTCTGGCAAGCCGGTTCCGCTCTCTCGTTTCTGCATTCTTTACCGACTCCTCCGCATACGCCTCCAACTGCTCATTCGCCTGCTGCAGCTGCAGATTCGTTTCATGGAGCTGTGCATTCAGTTCTACAATCCGCTCCTTCTCATCGATCTGCTCCCGGATCAAAAACAGGATATACGCAATGAAAAACAGCAGGTTCAGGGAAACCATCACATTTCTTATCCCGTAAAGCAATGTCCGTATGTCTCCCCGGTAATACAGAAGACAGCTTTCTAAGGACGCTGTTTTCCACATATCCGGAATCAGATAAAAGTCCGCAAACAGATAGGAAAGGCCAATGAACCCGATCACTGCAAACTTCCACTTTGCATCCGCAAGCCTGCGCGCCACATCGGCAAGCACCAGCAGAAAAATTCCGGAATAGCTGAAATTCAACAGATAACAAATCAGCAGTCCGATGAAAAGTTCTAAAACGGTCCGGCAGCAAAACAACAGATTTCCTTCTTCCTTTATCTGGAACAGACATAACAGACTGACATAAAGAAGAAGCAGTCCCACGCAGACCTTCCAGGGCGCCACCGGAATTGCCGTAACTCCCTTTAAAAACTCATGCGCGGTTCCTTCCTTCTGATAGCCCCACATACTCTTGGCAATCGTTCCTCCAAGAATCATGACAATCCAGAAATTCAGATTCAGTAAATATTGAAAGATTCTCTGTGATCTCTGATATGACTTCATCTCACCCTCGTACCTTTCTGCCTCTATTGCCAACGGCTGATTCCAAATTCTTCCACATTACTTCTCGTAATCAGCTTCACCGGCGTCAAAATATCCGTAACTTTTTTTCCTTCCAGCAGATCATAAAGCGTATCCGCAGCCCGCTCTCCAATCACGGTCGGGAACTGTGCCGCCGTTGCATCCATCATTCCTTCATAAATCAGTGCTTTCGAATCCGGGGAAGCATCGACACCGTAAACGTCCACTTGATCAAGCAGTCCGTTTTCATCCAGTGCTGCCACGACACCCACGCTTGCAAGGTCATTCAGACAGAAAACGCTGTCAAACTGCAGCCCTTCATCAATGGCTTCCTGCAATTTTGGCATTGCGATCTCCACCTGCCCCTCACATCCGATCTCCTTTACAATATGAATGTTCTCATTCCTGGAGATCGTATCTACAAAGCCTGCTACTCTCTCCCTTGCAGATTCCGCGCTTTCATGCGTCATGATAACCAGTTCGCCGCTTTCATGCTCTGTCAGATAGTGCTCTGCAACGAGAACACCCGCCTTATAATTATCCGAAGTGATCGTGCAGTCTGCCGGAATTCCGTCCGCCACTGCCGTATCCACAACAATAATAGAAACGCCCTGCTCTCTTGCCTTCTTCAGCACCTCCCGCAGGCACTCGGAATCCGCCGGTGCTACGATGAGTGCCGAAATTCCCATATCCAGCATGTCCTCAATCTGCTCTGCCTGCCGTTCGGGGTTCAGCGCCGGGTCCCGGAGAATCAGACGGTCTCCTTCCGCTTCAATCCGGTAGGATACCTCTTCACTGATAATCTTATAAAATTCGTTGTTCATGGTCATATAGCTTGCCCCGATCAGCCGTCCATTCTCCTTCTGCTCCGAAGAGAAATCCTTCTTTCCAAAGAAAAAGGAAATGGCACTGACTGCCAAAAAAAGGTTAACTGCAAACACAATCATGACATGTATTAATACTTTTCTTTTATCCATATTCATATACCTTCGTATATTACGAGATTACTGTTTCACAATGCAATCCTCTATTTTTAATTCGCTTAAGATTACTATACTGAATGTCTTCAGATCTGTCAAAAAAACCGGAAAGAACTTTGCAGGTGATGGAAGATTTCAGAAAACGTGCTATAATGTAATAAGTGCCAAAGAAAAACAAGCATAGAAAAAATGAGGTAAACACTTATGGATTCCACTTTAAAGCGAACCTGGGCAGAGATCGATTTAGATGCCCTTTCTCATAATTATCATATGTTACGCAATAAGATTGGCCCCGATGTCAAATTCTTAGGCGTTGTAAAGGCAGACGCTTACGGTCATGGGTCGGTTCAGGTGAGCCGTCTCTTACAGGAGCTCGGTGCCGACTATCTTGCGGTAAGCAGTATTGATGAAGCGATTGAGCTCCGGCATAATGACATTACCATGCCGATTCTGATCCTGGGGCATACCCCGAAGGAACAGGTCGGCCGGTTAATCAAATATAACATCACACAGGCAGTTACCTGTAAGGCAAAGGCTTTGGAATACAGTGAAGAAGCTGTTCGCTATGGCGGCACACTTAAGATTCACATCAAGGTCGATACCGGAATGTCCCGGCTTGGCTACCTTTGTGACGGGGATTACTTTGAAAATGGTGTGGAGGGAATCTGTGAAGGTTGTTCTCTTCCGGGACTAGATGCGGAAGGAATCTTTACCCACTTTGCCGTTTCGGATGAGCCCGGTGAGCAATGCCGTGCTTATACGGAGCATCAGTTCCAGCTCTTTACCGATGTGATTACACAGGTGGAAGAACGCTTTGGAAAACGCTTTGCCATCCGTCACTGCGCCAACACCGGAGCAGTCGCCCGTTATCCGGAAACGTACCTAGACATGGTTCGCCCCGGACTCCTGCTCTATGGATATGGAGAATTCGCCGAAGAACTGAATCTGAAGCCGGTCATGAGTCTTAAGGCAACTGTCAGCACCATCAAAACTTATCCGGCCGGTACTGCAATCAGCTATGGCGGCATTTATGTCACACCGCATAAGACACGTATGGGCGTCATTCCTTACGGATACGCCGATGGCTTTTTCCGCTGCCTGTCAAATAAATGCAGCATTATGACTGCCGAAGGTCCCGCTCCCCAGCGTGGGAAAATCTGTATGGATATGTGCATGATCGATCTGACCGATAAGATGGGCGTGGATGTCGGCAGCGAAGTGGAAATCTTCGGAAAGCAGAATTCCATCAACGATCTGGCTGCCCTTGCAGGCACGATTCCCTATGAACTCACCTGCGCCGTCAGCAAGCGTGTTCCCAGAATTTACTACCGGGATGGAGAGATGATTGAGAAGGAACTGTTGCTGCGTGGATAAATATGTATTGCAATTTAAAAAGCTGCCTTACCACAGCATCTCCTGCTGTAATAAAAGGCAGCTTTTCCTTAATCCCTTTTACCCTATTCATTCAATTCCAGATTTATATCTTTCGAACAGCCTCTATTGAAAGCTATTCTCTGCTTAGCTTCTCCCACACCTGTTCAAACAGACCATGCACCCAATAATACTGATCCTGTGTTTCATACCGGCGATAGGTCACTTCAAACATCATAATCAGATACAGATATATGTCATACCACCAGCACCGGATTTGTTCTGCATGGCTGAACGAGTTCTTACCATAACCTGTTAAAAATGCCTCCGACCTGCTGTGGAACCGGAACCGGTCCTCCATGAGTCCTTCCGCCCACATGGCCCGTTCCCAGTCAATGATTCCCGTAATCCTTCCATCCTTCATCAGAAAATTTCCGTCCCAGGAATCAAAATGAATCAATACCGGCTTTGTCACCTCTGCAAAAAAATCCTTATGTTCCTGTAATTTTCGAAGAATATCTTCATAGGAAACTCCGATATTAATTCCCGCATCCATACCGTCCCGGATGATTCTCTTCATTAACAGAAAGAACGCTTCAAACCAATTCTCCCTCTGCAATTCCTCCACACAGAAGTGTCCAAACCTCTCCCCCTCAATGGAGTCAATCTGTTTAAGACGCTGCCCCATCTTATGGTC
This sequence comes from Anaerobutyricum sp., assembly GCA_963638365.1. Lineage (GTDB taxonomy): Bacteria > Bacillota > Clostridia > Lachnospirales > Lachnospiraceae > Suilimivivens. Next base: position 22,701 of record CAVHRK010000120.1, on the reverse strand, counting down.
AATCTGCTCCTTCTCCAGCTCTGTCATGGATTCCTTGACTTCGTTTACCGGAGTACCCTCTTTGTTTTCCATCAAAAGATACTTGGCATTGCAGATCTGATAGGTATCGTCATAGGCATAAACCTCAGGCACATCCTCAATACCGTTCCGGGCTGCGAGCTGCATTGCTCCCGCCTCCGTGTGCATCATGGCAATTTCACAAGACATCAGCTGTATATCTGCTGCCGGTGCAACCTTCAGAATGACCGTACGGCCATCTGTCAGAGTAACGCGGTATACAGCATTACAAAATCCCCCTTTTAATGCCTGATAACCGGACATCTGATTCTGTCCAAAGGTATTTTCCACAATTTTCCGTATGGTTGCTTCCCCTAACCAGTTTTTTGTAATGCTGCACATCCCGTATTCCCCATTCATAAATCCTGTGTGTTATTAATGTGGCTTCGTATAATTCTATCTTATCAGATATAGCATATAGGAAATAGGTACTTTTTTTGACAAAATGTGTCAATTTTATAGGTCTGATATTTCAAATTGACACATTCCAATGTGAAATCCATATACACCCCTAGTCCAGAAAATTCTGCCGGTACTGGGATGGGGTCACTCCCTCGATCTTCTTAAAAACCTTCGTGAACACCCTGTAATCACTGTAACCGGTTTTCCCTGAAATCTCCGCAATGGAGAGGGATGTGGACAAAAGCAGTTTTCTGGCCTGTTCCATCCGGATGCTGGTCAGATAAGTCAGGAAATTAACTCCGATCTCGTTTTTGAACAGCTGGCTGATATACTGTGCACTCAGATGAAATTCTTCGGCCAGCACCGTAAGACTGATTTCTTCCGAAAGATGCTCCTGCATATACCGGACAATCCCGAGCATCGGCTGTTCCTCCATATCGGGATCTCCCTTCTTCGTCCGGCTTTCAAACATGGAAATCCTCAGATTATCGATACATTTGCCAAACTCATCATAATTCACCGGCTTCAGCATATAATCCGTAATCTGTAGCCGGAGTGCCTCTCTGCAATAAGTAAAATCATCATATCCGGACACAATCACATATGCCATATCCGGATATTTCAGGCGGCTCGTCTGAATGACCTTAAGTCCGTTCATAATTGGAATATTAATATCCATAATCACGATATCCGGCTTCAGGGTATCAATCTTAGTCAATGCCTCCATTCCATCGGCAGCTTCTCCTGCCACCTCACAATCATGTGCCTCCCAGTCAAAAAGCTTTTTGAAGCCTTCCCGGATCATGATCTCATCATCTACCAAAAGTACGCGTAATCTTTTCATCGGCTGCTCCTTTTACCGGAAATGTCAGATGTGCCGTTACACCGCCATCCTCATTCTCTGTGTACCAGAGTCCATATTCCCTTCCACACAACAGTTTGATCCTTTTCTGGACATTCAGAATGCCAATGCTGTTTCCCTCAAGTCTCGCCTCCTGACGGTTATAATGCAGCAGCATTTCATCAATCTCCTTCTTCTTTCCTTCTTCAAATCCGCTTCCGCTGTCACGAATACAGATTTCCATGCCCTTTGCGATCTGTTTTGCCGAAATAAGAAGTTCTCCCTGATATCCCTTGTTCTTCAGCCCATGGAGAAGGCTGTTCTCGACAATCGGCTGCAAAATAAAGTTCGGAACCTTCTCTCCTCCAAGCTCCGGATCAATATCATAGTTGCAGCAAAGCTTCGGATAACGGTAACACATCAGATCCATATATGCTTCCAGAAGTTCCAGTTCATCATCAAGAGTTACCATAGACTGATCCACCTTAACACTTAACCGGAAGAAATCAACCAGCTTCATCAGGAGATCTGCGACCTTTTTATTTCCATCGAGCTGTGCCTGAATACGGATTGTATCAAGCGTGTTATACAGGAAATGCGGATTCACCTGACTTTTCAAATACAGCATGGACATCTTCTGTTCCGTAAGCTCTGCCTGTACAATATCCGGATTCTCCAGTGTCAGATAAAAGGCCAGCGTCATCAGCGTCATTCCCATTCCACTGATCAGCCAGGTATGATGCAGTCCCTGCAGCAGGCAGACCGTAAACTCCACACTCAGCGCAGCTCCTATGGCAAAGCGCTTTTTCGGATGAAGCTGCTTCCAGTTGATAAACAGCATCCCTATACATAACGCAAGATAAAATGCAACACCGACATAGGCTACATAAGCATAGTATCCGGACGAATAATTACCAGCCGGAGTTTCCGTATATTCTATCGGAAGTATCATTGCTCCAATCTCAGCTGCAATCAGAAATATCTGCGCCGCCATATCAAGCTTTCGTCTTTTTCCGGTCTCCTCCTGTACCAGAACCGCTATGTATTCATAGAACAGATACACCACAAAAGCCATCGAACCTACAAAGATCCGGTGGCAGATATCATTCCATATTCTCGGTACAGTATTCAGATGATTTACGGTATAGATGGTAACCGCATCAAAAATCAGATGTCCAATTACGACAACCAGAAGTACAGAAAACGTTCTATGCAGCATGGAGCGCTTTCTCTCCGCACTAAAATACATGCATGCCACAAATATAAGAATCAGTATCAATGCAATTTCCATCCGGATCATTCTGGCCACCTCTAAGTCTTTCTGACTATATTGTAACGGATAATCCCTGATCCGGATAGGAATAATTTATAAAGAAATGTGTCAATTTTCTAGTCCTGAGGAATATCATTCATAAATACATAATATACATCACCATACATCTCTGTATGGACGAATCTTCCGTAATCAATTACATGCTTCTGTGTTCCATCCTTGCATACGATCCGGTATCTGACACGGTCAATATCATTCTCTTTCTTGATCTGATCGGAAATATCACTTTCCACAAGACTCAAATCATCCGGATGTACCATTCCCTTGAACGAATTGCCAGTAAATTCACGGAATTCCTCCTCCGTCTCACAGTCAAACAGCCTCAAAAGCTCTGTATTAACGGTAATCAGCTCTTCCTTTTCATCAGCGCGATAGATAAAGAAACCTCCCGGCAGGAATTCTGCAACAGCCTCTACCCGCTTCAGGATATCCTCGGTGTTTACATTCATTGTACGTCTCTGGTCATGCATCTTGTTTTCATAATACCGGCTCTTATCACGATACATCTCTTTATCTGCAAGCGCCACGTTCTGTTCTAACATTCGCGCCTCATCCAGCCATACGTTTCCGATTGCTGCGGAACATCCGCCCTTCCATCCGGATTCCAACTGTCTGATTTTCTCCCTGAACGCTTCTTCACTTTCCTCAAAGGATAAAACCACAAACTCATCACCGCCAAGACGATATTTATTCGCGTGAGGGAACACCTCAGCAATTGTTTCGGCAATGCTGGAGATCAGCTTATCCCCTGCTTCATGTCCCGACCGGTCATTCGTGCTTTTCAGTCCATTGATATCGGCAAACGCAACGCCGACATGTTTTCCGCTCTTTACCTCATCATTTTCAATTTTTTCAATATCATGGTAATAAGCCTTACGATTCTTAAATCCGGTAAGCGCATCCATTTCCAGTTCGGAAATGAGGCAGTCACATTCACGAAGCCGGATAATGTTCTCGACACGAACCATAATCAGCTTCGGATTATATGGCTTCACAATAAAGTCGGCTGCGCCAAGTTCCAGGCACCGTACTTCATCCTGTATGTTGTCAAGAACAGTGGTTACAATAACCGGAATTTTACAAAGAACCGCATCACATCCAACCAGCTCCAGAAACTCATAGCCATCCATAACCGGCATCTGAATATCGAGCATAATGGCCGATATACGCTGTCCGTATCTCTTTAACAGATCCAGACCTTCCTTCCCGTTCTTTGCGGTAATGACCGAATATTTCTCTTCCAATATCCCGGTAAGAATCTGGCAATTGATCTCATCATCTTCAATAATAAGGAGTGTTCTTTTTGTTACATCCTGATCTTTCACTGGAATCCCTCACTCTTTGAAACTACAATTACAGGTTATCAGGCATGGTTTACTGCCTGGTACTTTAGTACTTCTCATCATAATTATATTACTTCTCATCAAAAATGCAAGCATTGATTGCATAATTACACATTTTTTTCACATTTAAGATATTACTAAAGTATTTTATACACTCTATTGCCTAACTCCTCTGCCTTCCTATATAATATATAAGGGTTATGTAAGGATCATAACATAAATCCCAATGACCTGTAACTACGGTTCATCATATGATCGAATGATAAGGAGTATCCATTATGAAATTTATTTCCTGGAATGTAAACGGCCTTCGTGCCTGTGTGCAAAAAGGCTTTCTTGATTTTTTTAACGAAATTGATGCGGATTTCTTCTGTATACAGGAGTCCAAGCTGCAGGAAGGACAGATCGACCTTGATCTCCCCGGCTATCAGCAATATTGGAATTATGCGGAAAAGAAGGGCTATTCCGGTACTGCCATTTTTGCTAAGGAAACACCGTTGTCTGTTTCCTACGGCATTGGAATGGAAGAACACGACCACGAAGGACGTGTCATCACACTGGAATACGACCAGTTCTACCTCGTCACCTGCTACACACCAAATTCCCAGAATGAGCTGGCACGCCTCCCCTACCGTATGACCTGGGAGGACGCTTTTCTTGCTTATCTCAAGGAGCTGGATGCGAAAAAGCCGGTCATCCTTTGCGGTGACTTAAATGTTGCGCATGAAGAAATCGATTTGAAGAATCCCAAGAGCAACCGTCAGAATGCAGGCTTTACCAATGAAGAACGCAGCAAAATGACAGCCCTTTTAAGCGCCGGATTCACAGACACTTTCCGTCACTTTTATCCGGATGCCGAGGGCATTTATTCCTGGTGGTCTTACCGCTTTAAGGCAAGAGAAAAGAACGCAGGCTGGCGTATCGACTACTTCATCACCTCGAAACGCCTCGATGACCAGTTGGAAAAGGCAGCCATCCATACCGAAGTTTTCGGTTCCGATCACTGCCCAGTGGAAGTGGATATTCAGTTTTAAATATTCAGAAACCACATACGGAACAAGGAGTGCTCATGCAGGCTCTTCGTGCACGAGTGATATGGCAACAAGTGCTTCAACCTGTACGGAATAGCTGCAAATTTTGCAGTTGTATATAAATAGAACGAATAAGCTGCCGGATGAGAATTTCTCTCCGGCAGCTTATTTTCATATATCTGAATAGTTCTTATATTTTAATTTCAAATATTTGTTTTATCTGAGTATTTTTACAGCTTCTCAAGGGTCATATGGAAGTCGGCCTCAAACTTCGGCAATGGCAGCCGGTACTTCTCGGCAAGCTGCGGTCCGCAGGCATTGGAACCGACACCTGCCATCTTATAGTCTACGCAGAGTACATGCTGTCCACACTCTTCCAGTTCGAAGTTATGCTTTTTCGCAGCAAGCTCTTCCTGCGTATATCTGGAGGCATTGAAGGAGAAGCCGTCCGGATGCGTAAAGGTAAGCTTCACATCCCCATCGGAAATACTCATATGCTTACAATTATAATGGGAAGAATTCTCCTGCGGGCGGATGTAATCCTCATGCATCTCGCTCACCTTTGCTTCGAAATTACCCATATAGCTTGCCTGATGCTTGTCAATATAGCTTTCATAAGGACCATATCCATAATAAGATACATTCTCAAATGCTTTTGATACAAACATCCTGAGTCCGAATCTTGGAAGGAACGGCACCTTGTTTCCGGTTTCTACTTCACAGTGAATGTCCACTCCTTTTTCTGAAAAGACATACTTCACGTCCATATAGGCAATCGGCTGGTAAATGCTCCATCCAAAGGACTGACGCTGTGTAAGAATGACCTCGTCTTCTTCCTTCTCTACCTTCACGCCATATCCTTTTGCAATACTGTCATTTAAGTGTGCGCGATACCAGTCCCGCTTCATGACATCATTATCTACCGGTGCACGGAAGAAATTGAATTCTACCGGCTTTTCCAGAATCTCCCTGCCATCACACCTGATGGAATCGATCGCGGAAATTCTCTTATTGAAACGATAGGAGACACTGCCAAAATCTATCGTGACCGTAAACGGCTCTGTTGTGACCTCGGGCTGCTGTTCTGCATGATCTTTTTCTGCTGTCAGATCCGTGTCTTCCGATTCGCTGATCGGTAACTGGTCGAAGCAGACCTCATATCCCTTTTCACAATAAGGAAGGGCCTTCGTTGTCCGGAAGATAAAACGGATATAGGCTTCCTCTCCCTCAAAATCCTTTACCTCCGGAACCTCTATCGTGGTGCCGCCAAGCGGCTCCATATGAAAGGCAAAGACAGGACCCGAAACGACAACTCCGTCATAAGAGATCTCATAAGTACCTTCCAGATACGTTCCCGGATCCACATGCTCCAACAGATTGTGAAGAACAAACTCACCGGTCTTTTCGCCCTTTTCCACACGGATCGGACGATAAACCTGCTTCGTTTCCAGAAGTCCTGTATGCGGCGTCCGGTCCGGATAGGTCAGCGCATCCATACAGAAATTGCCATCGTTATGCTTTTCTCCCCAGTCACCACCATAACCGTACTTCTTCTTACCATCGGGTGTTTCGCCCAGAATTACGGAATGATCGCTCCATTCCCAGATGAAACCTCCACAGAACCGTTCGCTTGAATGGAATGTCTGATGATAGTCCTCCAGATCGCCAGGTCCATTTCCCATCGCATGACAGTATTCACAGAGGATAAACGGTCTCTTCTCATCTTCCTTTTCCAGATATTTCTTCATATCCTCTGTAGAAGTATACATTTCGGATACCAGATCCAGAACATCGTCGGAGGTTTCATCCAGTTTTAACGTGCTTTCATAGTGTACAAGCCGCGTATCATCCAGCTTTTTCACCAACTCTGCGGCAGCCCGCATATTGGTTCCATAGCCACTCTCATTTCCCAGTGACCACATCACGACACAGGGACGGTTATAATCTCTCGTTACCAGTGCCTCAATCCGGTCCAGGATAGCTTTCTTAAACCGCTCATCGGATGCCAGCAGGGCAATTCCCTGATAACCATTGCTTCCGTAACCGGTCAGATCATTATAAACTTCCACGCAGCCATGGGATTCCATATCATTTTCATCAATCACATACAGACCATACTGGTCACATAGCTGATAAAACAGCGGAGAATTCGGATAATGGGAAGTTCTTACCGCATTAATGTTATGTCGCTTCATCAGTACCAGATCCTTCTCCATCTGTGCAGCCGAACAAACATATCCGGTTTCGGGATAGCTGTCATGACGGTTCACACCACGGAATTTCACCGGCACATCATTGATCTTTACCACACCATTTTCCACCGCAATCTTACGGAAGCCTACTTTATCTCCAATGACTTCTTCCCCAGCTGTCAGGGTAAGGGTATACAGCTTCGGATCTTCTGCGGACCATAATTCGGGATCGGCAACCGGTACAGCAACATTTTCTCCATTCTTCACCTCAAACCGGCAAACCTCTTTTCCTTCCGGATCGGAAAGCACTGCCTGCACATCACAGCCCTTTACCGTAAGTATAAGCTGCGCCGGTTCTCCCTTCTTTGATAGGATGGTTTTTACCTGATAGTCCTCCAGTCTTTCCTTCGGACGGCTTAACACATACACATCACGGAAAATACCAGAAAGACGGATCTTGTCCTGATCTTCCAGATAAGTGCCGTCGCACCATTTCAGGACAGCAACCGTAATTTTATTCTTGCCCTCTTTGAGGAAACCGGTAATATCAAACTCGGAAATTGCATGAGATACCTGTGAATATCCCACGAATGTATCATTAATATATAAATAGAAGCAGCTATCCACACCTTCGAATACCAAAATACAGTCTTTGTCATCTTTTACATAAGAATAATCTCTGCTATAGATACCGACCGGATCATCGTCCGGAACAAACGGCGGATCAAACACAATCGGGTAGGCCACGTTCGTATACTGCGGCTTGTCATATCCATATAACTGCCAGTTGGACGGTACGGGAATCGTCTTCTCACTTTCCACAGAAAGGAAATCGTCCTCCAGATCCAGAATGCTGTCAAAATACCGGAAGTTCCAGTCTCCATTCAGCAGCTCGAAGCTTTTTGATTCCTCTCTTTTTGCAAACGGATCCTGATCCTTCGCAAACGGAATAAAATAGGAATGCCGTGCTAAAGTATTCACATGTAACATTTCCGGATTTTCGTGGTAGATCATTTTGCTCTTCGGGCTTCCGGCAGCCGCAATCTCATTGATTCTCATTGTTGGTTCTCCTTTCGAGAGTGGGGTGTTGTTATTATTGTTTTTGTTGTTTTTATTTTTTCTGTTGTTACTGCTGTTATTGTAGCTTCAATCTCATTTTGATCATTCCTGTTACTTTACTTTTATATTATTGTCTTGTACTAGTTTCTTTTTAATACTTCACCATATGAATATATTCTTTTACCCAATTGCATCCCTTTCTCTTACTATGTGCTTATTATAATATGGATTGACACAAAAGTCATGAAACCATATTATAGAAATATAACAATATGAATAGACATTCATATAATTTCAAGCGAGGTATCCCCTATGATTTTCTGCGACTACCCGATTATCGGTTCCGAAAAAGACCTTCCTGTTTATTTAATTAATATGGGATTACAACAATGTCAGGATCATGTGATCCGCAAGAACGGATACCCCTGTCCCCAGATTCTGTTCTGTACAAAGGGCAGCGGTACCTTACTTTATGAAGATAAGAAATATCTGATTCCGGCCAATACGGCACTCTTTCTTCCGGCCGATTTTCCGCATGAATATTATCCGAATGAAGATGTGTGGAATATCCACTGGATTGTGCCCGCCGGAGAGGCCCTGCCGCAGTTACTCGGGAATCTGTCTATGGAGGAGCCGGGCATTTTTCATCTACAGGAAACCACACGGCTGGAATACTGGTTCCGTTCCATGCATGATGCGCTGCGCTCGGACAGTCTGCTTGGCAATTACCGTGCCTCCGGGCTGTTATACAACTTCCTTGTAGAGTTCAATCTCTCCATCTCCCAGAAAGAATCCGGCATCACCTACCATCCGGCCTTAGTCAAAGCCATTGATTATATCAACAATCATTACCAGTCTTCCATCTCCATGGAAGAATTATGCGGTTATTGCGGTGTCAGCAAACAGCATCTGTGCCTGCTTTTCCGTACGCTGCTCCACACACGCCCGATGGAATATGCTGCAAAACGCCGGATCCAGGTTGCTAAAGAACTCCTCACCAGTACCCCCATGACGATTGAAGAAATTGCCGAAGAAACCGGCTTCTGCACCGCCAGCTATTTCTGCAAAATGTTCAAACGCTATGAAGGCATTACCGCCATCCAGTTTAAGCGGGACTTTATTTCAACTGTTTAATCAGGTTCGTATAGGAAATCCGCAATGCTGTGCACATTCCCCCATAAAGGAACGCCGGTACAGCAAGAAGGAAAAACCAGCCGCTGACCTTTAGTATCAGCAGGATCGCAAGGAAGAATAAAAGCCAGCTTCCCACTGCTCCGAACAGCATGGGTTCCCGTATTTTCAGGCAAAGTGCTTTTTCTTCCTCCGGTGTATAAAGCTGAAATTCCCTGGTACTGCGGAAGATCGCCCAGAACGAATATCGTGATACAAACTCGATCCCCTGTGCGGCAAGCTCCTTCTTCCAGGCTTCCACTTCTGCCTCGGTTTTGCCACGCAGATAACCGACACGATACACATACTGATCCGGTTTGCACGGTTCGAAAGTCCATACCCCTTCAACCAGACGGACTGCACCCCAGCCCTCATGACACATTTTCGTCATATAAGCCTCGTCTGCTTTATGATTCAATGGATAATTAAATTTCTTCATTTTACTTCATTCCTTCTTCGCATGTCCTTTTGCTTGTTTTTTATTCATCGCTCATCTGTTTCTTGTTTCTTTTTCCGCTTCTTTTTTGCTTGTTTTTCGCCCATTTCACTTATTCGGTTGGACATTTGAGGCTTTCTACCATATCCACCTTTTTTAATTTACGCCCAGTCAGAGCCATAGCAATTACATACGCAGCAAGCACAAAGACAAAGCTTCCAAGCAGCGTAGCGGGACGCACCGGAAGACTCATCAGCATTCCGGAGGACTGCGCTGCCGAAAGGATCATCGAATAGGCCACGAGATACCCCAGCGGCACTCCGAGAATAAATCCAACCGGGACAAGAAAATGATTCACGGTAAGCACAAAACGCCGCACCTCACCCTTTCGATATCCCAGGACCTCCAGCATGGAGATATTCCGGCTGCTTTCTCCTATGATAAAGCCGGACATCATGGTTACAATCAGCAGACAGATCAGCATTCCGAGAACCTTCAACAGCTTTAACACGATTCCTGCCGTTGTGGAAAGACTCCTTACCTGCGCTTCATAGTCCCGAAGGGAGGCATTTTTCTTTAGCAGGCCATTGGGGATCGTGAGTTTCTCTTTACTGATAATCACGTTATATTCCTCTACCGGCCGGTTCAGAAGCTGTGCCACATTTTCCTTGCTGGTCAATACCAGCGGCAGGATATCATTCTTCACAATACCACTGATGGTAACCGTCGTTTCCTGCATCGTAACCGTATTATAAAAGCAGAACGAATCGCCCTTTGCAACTCCATATTTGTTTGCCGCCGCGCTTGTCATATAATATTTTCCATATTCCAGTTCTGCTCCTTCTACCGTCTGCGTATTAAGAATTCCATTGTCCGGCTTGTATCCGATCATATTAAACCGGGAATCATCCTTTTTTGCTCCAAAGCTGATGTCAAAAACGGCCGCTCCACCATAGGGATTTTCCGTCTGAAAGGACTGGAAGCCATATTCATACTGTCCACCCAGCATGGCATCCGGCACCTTTACTTTCAAAAGATGATCATACGCATCCTGAAAGGAACCACCCAGCACGATACAAAGCGTGGCAATCGCAATTCCAATGACAAAGGTCAGACTCCGGAACCCGTTTATGGTTAAGGAACGGATACTGTAAATGACCGGCAGCTTCGCGTTGCTTCCATTCAGAATACGGGACTTTTTCTGCTTCTGCACGCCGGTAAGAAGCGGGATGATGTCTGACTGCAGTACCCGGTTCAGGACCAGCCAAGATACCAGTCCATAGGCAAGTACCGGTATGAAAAGGGCTGCCACCATCCAGTTCCACGGCATTTTTACCACATAAGTAATATGCTCTGCGTCCCCAAAGTAAAAGCTGCCGAATGCCTTTGCAAAAGGAATGCTGAAAAGGATCCCCAGTACATCCCCCGCAAAAGCCGGAATCATTCCATAAACCATATAATGACGGATCAGTTCCTTTTTCCGATAACCAAGCGCCATCAGCGTGCCGATCGTCTTTCCCTCCCGGCGGACCGTCCGAGCCAGAACCATTGCGATAACGGCAATGACTACCACCATAATAATCGGCGCATACAATGTAAACTCCGCAACCAGATCATCTGCCTCGTTATAGATCAGACTGATTCTGGAATTGGCTTGCTTTTCCACATATTCCTGCGTTCCGTAATTCTGATAAAGCTCCTCACGGAAAGCACGCTCCTGTTCCGGATCTCCGTAACGGACCGAATAAAACTCCATCGGTGTGCCAAGTTCTGCCATGGCCTCTTTCGTGATGATTCCGATTCCAAATCCGGACTTATTCGGTACATTTTCCGAAAGGTCATAAAGCATAATGGCATAATCCGATTTCATGCCAAGTCCGCAGACCGTAAACGACCGTCCGGCAAGTTTGAGTTCATCCCCTACCGCGATACCGTTGGCTTTGGCATAGTTGTAGGTGAGCACCAGTTCATCTCCGGACTCAATATCGTGTCCTTCCGATATGGTATAAAGATCCACGTTCTGCGTCTGCGTATGCAGCCGAAGCTTCGTATCATTGTATTCCAGATCCACATACTGCTGCTTTTCCAACGTGAGATCATATCTTGCTTCCAGTTCTTCCTTCTCTTCTTCAGAAATTGGTTCCTGCGTTGTAAAGTAACCGTCTTCGATATTGGTTTTCGCAAAATAATCATCAAAGCAGAAGTAGAGGGAATTGCTTACTGCAAAGGCTCCCACCAGCAGCATAATCGTAATAGCCGTAAGAACACTGCCTGTCAGATAAAAGGACAGATTCTTTCCAACGCTTCTCGTAATTTTTCTTTGTAAAGTCATCAGATTTCCAGCTCCTTTACACATACTCTTTCATTGACACTGTTCTGAATGACCTTTCCATCATGGATACGGATCACCCGGTCTGCCATCTTTGCAATTCCTTCATTATGGGTAATAATGACAATGGTTGTGTGGTATTTCTCATGCACTTTTTCAAGGATTCCAAGCACATCCCTGGCCGAAGACGAATCCAATGCTCCCGTCGGTTCATCACACAACAAAATAGCCGGATTCTTGATCAACGCCCTCCCGATCGCACAACGCTGCTGCTGTCCTCCCGAAAGTTCTGCCGGAAAATGGAGCTCATGCTTCTTAAGTCCCAGATCCTGCAACAGTTCTTCGATGTCCAACGGATTTTTCGAAATATCCTGTACCACCCGGATATTTTCCTTCACATTCAATTCTGCAATCAAGTTATACGATTGAAAGACCACTCCGATCTTTTCCCTGCGGTATTCCACGAGCTGCTTCCGACTAAGTCCCGTAAGTTCAGCCCCATCGACCGCAATCGAACCGGAATCCAACTGATCCAGTCCTCCCAGCATATTAAGCAAAGTACTCTTTCCGGAACCCGACGGCCCCAGGATCACGCAGATCTCTCCATCTTTGATTTCCAGTCCGGCGTGATTTAACGCATAAATCTCGCTCTCTCCCTGTCCGTATTTTTTCACGGCATCCTTTACAATAATTGCCATCGATCGTTCCCTCCAATAAGTGATTATACCTTCCCAGGTAATTTAATACTGTTGTGGCTAATGTTGGTTAGTTTTGGCTAACTTTGTATTTTAGTATAACTCAACGAAATACAGATAACAATCCTTTTATTAAAATCAATTTATTAAAAAAGCTTTACTATACCGCCTGCATTGCCAGGTACCACATACCTTCCTTTGTAAGTTCGCAAGTACGCATTATTCCGCCATATCGTCCAAATATTGATTCATAATTCATAACCGTATTTATGCACATCACCTCAAACAACCTCATACAGTTTCTTAATAGTTTTTTTATTAAGTTCTAAAAAGAGCCATGACTTATATCGCCTCTTCCATCAATTCCTTCACAAAAGCAATCTTATTTGCCGCTCTGATTTTTTCATCTGACATCTTTATGTCTTCCGCTTTCGTTGGACAGCATCACAGAAACATAGAACATTCCTTCTTTCCACTCAAACCGGGCATCACCGTTGTAGCGCCTTGCGGTGGCGCGCACCGATTCCGTTCCTATCCCAAAGCCTTCATGCCGGGAAGACAGAAACCGGTTCCCGCCGGACTCCGGCGGCTGATCGCTGGTATTGTCCAGCGTCAGATATAGCATCTTTTGCCCCTGTTGCCGGATATGCAGCCGGATAACACGGGGCGTCCCGGACGCCGCGCAGGCCTCTATCGCATTTTCCAGAAGATTTCCCAAAAGGGCGCAGAACTCCGGTTCCGGGATAAGCGTCTCCTCTTCCATCTGAACCGAAACTTCCATGTCCGTCTGCTGTCGCAGAGCCTGCTCCCCATAATAGTGCAGAATTGCATCTACCGCATAGTTTTTGCAGAAACAGTGAACGGTGTCCGGCGGCAGGCTCTCCCCATAGGCATTCACATATTCAGCCACTCTGGACAGATCCCCACTCTCCACGCAGCCCTGTAACACCTTGAAATGCTGACGCAGATCATGGCGGGCACGGCGGGTATCCTCAATACTCTTCTGCAGAATACGATACTGTGCAGCCTGCATCTGCAAAAGCCTGTTTTCCTGTGCCAGACGCATATTGGTTGCCAGCCCCCGCGCCATCCAGTAGAACAGCGCATAGAAAAGCAGCATCAACACCAGAAGGGCAAAAACCAGAACGGGATAGAACTTCATAATCCGGTTGATATAGAGCGTGGAATACTCCCGGGGCCGTAGAACCACATTCAGTCCCCAGAATATCAGAGGGATAACCCAGAATACATACCAGGTTCCCGCCATCTCGATCTCATCAAGGAGCCACCTTGCGGCATGGGTCGCCGGATAGAACGCCAGCGCAAGGGCAAGCCAGCACAGCAGTACATAGCACACCGCCCCCTGTACGGAAAGAACGACCGGACCGCTCTTTTGCGAAAGCAGGGAATCTATCAGAATTGCAAAACTCCTCATGTTGGAAAATGTTGCACACACCGCCAGGAAAACGCTGACGGTTTTCCAACGGGACATTGTCACGGTCCGGCTGTAAAATACCACAAACACCACTGCCGTGGGAAACAGCCAGCATCGGAAATCCAGTTCATGATGATAGCAGACCTCACCGCCTGCCACCACCCACAAAAGCACCATCGGAATCCCCCACAGGGCAATCTGTCTCCCTTTCCCGTTCAGGTGTCCCTTCACCGGCAGATAACAAAGAAGAACGGCCGGAATGACCGTAGACAGCTCCAGCACGAGCCGAAGCAGATCAGCATTTTCCATCCGTTTTCCCTCCTCTCATCCGGGCATAGGTAAAAGTGAGGTACTTTTCCCGCACCTCACGGTATTTTAACCGGCTGATGGGAACATCCGTCTTGTCCTGCAGTACAAAATGATCCGGCGCAAGGCTCTCCACCTGCTCCAGATTCACCAGAACGCCCCGCATACAGTCGCAAAAATACGGGTATACCAGCAAAAGGGCCGCAAAATCGGCCTGCCTCATGGGATAGACCTTCTTTTCCCCTCCGATAAAATGGACCTCCACACAACGTCCGCTATACTCCGTATATGTGATCCGGTGCAGCAAAAGCGGCTCCGGTCCTGCTTCACCCGGTACCATCACCGACTGCCCCTGCTCCAGAAGCCCAGCACCGCAGCGCAAGAGAGCCCGCTCCAGCTTTTCCTTTGAAAAAGGCTTCACCAGATAAAAAGCCGCACCAACCTCATAGCTGTCCACGGCGAATTCTGTCGTTGTCGTTGTAAAGATCAGCTGGCAGAACTCGTCCTGTTCCCGGATCTTCCGGGCCGCCTCCATACCGGTCATGCCGGACATATAGATATCCAGAAAGATTACATCATAAGTATCCGGCACAAAATCCGCAAGCAGCTCTTCGCCGCTTTCAAAAACTTCCGGATCCGGAACCAGTGGAACTCTCTGCTCCCGCGCCCAGCATTCAATTAATTCCCGCAGCCTTTTGGAATCTGCGGAAAGATCATCCACAATGGCGATACGCATCGTCCCCGCCTCCTCGTATTTGTCATGTCAGACTTCCTTATATTATATTGTAGCATATTTCCCCCTATCCCCGGTGACATCTCGTGCAGATTTTTTACATCTCATGCAAATGCTATTGACAACAATCTCAAAAAGGCTATCCTAATAATTAATAACCGTTTCTTTTAATTGCTTTTATTTTAAAAGAGGCGGTTTTTTATGCCCTGATACCGCCGAAAGGAGATACCGGATTGAAAATTGCACTATACAATGAAAACCCCGGCGAGCTGGAAGCCCTGTCGGGACAGCTTGAACAATGCGCCAGAGAATGTCTGCGCTTTATGGAAATCACGCCCTACCGGAAACAGGAGGACTTCTGCAACATGATCCGCAGCGGTCCGGACTATGACCTGTTTGTGGTGGCGCAGGACGGAACCTTCAGTCTGGAGGTGGTGGAGCTGCTGCGAGAGATGCGCCCGCAGGCGTGTATCTTCTGGCTCTCCAATCTGGACTTTGCCCTGCGGGCCTACCGGTACAATGCTGACTGGTTTGGTCAAAAGCCAGTCGCAATGCCAGCCCTGCAAAATGCTTTCAAAAGACTGTTATTTATAAATCGAGGAGGAAACCCATGAAAAAATTCTCTAAAAGGCTGCTGACCTTCCTACTGGCAGTCACCATGATGATCACAGTGTCCTATACCCCCGTATATGCACAGGAGCCCCTGCAGCCGCAGACCAGCCTGTGTGAACACCATACGGCCCATACCGCAGACTGCGGTTATACCGAAGGAACAACGGGAAGTCCCTGCTCCCATAAGCATACGGCGGACTGCTATACCACGGAGAAAAACTGCTCGCATGAACATACGGGCGAATGTTATTCCCAGACAGAAAACAACGATCCCGACGATACGGAAACTCCTTCCGGCTCAGAAGGCCAGACGCCGGATGTCTGCTCCCATGTGTGCAGTGAGGAAACCGGCTGCATCACGGAACAATTAAACTGCCATCACGAACATGATGACCAGTGCGGATATGCCGAGGGAGAATCCGGCTCTTCCTGCTCTTATGTCTGCGAAATCTGCAATTTACAGGATGACAGCGAAGAGGTTGGCGAGGATGAGGACAAAGAGACTGAGGAATCTGAAGAAATTGAAGAATCTGAAGATACTCTTACGGTAGAACAGATACAGGCCATGATCGATGCGCTCCCGGAGAAGATCACCAAAAAGAACGCTGAAGAAGTCGAAGAGCTGCTTGCCGCCATCGATGAGGCAAAAGCAAAGCTGACAGACAAAGAGCTGAAACTGCTTGATCTCACACGCTATGAGAAGGTTATCGCCCTGCTGGGAGAACTGTCTACACCTATGCTGACAGCGGCAGAGACAGGCGATATCTGGGAAGTGAGTTACACCAGCACTTTTCCTCCTCATCGTTGTGATAGTATGGCAGAAGCTCTACAATGGGCAACGGATGGATCTACCATCACACTCCTCCGGGACGCCACCTTTACGGAGACATTCCGGTTTAATGCTGTAAATGTAACTCGCGACAACCTGACTTTAGACCTTAACGGCCATACGCTGTCCGGTGCACTTGGCACGGGTCCCCTTTTCTCTTTCGAAATTCCTACCGCTAAGTCGTTTTCCATTATAAACGGTACCATTGAAAATACAAGTGCAGGTGGTCAGGCACTTTATCTGTCCGACGGAAAGGTCACGCTGAAGGATGTAAGCGCCACAGGTGATGTCGTTTTGGGCAAAATCTATGGCAGCAGCGGCAATTACGTGCCTACCTTCCTTGGCGGCGGAAAATTTTCGAAGATCTACGCCGAAAACTATAATGTGAACTTTTCGATCATGCTTTCTCCCGGCTGCTATGTTCTGGATGCAAATGGACAACTACTGGACGCGAATGTCAATTATCCCTCGCTGGAAAATGTTACTATCAAGTCCTGCGATCATAAAGACGCGAATGGAAACTATACATTTTCCTCAAAATATATTGAAAGTATGCGTGGGTATCAAATGACATGTGGCACGTGTGGCAATGTCTGTCTCCATACTGATCTGACGCAGGATGAACTCCGGTGCAATGCTTGCGGTTCAAATATTACAGCCATATTGAAAACCAGTTTTGGAACAATACGGCCTTGTTCCAGCTTTAGCGCGGCCGTAGACCTTGTGAGAACCAACCGCGGCGACCGGACAGTTTATCTGCTGTGTAATCAAGACAGCAGCCGGCTTATTTTTAGTGATCAGTTTACCGTCAATTTTAATGGATTTACGCTGCGCCCCACTGCTGACCGGACAGTCAAAGTCGAAGTCAAAAATACCGTAGTCTTTCAAAATACGGAGAGCAATCAAACCGGACACTACGTCGGAACGCTTTGGATGAACGGAACCACCACCCCCATCGGCATTTTAAAGGTTCCTGCGGAGAATAACAATCTGCGCATCGACGGACTGATCTTCGCCGAAAATGGCACGGCTGAACTCTCCGGCGGCACATTTGGCTCCATTACAATGCAGGGTAACACTACCCTCAAGGATCTGCTCGCCACGGGATATTACTACAAATCCGAGACTAATGGTAAACCGGTCGACATCACCGATTTATCATCAGTCACAGAAGTTACCGTCACGCGCTGCGATCACGAGTGCGGCGTGTTCCGCGTACATGATGAGGCTTCCGGTACGGATACGTATACCTGTCCCTGTGGTCTGAAGACCTTTCGGGCCAGCGTGACCAAAGACGGACAGGAAACATACTACCCTACCCTCCAGGATGCCATGAATGCCGCGACAGAGGGCTGTACCGTCAAACCTCTGGCAAACCTCTCTTCCGGTGCAGGAACACTGGAGATACACAATGCCATAACCCTTGACCTTAACGGACAGGATCTGTCATCAGGTACTACTCTGGTGCTTAACGGCAACGTTACTTTGATCGGAAGTCAGGCAGGCAGCAACCTGGGAATTCCCGTTACCGTAAAAAGCGGCGCTAAAATGATCGTTCCCGCGACCTGTCCGGATGGCACGGCAAACCAGCTCACGTTAAAAAATGCAAGTGTTACAGTAGAAAACGGCGGCGAAGCAGAACTAAACATCGGAACCAACGCGAACTGCTCTGTTAATGTCTATGGCAGGCTGACTGTCAAAGACGGCAGCTACGAGGCGATCGCCTTGAAAAACGGCGGCGAAGTGGCTTTCAACGGCGGAAGCTGTAATTCTCTTTCTGTGGAAGACCAGGGAAAGGCAGCTGTTTCCGGTGGAAAAATCGGAGAGTTCCATGTCATGGGCGACTATTCCGGCATCGAAATAACAGACGGCAGCTTTGACCGGATTACCATGTATGAATATGATCCCAGCACCGGCAAACAGTTCCGCACGGTCACATACGCGGACTTTGCAGCGCTCCCGAAAAGCGGCAAGTCCTTCCGGAAAACAGACAGTACCTGGATCAATTACAATGACGTGAAGGAAGGCGATAACTATGCGTCAAAACCCTGCAAGGTGATCAACAATGTCACCGTGGGAACCGCACCGCTCAAGGGTGTGACGGCCTACAGTCAGGTTGCTTCCAAAGATTATATGGAATCTGTCAGCGTAGAATACGGCGAAGAAATCAGCCTGAAAGCGCAGCCCCAGTTCCAGTCGGCCACTATTCCGTCTATGACCTATCAGTGGTATGAGGTGGATGCAGATGGCAGCCGGACGAAATCAGGCTCTGCCAGCAGTGATGGAAGCTATGCTCTTCCCAAGACGCTGACACTCGGTGCGCACACCTACGTTGTTGAAGCCAACAGCAGCGGATATCTTTGCTACAGTGAACCATATACCGTAACAGTCACACCACGTATCTTGTTAAAGCCAACGGCTGATAAATCCACACTCACCAAGGTTTATGACGGCACGCCAGATGCAACTGTCAAGATAGCAGGCTTTATTGCCAAAAATGCATCCGCATCCGCTCCCACGATCCAGCTTACCTCCGGCACAGATTATACAGTCAGCGACATGTACTATGACACTGCCAATGCCGGAACGACAACCATAAACTTAACCGTCACCCTGAAAAATTCCAACTATCAGTTTGAAAACGGGGATACACAGACTGCAAAGTTTCAAAATGCGACAATTACACAGGCCCCCGCTCCTACAGTACGCAAAAACGGGGATCTGACCGTTTATAATAACACGGCAGCGACCTATCACTTTGATTTCAAGTCGCTTCTGCCAGAATTGAATGCGCCTGAAAGCTACGGCACGATCACAGGATATACCATCGATAAGATCACGCTGATAAACGGCTATTACACAGATGGTGCGACCATCACAGACGGCGTGCTGAGCCTGCCGATTGAACAGAACACCACCATTTTGACTGCGCCGATCGGCACCGTGACCGTCAAGGTGTCCACGCAGAATTATCAGGATTTTACACTGACGCTCAATGTCAGTGCCGCAAACAAAATACAGCCTGTCCTGAACGGCAATGTGACACTCAGCAAGACCACGCTGACCTACGGTCAGAAACTCAGTGCAATCACCATTTCCGGCACCATGAAAAACGGCAGTACCACTGTCAAAGGACGCTTTGCATGGCAGTCACCGGACAAAAAACTGAACGCAAGTGAAAATGCACATACGGTAGGCTGGATTTTCATACCGGACGATCCGGACAAATACGCAGAAGTCACAGGAACAACCGAGATCACCGTCAATAAGGCGGTTCCCTCCGGTACGCCGAAATATACCCCTGTTACCGGACCGGGTAAGACACTTTCCGATGTGAACCTCACCGTCAACGACAACTGGCCTGACGGAACGCTTCAATGGATGGATAGCAGCTACCTTGCTGCCATGCCGGAACATACCGAAGTTACGGCCAACACCCCCTATTACTGGGAGTTTACCCCGTATGATACGGCAAACTATGCGGTCGTGCGCGGCACTTTGAAGCCGTACACCATCTCGGATGGAGGCAGCTCCTCCGGCGGAAACTCTCATAACGACAGCTCCTCCGGTAATGCTTCAACCTCTGACGATAGCTTAGAAAATACAGACTCGCCTAACGGAGATTTTTTCAATAATAACAGCTCCTCCGGCAGCGGAAGCTCTACGAGCATCGGAAATTCCGTTCAGCCTGAACCAAACCTTCCCACCACCGGTGAGGCCAAACCGGTTACACCGGATACACGAGGCCGTGTGACCGTTGATCACAATACGGTTCTGTCCGCTATCGAGGAAGCCCGGAACGCTGCCAAAAAGAATGGCACTACAGAAAACGGCATTGCCGTGACCATTCCCGTCACCCCCCGAAAAGGGCAGACCTCTTTTCAGGTATCACTCAAGGCCCAGACCCTGGATGTCCTTGTACGCGAGAATGTGAAACAACTGGAGATCAATCTGGACGGCATAAGTGCACAATGTATGGATATTGAACTTTTGAAATGGCTGGATAGCTTATCCGCAGACGGAGACATTATCCTCCGAGTAAAACGGGTAAACAGACTCACCTCCGCAGAAGCTAAGAGAGCTATCGGGAACCGACCGGTCTACGACCTGTCACTGGCTTACCTGGCAAATGGAAAGAACGTATCCATCACTAACCTTAACGGCCACACCATTGGAATACGCCTGCCCTACACTCCATCTTCGACGGAACAGAACAGCCGCCTGTTTGTGGTCTATGTAGACAACAACGGCAAGGTAGAATGGCTGGTAAATTCCAGTTATAACGAAAATCTGGGAGCGGTGCTCTTTGAAGCCAGCCATTTCAGCATTTACGGCATCGGCTATCAGAAAACAGCTTCCTCCTATCAGGATATTTCCGACCACTGGGCGAAAGATAGCATTATCTTCGCGACAAGCCGCGATCTGCTTTCCGGCACCGGCAAAAGACAGTTCAGTCCCGAAGCAGGCATCACACGCGGCGCGCTCGCAACCGCCCTCGGCAAAATGGCAGGAATTGATCCCGCCGACTATAAGACCGGAAAATTTATCGATGTTCCGCCAAAGGCAGGCTATACCCCCTATGTAAACTGGGCGGCAAGCACAGGCATTATCAGTACCACCAACAAAATCACCTTTGCACCGAACGCAGGCGTGACCCGCGAACAACTGGCAGTCATCCTGACAAACTACGCAAACACGATGGGCTATGACCTGCCCACTGTCCATAAGGCGGTGACCTTTGCAGATCAAGGACAGATCAGCAACCCGGCTAAAACAGCAGTCAGCGCCACACAACAGGCAGGAATCCTTCCCGGAAAGGACGGGAACCGATTCGACCCACAGACAACTGCCACCCGCGCAGAAACCGCTACCGCCTTACGCCGGTTTATAGAGACCGTCATTGATCCGCAGACAGCCCAAGGGTGGGTGCAAAACCATAGCGGCAAGTGGAATTATTATAGGAATGGCGTGATGGTGGTCAATACCACCGTCGATGGATATCAGATTGGCCCCGATGGGGCAAGAAAATAGCAAGTGTACCAAGGGGATTGTAATATATGGCAGAATATTTAAAATCCAAAAATCATTTATAATATTATTAAAAAGGGACATTCCTCTATGGAATATCCCTTTTATGGTTTTGCCTTATCAATATTTAAACACGTTTTCTTTATTTCTAATATAACTTCGCTCCTGCTTCGCTCTGTGCCTTGGAAGCCTTCTTATCGTTGTATAACATTTCATGAAGTATAGAACAATAGTTACTTATAATTATTTTATGGAGCCAATTAATCATTCCCTGCAAAATGTAACTTACAATTACTTTTTGCTATTTCTTCCATATATAATTCTGCAATATATGATGGGCCATTGCACCAAATCCTTGTTTCCTTAGTCCAACTAATCTTGTTTGCATAAAATAATATCTGTTTTTTCGTCTATTATGGAATCCTGCTTTGCTGCATAAATATTATATTCTCTTCATTGCGACTTTATAATTTCTGATAGTTGTTTACTAAAGTTCCACTATTTTACGTGATGTATTACATTCCTTTATACGCATCTGAACCTTTCCAAATTTCATATCCCTGCCGTCTTGCTGAATCATAAACTGGCTGCATATTCTTTTGGAGAATGTTATAAAATTCTTCCCTCAAATTTCCCTTTCGATACAATTCAAAGACGAATCCATCGGCATCAGATTCCAGAGTTCATCATTCATCACAAACGACCATGGAATAAAGTGATCCACATCATACTCTTTCAATTTAACAATTTCATCCGTAAATACATCCCTGACTGCGCTAAGGTCGAGAACACCTTCCCATGGACTGCTTGTCGATGGTAAGCGCATAGTCTCGGGGTGTACCCCTTACTTTATCAGGAAACCTATCACTA
>CAVHRK010000119.1:0-11490 GCA_963638365.1 Anaerobutyricum sp. | reverse complement strand
TTTATCATAGAAGGACCTTACTTAGGTTATTTTACAGAAAAAGTTTCACAGACTCGCTTATGAGATTTTTACATACAGGCTACTTAATCAAATTCATTATAACTGATGATAAATCGGTTTCATTTTATCAAAAGTACAAAACTCTTTGAATCCCAATGTCTTTAATTCCTGTTTTGTCTCATCAATAAATGTTCCCATATGTTCCGGTTTGTGACTGTCGCTTCCGATGGTGACTATGTTTCCATCTAATTCCCGATATAATTTCAAAATATCCCTTGACGGAGTGAGATCAGACAATCCATATCTGTGACTGGAAGTATTTACCTCAATTCCTTTTCCATTAGCAATTACTGTTTTTAAAATTTCAGCAAGTATCGGCTTTAACTTTTCAAATGGATAAATACCTACTCTATCATATCTGGTGATCAAATCCATGTGTCCTAAAACACTGTAATTGTGATAATTCTGAACAAGATATAATAATTCCTCATAGTATCGTTCGTTATATTCCTGCTGTGTCCTGCCACGTTGGAAATCCTGCGTCCAGAATTCTTTATCCTCTACTTCATGAACCGAAAGAATGATAAAATCAAATGGATATTTCGCATACAATTTTTCATATTGTTCTATTGTATGTACCTGCATACCAAATTCCATTCCCAGCTTTAGCGTGATCTTATCTCCATACTGCGTTTTCATCTTCTGGTAAGTCTTATAATACAATGGATAATTAACATTGAGTATCGGCATATTTTCAGGTTCACCCGGTATTCCTTCCCGATACCGTATTCTTTCTCCATCATCCCAGTCATTTTTCACCCCATAATCGACGTGGTCTGTGAAGCAGATTTCATCCAGCCCCATAGCTATGGCGTCTTTTACAACCTGCTCCATCTTATATTCTGAATCATCACTAAACTCTGTATGCACATGATAATCTGCTCTCATTCTATCAGCTCCTTTAAATCTCCAAAAAATCATTCCCCGAAATTACAGTAAATAATCCCGTACAATTCTGCTCCTCCAGCAGCGAAATCAATAAGTCATATTTATGCTCGATATTGACAATATAAATTTCTTTATTATGCTCGCCATACTGTTTTAAGAGCAATATCTCAAATAATTCATCCAATACTCCCAGCCCCTCCGGAAGTACAACAAAAGCATCTGCATTTTCAGCCTGTAATTTTTTTCGTTTTCTTTTATCTTTTTCCCGATATGTCAGTCTGGCATGTTGAAATTCTGTATGCCCGACACGTGATCTTTCCGGAAGAATTGATATTATATCTGCTCCATTTTTATAAGCCTCATCAGCAACCTCTCCGAGCAGCCCATCTCCAAATCCACCGTATATCAAGGTGTGTCCATTTTTGCCGATATATTCTCCCAGCTTTCTTGCTTCTTCCATGCATTTTTCACTCAGGATATCTGCTGAACCATATACGCATATATTCATCTGAATTTTCCCTCCTGTAAATTATCTACCTAAATCTTCCCACGTTAAAAATTTGTGTGGGATGTTTTAGCTATCTAAGTTTACGCTCTTCTTCCAAATCATCTTCATCGATCACTCGATTTTTATAATAATAAATCTGATCCTGCTCTCCAATTTCACGAATCACTTTACAAGGATTTCCTGCCGCAACGGAATTAGCCGGAATGTCATGAACTACCACACTTCCAGCTCCAATCACACTGTTTTCACCGATATGAACACCCGGACAAATTGTTGCACCAGCTCCGATCCAGCAATTATCCTCGATTATTACCGGATCTGTATACATATATTCCCTCATCTTTGGATTAACAGGATGCCCCACCGTAGCTATTGTAACTGCCGGACCAAACATTACTTTTTTGCCAATGATGATTTTTCCATCATCCACAAAATTACAGTTAAAATTCAGGTAAGAGCCTTCTCCTATGGTAATATTCGTCCCATAACAACAATAAAAAGGCGGTTCCACCCATGCATTTGTTTCTTTTCCCAAAAGTTCATTTAATGCCGCCATTCTTGCCTTTACATCATCAGGCATAGTAGAATTAAACTGAGTCATTCTTTTTTTACAGTTTGTCCGATCTTCCGGAAGTCCCTCACAATAATCTGTAAATAGCTTTCCATTTGCAATTCGTTCTCTCATAGACATATTATTTTTCCTCCTTGCCACATATCATTTCCCACGCTTCATCATCAATCTCTTCGTTGTGGAACAATTTTCTTCTGTCTGCTTCTGTTATTTTTCTGATTACCCGACATGGATTTCCTGCTGCAATTGACCAGTCCGGAATATCTTTCGTGACGACACTTCCCGCGCCAATTACCACATTGTTTCCAATATGTACGCCCGGACACACCACCGTATTTCCTCCCAGCCATACATTATCCCCGATGGTAACCTCTTTTCCATATTCAAAAGCTGAATTACGCGTATCCGGATAAACCGGATGTCCTGCTGTATAAATAGCCACATTTGGTGCCATTTGACAATTATCACCGATTATTACCTTTGCCACATCTATGATCGTGCAGTTATAATTTGCAAAGAAATTTTTGCCCACCTCAATATGTGAGCCATAATCACAGTAAAAAGGCGGATTTACCCAAGCACCTTCTGATTTTCCAAAAAGCTCTTTTACAGTCTTTGCAATTTCATCGAAATCTGACCGATCTGCAAAATTCAGTCTTTGCAGAATTTTCCTGCACTCTGCCATTTCTTCCATAACAGCATCATCTGCGATATAAGCAATCTGCATATCTCTTCTTTTTTTCATATCCATAGTCTAGTTCTCCATTTCTGTTAGATTTTTTAACCATTTGTATTGTCTGTAATGTTTAAATACCGCTGGGAGTTTTACCAGTTCATCAAGATTTAAGACAAAATACACCATCAGCACCGGCAACTTCAGTACGAATGCTGCGATACATCCCAGCGGAACCGCAAAGCCCCACATAGTAACCATATCACACTTTAAACCAAATTTTGTATCTCCTCCTGCCGGGAAAATACCACCTATTGTCATGGAATTGATTGATTTTCCTATTACATAATAGCTGCTCATAAACAGCATATACTTCAAATACCCACCTGCTATATCGGTCAGATTCGTAAAATGCAGAATAACCGGTGTCAGGAGAAGAATCATTCCTCCGGTCAGAATCCCCGAAAATACCGCAATTTTACATAAAGTATTTCCACTTTTTCTTGCTTCAGATAAGCTTCCCTCGCCAAGCAGATTTCCAACGATAATACTTCCGCCATATCCAAAACCAGTACAAACACAGATCAGAAGATTTTTGGTTATATTTGCAATAGAATTAGCTGCGACAGCATCGGAACCAAGATGTCCAAGTATGACTGAATACATCGTAAATCCGCCGCCCCAGACAAGTTCATTCAAAAGTACCGGATAAACATGTTTCCAGAATTTTGTGGTTATATTTATTTTTCGTTTTTTTATATCTGATATTCCAACCCAAAGATCCTTTTTCAAGTGCAAAATATATATCGTGATAACCAGACCAATCCCATTTGCAATGACAGTAGCCAGTGCTGCACCTGCAATCTCCATTCTTGGAAATCCAAAGTATCCATAAATAAGAACAGCATTCAGTACAATATTAAGGCAGACAACGATTGTACTGATCATAGTGCATTTGCCTACATAGCCACAATTTTTCAATATTCCCTGTAAAACCTGTAAAATGCCTGAAAACACATACGATAATCCAATCAGCTTCAGATACTTAACACCATAATCAATCAGTATCGTATTGTTTGTAAACAACTGCATAAGAGTTTCAGGAACAAATAAAGTTGCAATAAAGAAGAGAACAGCAACGGCTAATACATATTTCAAAACAAGTCCTGCTGATGCCCGTAATCCATCAAAATCTTTCTTTCCATAATACTGTGCAACAAACATATTCTCCCCTATTGTGAGTGCTGTTAAGATCAGATTAAAAACAAATGTAATCTGTGAAGCAAGCGAAACTGCCGACAAAGAGTTTTGATTTAATCCTCCCAGCATAAAAGCATCACATGCACTTACAAGTGCCAGCATAAACTGCTGTGCTGTAATCGGCAAGGCAAGTTTCAAAATTTTATTTCTGAATTCATTTTTCATCTATATCTCATTTCCTTTCTGTGCACAATATAAAGATATACAAATTTTATTGATTTTTATACCAGAATCTGCCATAATAATATAACAAACGTTCGCAAAGGAGGGAATCTTGATGGAGGTATGTCCAAGTACCGTTTTAAATTCAAATGCATCGG
Organism: Anaerobutyricum sp.; assembly: GCA_963638365.1. Classification (GTDB taxonomy): domain Bacteria; phylum Bacillota; class Clostridia; order Lachnospirales; family Lachnospiraceae; genus Suilimivivens. The sequence continues at coordinate 7,210 of CAVHRK010000119.1, read as the reverse complement.
AAAATGTTGCCTATAACAATCCAGACTTTCCTGCATATGTAAAAAAGGGACAGCTTTCAAGCTATCCTGATTTTCATGCAGTCAGCCATTGGCATGACGATCTGGAATTTATTCTGATTTTAGAGGGACAGATGTTTTATGATGTGAATGGGCGGAAAATTTCTTTGCAGACAGGCGAGGGGATTTTCGTAAACAGCCGTTGCTTTCATTATGGCTATTCCGATGCACATACAGAATGTCTCTTTATCTGTATTCTTTTATCCCCGTTGCTACTTTCTGTAAATACTTATTTTGTAGAAAATTGTTTAAATTCACTGCTACAGAATATTCATTTTCCTTATCAGAAACTGAACCCATCGATTCAGTGGCAGAATTCTATTCTTCGTGACCTTAAAATGCTTTACGAAAAAAATATGGACAAAATACAACCGTTTTTTACTCTGGAAAAAACGGTTCATATTTTCCGATTACTTGCTGAAAATATGAACTATTTTCCTGACTATGATAAAGATACGGAAGACATTTTGGTTCTCACTGCAATGATTGGATATGTGCAGAAAAATTATCCAAATAAAATTTTGCTAAAAGATATTTCCTCTTCCGGAAATTGCTGCAAGACAAAGTGTACTTCCCTTTTCCAGAAATATTTAAATACTTCCCCTATGATCTATTTGAACCGCTATCGTCTGGAGAAATCTGTTTTTCTTCTTCGAAATACCACAATGTCTGTTACTGAGATAGCATATGCCTGTGGTTTTTCAAATAGCAGTTATTTCTGTGAACTTTTTCATAAGTATTATAATACAACGCCGGGCAAGTTTCGCAACAATAATGGATAAATACTGTTCGTATTGTTTGACTTATAATCACAATGAATATTTTTTCAATAAAATCCCTGTTCTTCCCGCCAGTCTTTCACATAACATCGGATTCCGATATAGACCACATGCACAAGTAGTAACAGTGCAATGAGGTTTATCGGAATGACAGATTTTATCCATTCTCCAAAATAGATTACGATAGCTGTACTCATTATTGCCACCATGATGCTGATAATATCCCAACAATATTTCCGATTGAGATTTCACCTGTTTTAAGAGATTTAATAACTGTTATATCGTGTTATTAAATTCTCCGCGAACCCTTGAAAACACTGGATTTATCGCAGGTGAGCTTCCCCTTATTGTTTCCCTTGTGTTATATCGTCTCATCAGTGTTTACGAACTCTGATAAGGGCAAATACAAGGGTGCAGGACATCCAGTGGATGTCCGCTTTGCACCGACCGTAGCGAAGCGAAGACCAAAAAAATCTGATAACACATTATAACACAAAATGAAAGTGACATGGTGAACTGATTGAAATGCTTCTGATTTTTGTATCTGATGATTGATTGAATGATAAGGAGATATGATACGATGAGAACAATATTTGCAGAATACAATCCACAGAGAAACAGCATTGGTGTTTATACCAGTGCAAGATATATGCTTCGCATTGATTGTTGGGAAGCTGAGAAGAATTTAAAAACCACACCCGGATCAGATTGTGCATTAACTTCACTTGCAGTTGATGAACCACTTGAATATGCGAGATTATATCTTGATGGGAATTTACAGATGTGGGTAGATGCGAAAGATTCATTAGAATTATAATAATTTATAACCCCAAGAAGACTCTTTGAAATATCAGCGTTTTGGTATTTTAAAGAGTCTTTTTCTATCAATTATCTTTTTTGTAACACAAATTTTCCCCTTGAGAATCAAGAGAATGTACATACTGTCCATGCTTCTTTGTATTTTTACCATATTGAATAGCAAATTTAGGGCAGCGATGTAAGCAAGCCAAGCACATTACACATTGCTCTTTAATCCATTCAGGTTTGTGGCTTTTGATTTTAATAGCGGCAACAGGGCAGTTTTTTGCACACAATCCACACCCAACACAGGTATCTCCAACTGAAAAATGCTTTGTTTTACGCATCAAATCATATTCAATTTTATAGCCTATCTTTGCAAGCGGATAAGGCAGTTTATTTTTCATAAAATCCCCTACGATAAACTTCTTTATTTGTTTTATAATACTGTCGATTTCAAGTTCTGCATTATCATTTATACGCTGAACATTTTCTTTATTGCTCAAATCAAAAATCGGAGTCCAGGTATCCGGCATTTTCACGCTGAATTTTGCGGACAATGGCAAGCCTTTAGGAGCAAGAATATTATCTGCAAATCTCCCGGTTTGTCCCGGAGTTGTTCCATAGGTTGCAATAAAAAACAGATAGTCCGGCTTGTGACTTAAATCTAATTTCTGTAAAAATTCAGTTACGATAACAGGCAATCCCCAAGAGTATGTGGGGCTTACTATACCAAGTGTTTTGTATTTCTCATCAAATGAGAAAATTTGTTTTTTATAGCAATCTGTAATAGAAACGGCAATGTCGCCTGTTTCGGCTGCAATCCTTTTGGCAGCATATTCACTGTTTCCGGTTGCCGAAAAATATAAAATCATAGGTCAGCCTCCTTATCCAAGACCAGTAAACTTGATAAGAAGCGTATGCGGAATGAGCTTTGCCAGCAATCGGTAGCCTTTATAAAATGCTCCGGTAGTATAAACGGCTCTGCCATTTTTTGCAGCCTTTAATGATTTTAAGGCGGCAGTTTTTGGGTCAATTACAGGCAAACGACTTTGTCCTTTTGTAAGTTCGGGTTTTGTCATTTCTGTGAGCATAAATCCTGGACACATAGCACATACATTTATGTGTCTGTCTTTCAGTTCCTCACGAAGTCCAAGAGAAAATGCGGATACATAAGATTTTGATGCACAGTAAACGATTAAGTTTGTGTTTGGGACGAATGCAGAGGTTGAGGATACTTCCAAAATTGTACCGCTGTCTATGACATATGGCAGACATACCTTCGTTACCGCTGTTGCTCCTTTGCAGTTCAGGTCAATGATTTTTAGCATGCTTTCAAGTTCCATATCCTCAAAAGGAGAACCGATTGACATACCTGCATCATTTATTAAAACTTCAATCTGAGGATTATTGGCTTCTAATTTTTCTTCCAGTATTTTGAAACTGCTCATATCAGCCATATCCATAGGAATAATTACACAATGTTTATCGGGATATTTCGCAGCAACTTCTTTTAATCGTTCTTCACGACGGGCAATCAGCCATAGTTCATCTATTTCAGAAAATAATTTTGTGACGGCGTCAATATAGCAGACACCGAGTCCGGAAGAGGCTCCGGTTATAACTGCAATACTCATAAAAGCACTCCTTTTTACACAAGCGAACAAATTTAGACACTTGCAAAATTTATGATTTCATACTATACTGCAACAGGAAATAAAGCAAGTGACAAATGAACCAGCCTGTTTAAAGTTGGACAAATATTGAATTTTGCAAAAGGGGACAGCTATGAAATACGATATTACAAAGCCATTAACAAAAGGAGCAAAAAGAACATTGGAAGCATTTACTGGGAAAATGTTTATCGTGATTGTCAGGTATCTTTCCTGTTCAATCCCCTGTCTACCTTCAATAATCTTCTCCTCAATAATCTCATTGTAGATTCTGCGGTAATTATTGAAGCCATCATTTCTTTCTGCAATAAGAACCTTGTCACGGAGTTCTTCCATATTTTTGTTCTTATTGTTAATCGTAATCTTATAATTACAGTCAAGCGAATTTAAGAATCTGCAGTATCTTTCAAAAATGCCAATCTGCTCGTCCTCTGTTGCTGTTGTGTAATTGATGTCCTGAAAGCGGTAACACTTGGAATACTTATTCCTGCTTACTTCAAAAATACCGTTTTCAGCCACCGCCATAATCTCTATGGTTTCCTGAATGGATTTCGGTGTCTTGTACAAAGGCTCACTTGCCTTTTTCAAGAGCTTAAATCCGTCTGTAAATAAACCCATTGTCTCTAACCTCGCTTTCTTATCTGTGAAAGCCCGCCGGGAACATCACCCAACGGGCTTGTTCCCGACCTTACGGTCAGATACATATGAATAGTTGTGTTTATCCTGCTAACACTAATGGTATATCCATTGACTTCATAACAAAATTTGTGTATAATTTTGTTATCAAACAAGGAGGTGTTTTTATGCCAGCAATCAAATCAAGTGCTGATTTAAGGAATAATTACAATGAAATTTCTACATTTTGTCATAATTATCCCGAACCAGTTTTCATTACGAAGAATGGAAAAGGCGATCTTGCTGTTATGAGCATTGAAGCCTACGAAGAACTGACCAGCCGCTTTGAACTTTACAGCCAGATTAAGGAAGGAATGGACGATATTGCCACAGGCAATACAAGACCATTTTCCGAAGCTATGGCTGATATCAGGAGCCGTCGCAGCCGATGAGTTATCAGGTTCATATCACTTCCACCGCAGAACACGATATTATGCGGGCTGCGGATTACATCGAATTTACCCTCAAAAATCCCACTGCCGCAGATAACCTGTTAGATGTTGCAACTGAGCAGATAGGCTCATTAGCCGACCTGCCACAGAAGTTCCGTCTGGTAGATGATCCGGTACTGGCAAGCTGGGGCATTCGTTTTGTGATAATCAATAATTACCTTGCCTTTTATACGATTGATGAAGAAAAACAGACTGTAATCATCGTCCGTTTTCTCTATCAGAAAAGTAACTGGACTTCCATTCTTCGACAGGGTTTTCCCCTCATTTAAGGAATCTGTTTTATGCAGGTTCCTTTTTTAGTGCATTGTCTTATAAGCCGCCGCACCAGCTATAACCAGTACAAACACGGCTACAAGTCCAAGCAGCATATTTCTGGTCTTTTTCTTCATTTCTTCAAATTCCTCCTGCTTCTTTACTGCTGACTCAGATGTTGTAATGTCTGTTTCAGCCTTTTTGCCTTTCTTCTTTACCTGTCCTGTCTGTCCCTGCTCAAACTCCTTAACTGCCAGTTCTCCCTCTGTCGATACATAGGTGAGTGTCCTGTTCCCAAACATAAAGTGCAGCTTCTTTCCCATATACTCATAGAAATTCATTCCATTGAACGAATAAAATCCTCCAAGTGCTATCGGGGCTACACAGGGAATTGCCACATAAGCAGAACCAGTAAAACCAATATACTTATAAAGAAGTAATACGATACCGCCACCAACGATTACGCTGGCAATAGAAAATATGAGCTGTTTTGCCGTAAGTCCCATTGCCACCGATTCCTGATAGCGGTCAATGTCTTTGTTTATTTCAATAACCACTGTCCTCTGCCTCCTATCTTGATAATTCCTTTGTCTCCGGTTTTCTTTCCATACCGATATTTGCCTCATACTTTTCCATTCCGTCCGGACACAGTTCTCTCAGCTTATCAACATTGAACATATAAAGAGGATATTCGCAATAACCACTCCTCTGTGTAAATCCTGTAAATTCCCCAAGCTCATTGTCTGTGATAAACTGTTCAATATCCGGCATATCATTTACATTCAGATACCCGCAGTAATCTGGTGCTTCAAAAGACAAGTTCACGGTCACATCACCGAATAGCTCCTCATAGCCATCTTCCTTGCACATAAGACCGATATACATAGCCTTGTTATTCATATACTGCTGAATATCGAGAGTTACCTGTGTCTCTCCGGTTAAACTGGAATTATAAGTTACCTCTTTCTTTTCATTATCCATAAATGCCTCCTTCTACAATCCAAATGCCTTGCTTGTAAGCGTCTGTGCTCCCTTCACGCTTCCAACCGTCATCGCTATGGTAAATGTCATTTCACACAGATAAATAAGTGTCTGTGCCCAGTCTGCATAACTTCCTGTAAAGGACGGAAGCCCTGCATTGATAAATGCGTTGCATACCACAATCGCAAGTGCCATTGTTACCGCTTCAAACACACAGGATAAGAAATACTTACAGTAGGTTGACATCGTATGACTTACCATTCTGTTTCCTGCCATCGTGGAACAGGCGATTGCTCCAAGCGGCACAATAATCAGTATTTTTAAAAATCTGAAATACACGGTGTAAATGATAAAGAAACCACAGATAATAATGATGATTGCAAGCAATGCCGTAAGTATCAGCATTACAAGGCTTTCTCCAAATCCAAGTCCCTTGATGACATCTGCCTGTGTACTGTCTATGGCAAGCTGCGTTGTCGTTCCTGCCGAAATAAGTCCTACCAGATTTCCTATGGAAGTAAAAAATGCTTTCATAATCGTGACATTATTTGCAACGAACCATTCTGCAAGCCCTAATCGGATAAGCATACGAAGGATTGATTCAAACCTCATCTCCTCTTTGACATCTATGCTTTCCGAACAGAAACCGATAACAAAGAACAGCACCACAAGGGAAGAACCGACTGCTACAAAGACCGGCTCTATTCCCTCAATGACTGCCCACGGACCACCGCCCTTGAAACTGACGGGCGATTGTCCAAGCATTGCAAAAACCAACGATATCTGGTTATTCCAAAAGCCAAACACCGCTTCAAGGAGAGCAAGTATTTTGTCTCCCAGCTTAAAAATATCCATACCTGTTATTCACCTCTTTTCTTCTACTGCAACAGGGATTGTTTTCCCTGTCTTAGAAGCCCAAGAAAGTGAGTACAGTAGAAATACCTGCCATAATAACGCCTGCCACAACACCCTTTAATGCCGAGTTCATCGTAGATGAATCCTGCTGCTGGTATGCCTGTGCAAATTCCATTACATTCTTTGCAAGGATAATGACACCGACTGCACCGATAACTGCAATCACAAGTGTTTTTAAGTTCTCAAGCGGCTGTGTTACTGCCGAAGTATCGCCTGCCGCAAAACAGGTAGTGCTCATAAGCATTACCCCCATAACTGCTCCGGACAATGCCGGAACAAACTTTTTCTTAAAGTGAAGTAATTTTTTTTCATACCCTTCTCCTCCATCTGATTATTGTTGGTTGCCGTAATAATCTGTTCTTTTCTCATATTGGTTGTCTCCTTTTCGATAAAAAAAGAGCCAGCAGGGACAATCCCTAACTGGCTGTTAAAAGTTACTCTATCTAATCAGGCATAGCCTGTTGTAATGATAAAACCGGGCTTTCCCCGATATGGTATGCTTCAACCACCTCCTTTTATGGCACAAAAAAAGCACATTCCCTGTGCCTGCATAATTACTTCTTATTCTTTTCACGATACGAACTCATCTTCTCCACCGTCACTTCCGGGTAGAAATATGTGAGTATCG
>CAVHRK010000118.1:1966-31849 GCA_963638365.1 Anaerobutyricum sp. | reverse complement strand
CGTGTTCGGGACTTTCACCCGTTAGAGCGCGCCCATGGCGCGCAAACACAAAAAGGGGCTGTCACCTGCAACAGTCCCCTTTTTATATTGCATTATTTAAACGTAATCGTTACATTTCCCATTCCGCATTTCACCTGGTACAGGCTGTCTGCATCGTTATCCTGTGTCTGCTGCGCCCCCATTCCTGCGGCTCTCATACTTCCGACCAGTATATTACCCATTCCGCAATCCAGATCATAATTGTGATCCGCTTCTGCTCCGTCTACTGCAATTTCCACATTGCCCTGTCCGCAATCCACACTTAAATCCTTAACGATTTTACCGGAATACCGGCATTCTCCCATGGCAATATCCATCACGGCATTCTGGCTTGTCACGTTTTCACATACAGCCTGCCCGGCTCCGACCTTTAACTTAAAATCCTCAACCGTAAGATCTGCAAGTTCAAGCTGCCCCGCTCCGGCCTTCAATGTCATCTCCTGTGCATTGATTCCTTCAATTTGAAGCTTTCCGGCACCAAGCTCTGCCATAAAGTTCCGGAACATAAAGTCCTTCGGAATCTCGATCACGCACCGTGCTCCCGTATTCTGTTTGAATCCCCATAAAAGATGTAGGGATTCTTCTTTCATTCCAACGCTCAGCGTTCCATCCTGAAGCGAGTATTCCCATACCCCCGAAGCATCAAAGGTAAGGCTTATGGTATCGGAACTCTCTTCCTTTTCCCTGATTGCAAAAAGTCCTGCACCAAGCTCTGCATTTAATTCCTTAACTTCGCTCACCGGGATTTCATACAAGGTTTCTTTTTCTGTGCTGCTCTCCACATTTGTCATAAGTTCTCCGGCTGCTCCCGTGAAATTTTTATCCAGTGCGCCAATATAAATACCGTCTCCTTCTCCAAAGGAAACTTTAAATCCCAGCCGGTTGGAAAGACCTTCCATATAAGAAACCACCGCTTCACTTGTTACGTTCTGTTTCCACCGGTATCCTCCCATAAATCCACAAAAGATACATAGCACCAGACCAACCGCTGCCAGAATACCTGCTGTAATCAGACTGACTTTATAAAATTTCTTCATCATTCTTTCCTCCCTTAAGCCTTCCGAAACATCTTACGCCATAGCCATGCTGTACCTTTGCAGGCTGCCGGAACTGTCATTGCAACAAGTACCGTCAGAATCATACATAAGATCCCCGCTGCAGCACATAAGCATCCGCTTCCAAGTAACGCACCGGATACCAGCACATTCACCGGCAATACCACAAGTCCAAGCACTGCACAGACAAATGATGTCACATAAAGCGCCAACGCCGCTACTCCAAATCCAATCAGCAATCCGAAAATCAGACTGAAAACACTGATAATTAAGGCAAAGATTACACAGATCAATGCCAGAATCAGCGGGGAAGCAAAGATCAGCCCGATGACAATTAACGTAATCAGCCACGTCGGTTTCGATTTCTTCTGTTGCGGCTGTGATTGTGAGGGTACCTGATTGTTATTAAAGTACTGCGTATCCGGTTTCTGTATATTAGAATTCTGCATATCAGAGTATTGTGAACATACATTCTGCTTCTGCATGTTCTGAGCACCTGCATTCCCATTCGTTCCACTCTGTGTCCTTCGATTCTCATTTTGCTTTTCTTCAGGAGAATCCTGCACACGATCATAGGTCTGCAACCCTAGTCCCTCTTTGACGCCTGCTGCTACCTGCTCGGGACTTCCAAGCTCTTCGATAACCTTCTGCTCGTTCTCCTGCCCGGCATCATTGAAATAATCATTATAATAAGTAAGCGCTTCTTCTTTTTCACTGGGAGAAATATCGGATAATAAATCCTCAAGTCTCCTCATATATTCAAATCTGTTCATTCGTGGATCCTCCCTCAAAAATCTGATTGATCTTACCGGAATAGCTCTTCCATTCCTCCCGGTACATGGAAAGCTGCTGCTTTCCCTTCTCCGTAACCAGATAATACCTGCGGTTACGTCCCGCACATTCCTGATCGTAAATGGTCAGGCAGTCATCCTTTTGCAGTCTTCGCAATACCGGATACAAGGTGGATTCCGAAACCGCAATGATCTGCCGCACATCCTGCGTGATCTTGTAGCCATAAGCCCCTTCCGGCTCTTTCGCTACAACTGCGAGCACAATAGCATCCAGAAGTGCTGCCCCTGTATTAAAAACCATACATTTCGCTCCTTCCCGTGTGAATATGTATAATATGATGATATCAGGGTCAAAAGGTCAAAAAGGTCGTTCGTGCTTGCACGATAAGACTTTTGAACTTGGGACCCGCCAAACATGAGAAAGTAGCGATTTACGTAGTAAATCAGCGGATTTCGAATGTTTGAGAATTGCGGAAATTGCGTAGCAATGTAGCAATTCGGATACATCAATGAGTAGCAAAATTTACTTTTGATACTTATATCATAATATTATACATCATATAATATTATTTACACGTATACTATATGACATATAATATTGTATGTCAACAATATATTTTATGAATAAAAAAGAAAACTGTACCAAAGCCTATGCGCTCCAGTACAGTTTCCTGAATAGTTACAATTATTTGATATATAGTTACAATTATTTGATATATATTTACATAATAGTTTTATCTACTAATAGAAATGCAAGCGTTCACGCTCTCTACCGCTCCATCTTCCAGAATGCAGCACTGTAAGGAGGAAGCTCACTGCCGCCGCCGAAGTCATGAGGCTGTCCGGTGATCAGATCGGTTGCCATGCCACAGCCGGCATCAAAGTGAGCGGTGAATGGTGCCTCATCCGCATTAATCGCTACCAGTACCCGTTCATGTTCGCTTGCACGCTCGAAAATGCACTGGCGGTTTGTCAAAAGAACAGAACGGAAGCTTCCATAATTTAATGCTTCGGAATTCTTCTTTGCTTCGGCAAGCTTACTGATAAACTCTGACAGCTCATTCCATTCCGGCTGCTCGAAGCAGGGACGTAACGCCGGATCGCCCTGACTCTTGTCGGCCTTAGTTCCCCATTCACTTCCATAATATACACAGGGAATGCCCGGCATGCCAAAGCACATGGCATAAATGAGCGGCAGATGCTTTTCATTGGATAAAATACTTGCAACTCTCGTCACATCATGGTTATCTACAAAAGATAACAAGTGTTTTCCTTTATAAAGGGTCCAGTTCTCCGGTCCGAACTGACGAAGCAGGGAGTGATTGATCTCAAACATGTTCATGCTGTTAAAGCTCGAATACAATCCCTTATAACATTCATAATTGGTTGCGGAATGAAGCATACTGTCATTCATCAGACGGTTGTAATCGCCATGAAGCATCTCTCCTAATAAGAAGAAATCGGCCTTTCTCTCTGTCGTGAAACTGCGAAGCGTCCGCACAAAGTTCTCATCCAGACAATACGCTACATCCAGACGCAGTCCATCAATATCAAATTCGTTGATCCAGTACTGTACGGCATCCAGAATATGATTGACCACCTCTCCATTCTGGAGATTTAACTTCACCAGATCATAATTTCCTTCCCAGCCTTCATACCACAAACCATCATTATAATTAGAATTTCCACCTAAATTAATATGAAACCAGTTTAAATAAGGAGAATTCTCACGATTCTTCAATACATCCTGGAACTGATAGAAGCCTCGTCCCACATGATTAAACACACCATCCAGTACTACACGGATTCCATTCTCATGCAGTTTCTCACAAACCTCCTTAAAATCTTCATTGGTTCCGATACGGACATCGATCTTCTTATAATCTCTGGTATTGTATCCGTGGGTATCGGATTCAAATACCGGGGAAAAATAGATGGCGTTGATTCCCAGTTTCTTCATATGCGGAATCCATTCCTCCACCTTCTTAATCTTATGTGTCTGCACACCATCGTTCTCAAATGGCGCTCCACAAAATCCTAACGGATATATTTGATAAAATACGCTTTCATATGCCCAAAATCCACTGTTCATGCGCTTTTCTCCCTTCTTGTCTTTGGATTGTTCATCTTGGTCAATTATACACCATCTTTCATTGACTAATCCAGTATTTTTTCATTTTTGATGCATTTTTCCTTCAAAATTTTATTGATAACGATTCTCATTAAGAGAAGCAAATCATAAGAAATCCCCCATTTCCACATAGTTATCCACAATGACACACGTGTCATAATTACTGATCCACATAACTTTCCTGCAGGAATGTGATGTCACAATGACCGTTTGAAAGGATTATAGCCACTCATCCCAGAATCGCTCCACATAATGACCGATTTCTTCTAAGGATACATCCTCATACTCCCTCCATTCTCTCGGAAACATCCTCTGATATGGAGTTGTCAGGAATCGTTCATCCAACAGTGCCACAATGCCGATATCCTCTGCGGTACGGATCACGCGCCCTGCCGCCTGCAATACCTTATTCATTCCCGGATAACGGTACGCATAGTCAAATCCATTATCCCCCTGCCGGTCAAAATACTTCTTTAAGATTTCCCGTTCATTACACACCATCGGAAGACCTGTCCCGACAATGATCGCACCAATGAGCTGGTCATTCTTTAAATCAATTCCTTCACTGAATATTCCACCTAAAACGCAGAAGCCCAGAAGCGTCCGGTCTTCTTCATACTTAATCTCCATGTGGATAACTTCTTCCAGAAAGTTCTCTTCGAGTGCTGGAAGTTCTGTCACTGGATATTCTGCCATTGCAGGTTCTGTTGCAGACGACTCCGTCACTGGAAGCTCCGTCACAGGAAGGGAAGCAGTCTCCTGTAAAACTCTCCCCCCTCCAAACCTCATCAAAAATTCCTCCCGGCTCTGCTCATTCATGTATTCATCCTGCACGAGGCATTCCACATGCTCATCGGCAAAGTTCTCCTCATACACCTCAAGAACCTTTTTTAAAAAAGCATGGGAAGGGAAGAATACCATATAGTTTCCGGTCCGCATCTGCACAATCCGATGCAGATAGGATGCAATATTATAGTACTCACTCTCCGTTCTGCGGCTGTATTTGCTGGTTACATCATTGGCTATGAACAGTCCCTTACGCCTTGCATCAAAGACCGACTTCGCATAGACCTCATAATCCCCCTCTTCTGCTCCAAGAAGCTGCTTATAATACTGGATCGGAAGCAGCGTTGCTGAAAACAACACACTGCACCGTCCACGCATCATGCATTCTTTGAGATTCTTAGAAGGATTCACATTAAACAGCTTCAGTTCAAAGCAGTTATCCGCCGTATATTGGGAATAAATTTCATAATGACTGTCTAACAGCTCATGAATCATCAGAAAATGGGACAGCTTGAAATAAAATTCCAGCAGTTCTTTCCGGATGGGGCTGTCCTCATGATCCTCCAAATAATTGTCGATCGCTTCAGACAATCGGATCACGCCCCGCACGAACGGCGCAATATTCTCTTCCTCCCAGCATACATACTCATCACACTCCCGCTTTAATTCCAGAAGTTCCTTATTACACCGCTCCAACAGACGATAGATATGCAGATCGTAATCCTTCACGACCTTTTTAAGTCCCAGGAATTCCTCCTTCTGAAGCGTTGCACTATACATCTCTCTGCCCCGGTCCACCAGATTGTGTGCCTCATCAATCAGGAAAATATAATCCTCGCGCACTCCTTCGGAAAAGAATCGTTTCAGATAGACATGCGGATCAAACAGATAATTATAATCACAGATAATCATATCCGCAAACAGACTCATATCCAGACTCATTTCAAACGGGCACACCTCATGGCGTGCTGCATATTCTTCGATCTTTTCACGGGAAAAATTATCTTCATGGATCAGCAGATCATAGATCGCATCGTTAATCCGGTCAAAATGCCCCTTTGCATAGGGACAGTCTACGGGATTACACTCCGTTTCTTCCATAAAACAGATTTTGTCCTTGGCAGTCAATGTAACCGACTTCAAACGTAACACCTGTTTTCTTAAGATCTCCAGCGTATCATTTGCCACCGTTCTGGTAATGGTCTTGGCAGTCAGATAAAAGATCCTCTGCCCTTTCCCTTCTCCCATGGCCTTAATCGAAGGGAATACCGTGGATATCGTCTTCCCGACTCCGGTCGGTGCTTCAATAAACAGTTTCTTCCTATGATAAATCGTCTGATAGACGTAAGTAACCAGATCCTTCTGCCCCTCCCGATAAGGAAACGGAAATACCAGCTGCTTGATCGACTGCTGCCTTAAGTTCTGCCACTCATATTGGAAATCTGCCCACCGGCGGTAGCTGTTGATGATTTCCATGAACCAGTTTTCGAGTTCTTTCGTTGTATATTCATAATGAAAATATTTCAATTCCTCTGTTTCAATATTGCAATAGGTAATCCGGATCCGGATTGCAGACAGATCCTGCTGTTTCGCATAAAAATAAGCATAGCAGCTCGCCTGTGCCAGATGAACCTGCTGTGCTTCCTTAATCCGGTGGATTTCCCGATATGTCCCCTTAATCTCATCGATGGTCACCATATTTCCGTTGCTCTCTGTCGCATCGATAATCCCGTCTGCTCTCCCGTCAATCAGAATCCGGTAATTCTCCGTCTCATATAGATACTGCAAAGAAACCTCGGCATGATAATCGGACCCCATTCTCCGCTGGATCATGCGGTGAATACGGCTCCCCTCCTGCATGGCATTTTCCGGTGCCACAGCCTTTCGATTGTCAATATCTCCGGATCGTAAAATAAACTCCACCAGATTCCTTACGGAAATATGTATATCCATAATATTTTTCCTCTGGATTAATTTTTATCAAGTGCTCTACACAAATTGACTCCCATAAAAGATGGTACGTCATCTTCTTATGGGAGTCAATTGTATAAATTTGAATTTTATATGATTCTGCTAATTGTTCCAAACCCTCTTTTGCTTAGCAGGCTACAGCCAGATGATTTAAAAACTGTTCGAACTCGCTGTCGTAACCATTGCAGGTTACTGTCAGGGCCTTTGTCAGATCAAGTCCTAAAACTCCGACAATAGATTTTGCGTCTACCACAAAGCGATTATACGAAACATCAATATCAAAGCTGCATTTTGTTGCTGCATTCACAAATGCTTTTACATCGCTGGGACGTAACATGATTTTGCGCTGCATCATATTGATCACCTTTACTTTCTTTCAATCATAAACACTAGTTCCTGTATTTCCATAAAAGATTATCACTCCATTTGGTGTTTGTAAAGCGAAATTCCTGCGTTTTAAAAAGTTTGCACATTTTGCCGGAACTCTGTCATATACTCCCGATACCGAAGTGGCAACATGTTCAATTGTAATGCCAGATTTTTCCGTTCTTTTATTGCTATTGTATGAAAAAACTCAATAAACAGTTCGCTATACTGCTTTTCCTTGTCAGAAACGGTATACTTTATTTTATCCAATCCTTCCGGATCGTATACAAGATACCAGTCTTTTCTCTCTTCATGAAGTGCAAAAATGTTACGTTTCACGTCATGAATGACAAAATTTTCCAAAGGAAGACGGTCTGCGAAGTGTGGCATCAGAAAAGTAATGATATTGTTCTTTGGTCCGATCTGTGCATACAGAATTCCGCTTTCCAGTTCTTCAAAACGTAAGAATTCTTTATGAAAATGGATTTCCTTGCCGACATTCCGGGCCATTACGAATGCGCGGTATACTCCCGGATCCCGCAGATCATTCAGTAATGTAAATCCCAGCTTGTCGGAAAGTCCATGAACAATCGTCCTTAAAATGGCTTCTGCCTTATCCTCCTCATGGGAGGCTGCTACCTCACAAAGTGAAAAGTAAGCATCCATGCCAAAGGTCTTCATGATTCTCGCTGCGACCTTCCTCGTCTTCTCCTGATCGGGTACGCAGCTCCGGTACTGTGCAAACAGCCGGTAATTGTCCTCTTCCCTCGTCAATAAATGTACCCGTTCAAGGGGCTGCTTCCATAAATATGCATCATATACTCCCGTAAAGATTCCTTCCAGCGAATCCTCACAAATCAGATAATATTCTTCCATATTGCCTTCCTCAGATCTGTCTTTTCTTCTATTCAAGCTTTGTCAAAGAGTCCTGCGTCTTTTAGTGTTGTTTCATCCAATGCTCTGCAATCTGTTTCCTTCCTGTCCAATCCCCTGCTTCCACTGCAGCACCTGTCCATCATCGAATAGGGATAACTGCCGGTAAGTCATTCCATCCTTGTCGAAGGGCAGCTTCTCCTTTGGATCAATGAGATTCCTTGTAATATAATCCTCATCCATCTTCGTCGGATACATCATGTGGCCGCTGCAGGTAATGAAATACAGGGCACGTTTCAGAACAACACCGATCTTTTTCAGATCTTCAAAGGTTAAATTACCGCTTCTCCTTGCTTTCACAATGCGCTTTGCACTCGTCACACCAATTCCCGGCACCCGCAGGATCATCTGATAATCTGCACGGTTAATCTCCACCGGAAACTGCTCCAAATGCCGCAACGCCCAATCCGCTTTCGGATCCAGCAGGATATTAAAATTCGGCCGCTGTTCACTTAACAGTTCTTCTGCCTCAAATCCATAAAACCGTAACAGCCAGTCTGCCTGATAAAGCCTGTGTTCCCGCAGCAATGGCGGCCCTCCCGGCAGTGCCGGAAGATCCTTATCTTCATTCACACTCACAAATGCCGAATAATAGACACGCTTTAAATCAAATTTACGATACAGGCTCTCTGCCACTGTCATAATCTGATAGTCATTCTCCGGCGTTGCCCCAACGATCATCTGTGTGGACTGTCCTCCCGGTACAAAACTCCCCGCATGCCGATATACCACAAGTTCATTCTTATTCTGTGCAATTCCCTGCTGGATCATCCGCATGGGACCTAAGATATTCTTCCGG
Organism: Anaerobutyricum sp.; assembly: GCA_963638365.1. Taxonomy (GTDB): domain Bacteria; phylum Bacillota; class Clostridia; order Lachnospirales; family Lachnospiraceae; genus Suilimivivens. Next base: position 22,978 of record CAVHRK010000118.1, on the reverse strand, counting down.
TGCTTGTTCGGCGCAAGCGTTTTAAGACCTGCTGCCGTTGGCAGCTCCAGATTCACACTCATACGGTCTGCCAGCATGCCAAGACGCTCAATCAGCATGGGATCTGCGCCCGGAATGGCCTTCACATGAATATATCCCTGAAAACGATAGACGGTACGAAGCTTCAAAATCGCTTCATAAATTAATTCCATCGTGTAGGTCGGACTCTGAATAATTCCGGAGCTTAAGAATAATCCTTCAATATAATTTCTCCGGTAAAACTCAATCGTCAGTTCACAGATCTCATCCGGCGTAAACGAAGCACGCGGTACATCATTGGATCTGCGGTTAATGCAATACTTACAGTCATAGATGCACTCATTGGTAAAAAGAATCTTCAAAAGAGAAATACATCGTCCATCTGAACTGAAGCTGTGGCAGATTCCGGCGCTCTCTGTATTCCCGATGCCTGTTCCATCACCCTTCCTGCCAACGCCGCTGCTGCTGCAGGAAACATCATACTTCGCCGCATCCGACAGAATCTTAAGCTTCTCCTTCACAGACATCTGCTCTTTTTGATAAATCTGCAAGCTCTCCTGCTTCGGAACAACAAAATTCTCCATAATATACCTCTATGAACCGTAACTCCCCGTTCAGAATGATGGCCCATCCAGAACGTATGTTCATTTTAGTATACTATGGAGAATTTTTCAAGTCCTTTTAGAACATTTGTTCGTATTATTTTCTTTCCAATTCTTTTCTTCTGTTTTTAATCGAAGAAAGCCGCTCTTTCAGCTCCTTTTCCTCTCCCTGTCCATCCGGCAGATAATATTCCCTGTTCTTTATGGATTCCGGCAGACAACTCATGCCGGTCAGCTTCTCTTCGGTATCATGTGCATACTGATAGCCCTGCCCGTAATGCAGATCCTGCATCAGGTCTGTTACCGCATTCCGGATCTGCAGCGGCACCGGCTCATACAACATCTTCTGCGCATCGGCACTGGCTTTCCCATAGCCGACATACAGCGCATTCGACTTTGGTGCCAGCGAAAGATAAACGACAACCTGTGCAAGATTCACACTGCACTCCGGCATGCCGATGAAATGACACGCCTGGTACGCCGCTACAGCAAGCGGAAGTGCCTCATGATCGGCAAGTCCCACATCTTCACTTGCAAACCGGATCAACCTGCGTGCCACATAAAGCGGATCTTCTCCTGCCTCCAGCATTCTCGATAACCAGTACATTGCTGCATCCGGATCACTGTTCCGCATGGACTTATGCAACGCGGAAATCAGATTATAATGCTCTTCTCCGTTCCGGTCGTAAAGCAGCATTTTCTTACCGGTGCACTGCTCCAGAACTTCTTCCTTCACGGTAATGGAACCGTCCGGCCCGATCTCTCCGTTTAAAACTGCCATGTCCAATGTATTTAACGCCATCCGGCCGTCCCCGTTGGCAAAAACAGCAATTCCATGAAGAATCCGGTCTTCCATATGAATCGTCTGATTGCCGAATCCACGCGGATCCTTTAGTGCATGGCGAAGCAGTTTCTGCATATGTTCTGTGGTAAGTGCCTGTAATACGAACACCTTACATCTTGATAATAAAGCGGAATTAATCTCAAAGGAAGGGTTTTCTGTTGTCGCGCCAATCAGAATAATACTCCCTTTCTCTACATAAGGAAGAAACGCATCCTGCTGTGCCTTATTAAAACGATGGATTTCATCCACGAAAACAATTGTTTTCATGCCCATCATCTGACTGTCTTCGGCACGCTTCATCACTTCTTTAATCTCTTTGATCCCACTTGTGACAGCACTGAAATCAATAAATGACGCATGCGTCATATGGGCGATAATCCGCGCAAGAGTGGTCTTTCCCACTCCCGGAGGTCCCCAGAAAATCATCGAAGAAATCATATCCTTCTCAATCATCTGGCGAAGCACCTTACCCTTTCCGACCAGATGTTCCTGACCGACATAGTCATCCAACGATTCGGGACGCAGGCGGCTTGCCAGCGGACTACTCATATTCACCTGTTCCTGAAACAGGGACATCTGTCCCAAAGTCATTTGTTCCATTTCTTTTGCCTCACCTGTCATTATGGTCAGAACTTCCATTCTGAACCTTCTATACGGAATTCCATTTGTAAAATCATCGTTTCACTGCCTGCGCTTTACACCATTGAACCGCTGCCCAGTTTCTGACGGATGGTCTGCACACATTCATTCAACATGGCAAGATCTACTTTTCCATCCGGTCCAAATGCCGTAGCCTCTACAGTAAAGGTATCATCATAGCCGATCTCATGGATAAACGCAAAGAACCGGTCAAAATCAATCCAGCCCTTTCCGACCGGAAGCGTTTTGAGCTTCCCCCACTCCATGTATCCACCGCCATAATCATTCACATGGAAATGCCGGATATGATGCTCCTTCCATAAAAAGCTGTACTTTTCCTCATATAAAAGATCAAGCTGCCCGTGAAAAGCAGCCATTTTTGTATCAAATATAAAATGAATATCCGGATATCGGTCTGTCAACTGGCAGAAATGAGTCATCGGATTCTTCCAATTGCATACCACATTCTCAATCAGAAGATCAACTCCGTAATCTGCCGCCACCTCTGACAACTGCAGTTCTCCATACGCTTTCAGATTGTTCTCAAAATACCGGTCACTGGTCATTCCGTCCCAGAGGTGCATCACCATCTTGCCTGCTCCGATTTTCTTCGCGATCTGACAGTTAATCTCAAATCTTGAAAAAGCGTCCTTCCAGTTCTCCACACCGCCAAGGCTGATCGCCTCTCCGACGGATTTCTGACAATGCATTACCGGAAATTGTACCGGAAGTGTCAGTAGTTCTTCCAGTAAAGCATCCACCTCCGGATACCAGTCACTGTACATCATAAATTCCAGTCCGTCATAATGTAGTTCCTTCACAAATTCACGAATCAGATGATAATTTCTTCCGTTCGGCCGTCCAATCAGACAGCCTGTCGAGCACAAAATCTTACTCATGATTTCTTTCATTCCTTATCTTATTCCCATTATGCATCATTCCTGCACTTTTGGGCATCTTCCAATTCATATACCAAAAGCATACACCCGTTATCAAAACGCTCACTATGGTTGCTATGATACAGGTTTTACGGCTCAATCCGGCCAACCGGTTCCCATAGGTAATACTATACACACCTAAGTTTGCTACCATATGTACCAGCACCGGTGCAAGAAATCCTGCATATTTTTCATAAACCCAAGCTAAAAGAATTCCCATAAGAGTTCCATAAACCGCCTGCACCCAGTTTCCATGAAGTCCTCCAAAGATCATTGCAGAAATCAGCATCGCCGGTATCACTCCAAAGGTGCGTTTCAGACGCTGATAGGTAACTCCGCGGTAAATGATCTCTTCCGTAATCGGCGAAACCACTCCATATAAGAAGAGTCCAATAAAAAAGCTGACTCCATACTGTGCGTCTGCTACCTGCTGGTAACCTGTAGAATTGGAAACCGCACTAAAAAGTCCCATGCCAAAATTCAGGCTAAACGCCGCCCCCAGTCCCAGAACCGCAATCCACAGATATTTCTGTATGACTGCGAAATCAGTGAGTTTCTCTCCATTCATAACACTCGATATTTCATTTCGGATCATAGTCTTAAATGGCAGAAGTGCCAGAATTACCGTGATTGCATACAGAATTCCTTTCAAGGTATCGGAATGCTCACTTAAATAAGCAATGACCTGATCTCCTGCCATACCGGCTCCGTAATTTACAAGCGCCCATAAAAGTATTTCAATCAGATCCTGCAGCAGGGAATAAAATGCAATGGGCAACAAGACATAAAGCACCTTGACCATAGACCGCCATGTTGCAATTTCTTCCTTATTCCATTTTGTTTTCAGCCACGTTAGATAATATTTCATTGTTTCGCCTGTCCATTCACTCTTTCATCAGAAGCTGCGCCATCTCTTCTATGGAATCCACAATATAATCGGCTCCCGCCTGTTCCAGTTCTCCTTCATCTGCGAAGCCAAAGCTGACCCCGACAGCGGTTACTCCATGCGTTTTCGCCCCGCAGATATCAAATTTGCGGTCACCTACCATTGCGCATTGACTGTACCGGTCTTCATCCGATAACACCTGTACTCCAAGCTCTGATAACGCCCGTTCTACAATTTCTTCTTTTCTCCCGTGGCTGCCATCCGGAGCACTTCCGACCACTACATCAAAATATTGCATTAAGTCAAAGTGTTCCAGAATCTTCCGCACGGAAACCTCCGGCTTACTTGATGCAATGGCAATTTGGATTCCTTTTTCCTTCATCTGCTGCAGCATCTCCGGCACACCTTCAAAGACCTTATTTTCATAGGCTCCAATCGGAATAAACCTCTCCCGGTATATGGCACAGGCTTCCCAGGCCTTTTTCTCTGGAAATCCATAAAACTGCATGAAACTGTCTGTTAGCGGTGGTCCGATAAATGGCTCCAGCTTCTTAAGATCCGGTTCTTCAATGCCATAATGATGCAATGCATACTGCACGCATTTCGTAATTCCTTCCCTTGGATCCGTCAACGTTCCATCCAGATCAAATAAACAATATTGGTACATTTTTCTTCCTTCTTATTGTCTTGTCTTTTAAGAAAATTGCTATTCTGTTTAAATGCAAGCATAAACTCAAAAATGATCCACTGGATCATTTTTGAGTTTATGCATGGCAACAGAAAGCAATTTTGCATGGCTCTGAATAGTTACAATTTCAACTTTGCAAATAAATCTCCAAGGCTTGTCCCTACACTTTCGTTGGAACTGAAAGAAGCCGTATCAAAGTCCTCTACTTCCGAAGCTTCCTGTTCTTCTGCTACGGCCTTAATACTTAAGGAAATCTTGCCATCATTTGTGTTAAGTACTTTAACCTTGACCTTGTCCCCTACTTTCAGAACCTCGGACGGCTTCTTAATACGCTTCTGGCAGATCTGTGATATATGTACCAGTCCGCTTAGTCCGTCCTTCAGATCAATAAATGCTCCATAGGTCTGTAGACTTTCTACGGTTCCTTCCAGAATCGTTCCCGGTACGATCATCGCTACTTTGTGGTCATGCTCTTCTTTCTGCTGCTCTTTCAAGATCTCTTTGGCAGATAACACCAGTTTTTCTTTTTCCTGATCTACAGTGATCACACGGACCTTCAATGTTTTTCCTACATAAGCAGATGGATCCTCTACATAATTCAAATCAAGCTGGGAAGCCGGGATAAATCCCCGAATTCCTTCTACATACGCTACCGCACCGCCATTGACTGCTTCGGACACTTTTACCGTAACATCTGTTTTTTCTTCCTTCATCTGCTCTAAAACGTCCCAGGAAAGTACCTCATTGGCTTCCTTTTTGGAAAGAAGAATGTTGCCCTGTCCATCATCCATACGAACGACCGTTGCTTCAATGACATCTCCCTCTTTCACATCATTCAGAAGGGAAAAGGTCGGATCATTACTCATGTCCTCTGCCTTGATAATTCCCTGTGTGTAATATTTCAGATCCAGTGTGACCTCTTCTTCATTGACATCAATTACTGTGCCACTGATCACATCTCCTTCTCTGATTTTGCGGAAGGATGCTTCTAACTCCTTCTCATAATCCTTCATGGTTTCTTCCATAATAGTGTCCTCCTTCTTATAATATCTGATTAATCCATTTTAACATCTCTTCAGCATATTGAATCGCTATTTGGGCATGGCGCTCCTCTAATGATAGTTCACTTGGATAACGGACTGCCACTCCATATGGAGTTAAGGTATCTGCATAATCATAATATTTTTCATCCACATTCACCTGGTTCTTAATTTGATTTAACAAAAATGAAAGATCATGTACTTTAGGCATTCCACCTTTTGCTCCATAATTTACAATAAGCGCTTTTATTCCTTTTTCCACAGCCTGTTGACAATGATAGCAAATAATCTCTAATGGTTTCGGATAATAATTAGCTTCTAAATGCTTTGCAACTCCAAAATCTGTCTGTGCCATATCAAGCCACAGTCTTGCTTCCTGATTCATAAATCAATACTCCTTTTTTGTATACTTCATTCTCCACAGACATCATTTCTTTACGTTCATCAAAACGACTTTGTGTCCCTACTATAATATCTACCGGCCGCTGTTTGATCTTACGGATCGACTTATATGCATTGGATGTAACTTCTACCAAGTCTGTCACTGTATCATTCACAACAATATAAAAATCCAGATCACTTTCTTCTGTGTTTGTTCCTGTTGCAAAGGAACCAAATAAATATATTTTTTCAGGAGATAACTGCTTTATAAATTCATTTTTCAGTTGCTCAATTTCATTCATTTCTTGTTGCCTCCTTTTCTTGTAGTAGCTATCACTCACATGCCCATGCTTCGCACTCCTGTCTGACTGTCGTCAGACGCATGTTCGTTAAGGAGCCAGGAAAACCAAATGCCTCCTGCGGAGTCGCTTGGTTTTCTTTTGGCTCCTTACATTATACAGAAAAACAGGTGCTAAATCCACTGGATTTTCGCACCTGTTTGAAAGATTTTAGTAGTTATCTGCCTTAATTTCAAAGAAGGACTGGGGATGACCGCATACCGGGCAGACCTGCGGAGCCTGCTTCCCAATGACGACATGCCCACAATTCCTGCAGATCCATATGGTATCTCCGTCTCTGGAAAATACTATTCCCTGCTCAATATTCTGAATCAGCTTCCGGTATCGTTCCTCATGCTGCTTCTCGATTGCCGCTACCTTTTCAAATAACCCGGCAATGGCATCGAACCCCTCTTCTTTCGCCTCTTTCGCGAAACGATCATACATATCGGTCCACTCGTAGTTTTCTCCTTCGGCTGCATGCCCCAGATTTTCAAGCGTATCTCCGATTCCACCATGAAGGATCTTATACCAGATCTTGGCATGCTCCCGTTCATTTCCGGCAGTCTCTTCAAAAATCGCTGCAATCTGCTCGTATCCATCCTTTCTCGCCTTTGAGGCAAAATAAGTATACTTGTTTGTTGCCATGGACTCTCCTGCAAATGCTGACATCAGATTTGCTTCCGTCCGGGATCCTTTTAAATCCATTGATTACACTCCTGTTCTAAAATTTGGGTAACTATTCAGAGCCATGCAAAATTGCTTTCTAGGAATGCTTGCATTCATACAGAATAGCAATTTTATATGGCGAAGTAACAACATGAGTAAAACTTAAGCTGCACTAGCAGCGGTTTTACGAATGGGGTTCTGAATAGTTACGATTTTTATTGATTTACCTGTTTAACGGTACATAATCAAAATAGTTTCATTTTATGATTGATTTCTACCCCAATATCTTTTATGATGTTAGAAGTCATTTTAACTGTTTTGTACCGTTCATTTTATACAATTCATTTCTTATTATCTTATGCAGTTATATAGGAACTATGTGCCCGATTATTAAGTAACGACAGTTATTAATAATATTTACAAATAGAAAACCAAAATGGAGAAAACCAGATGAGTATTTTGAATGTAGAACATTTAACACACGGTTTTGGTGACCGTGCCATTTTTAATGACGTATCTTTCCGTCTGTTGAAAGGCGAACACATTGGACTGATCGGTGCAAACGGCGAAGGAAAGTCCACCTTTATGAATATTATTACCGGAAAGCTGATGCCGGATGAAGGCAAGATCGAATGGGCCAAAAATGTCCGTGTCGGTTACCTGGACCAGCATACGGTATTAGAAAAAGGAATGACGATTGAGGATGTTCTTAAATCTGCATTTAACTTTTTGTTCGATATGGAAGCACAGATGAATGACATCTGTGATAAAATGGGCGAGGCCTCCGAAGAAGAGCTGGAACAATATATGGAAGATCTCGGAACCATTCAGGATATGCTGACCATGCATGACTTCTATATGATTGATGCCAAGGTGGAAGAAGTGGCAAGAGCGCTTGGACTCCTGGACTTAGGCCTTGATAAAGATGTTACCGATTTAAGCGGTGGCCAGCGTACTAAAGTGCTGCTCGGCAAGCTGCTTTTGGAAAAGCCGGACATCCTGCTTCTGGATGAGCCGACCAACTATCTGGATAAAGAGCACATTGAATGGCTGAAACGCTACCTCAATGAATATGAGAATGCTTTTATTTTAATATCACATGATATTCCATTCTTAAATAGTGTCATTAATTTGATTTATCATATGGATAATCAGGAATTGAACCGCTATCCCGGAGACTATGACAAGTTCCAGGAAGTTTATGCCATGAAGAAATCCCAGCTTGAAGCTGCCTATAATAAGCAACAGAAGGAAATTGCCGACCTGAAGGATTTCGTTGCCCGGAACAAGGCACGCGTTGCCACCCGGAATATGGCAATGTCCCGTCAGAAAAAGCTGGATAAGATGGATGTGATCGAGCTTGCTTCCGAAAAGCCAAAGCCGGAATTCCACTTTAAGGAAGCCCGGACTCCCAGCCGCTACATCTTTGAAACAAAGGATCTGGTAATCGGCTACGAAGAGCCACTGTCCTCCCCTTTAAATATCCGCATGGAGCGCGGACAGAAGATCGTTCTTACCGGTGCAAACGGTATTGGTAAAACTACCCTGTTAAAAAGTATTCTTGGTCTGATCCCTCCGCTGTCCGGTTCGGTAGAGCTTGGTGATTATCTTGAAATCGGATATTTTGAACAGGAAATGGATCAGAGTATATCTACGACCTGCATTGAAGAAATCTGGAAGGACTTTCCAAGCTTTACCCAATATGAGGTGCGGTCTGCACTTGCCAAGTGCGGTCTTACCACGAAGCATATCGAAAGCCGTGTCCGTGTTTTAAGTGGTGGTGAACAGGCTAAGGTCCGCTTATGCAAGCTCATTAATAAGGAAACCAATATTCTTCTGCTCGACGAGCCGACCAATCATCTGGATGTCGATGCCAAAGAAGAATTAAAACGTGCGCTGATTGCCTACAAGGGCAGCATTCTCATGGTCTGCCATGAACCGGAGTTTTACGATGGACTCGCTACCGATGTCTGGGACTGCACCAAGTGGACCACCCGCCTTGTATAAAATGGAATGTGGAATTACGCTTCTTATTTTATCCCCGGTGGTCACATTTCTGGCATTGCACCATTTCGTTCCCGTCCTCTTTATAAAAAACATCGGACCACTGACAAATGCTCTGTAAAATGGGTACAACTGATTTTCCTTTATCAGTCAGAGAATATTCTACTCTCGGTGGAATTTCATCGTAAGACTTTCTGTCTATAATTCCATCCTCGATCAGATCCTTTAGTGTTGCCGCCAGAACTGCATCTGTGATGTTATACATTTCCCTTCGGATCTCGCTATAACGCAGCCTTTCATTCGCAGAAAGTACACATATTACGCGGGATTTCCACTTTCCACCAAATATCGTAAGTCCGTATTCCAGCGGACACCGGATGTCATCTTCTAATTTTTTCTTATATTTTGCCATATAAAAAATCACCTTCAAGCTTTGTTTTCACCATTATAGCCTGAAGGCGATGTTTTTTGAAGTAACTATGAAAATTATTAGCGTCTTACGCATTAGATTTCTTTTTTGTTCTCTGCACCGGGTGTTGTAATAATTACTTTTTCAGGCGTAATGATAAGCGCTCCCTTGGCGGTTGCTGCTCCCTGAAACATTTTCTCAACCATGGCCTTAAATGTATCTACTACCTCTCCTTCTGTTACATACTCTGCAGTTCCTTTAATCTGATATCCCTCAAGATTCTGTGCATCATATGCAGAAATAGCAATTTTCCCATGATTTGCTTTCACATTGGTCAATGTTGTCTCGAGAAAAACATCTCCCACAACCAGCTTTCCATCCTCTGTAACATCCTTAAATGCAACCGGTACAACGTTTGGTTCTCCATCTGCACAAGTAGCAAGATCCCACATGTTATTTTTTAATACTTTCATTACTGATTCATTTAACATTGAGTATTCCTCCTGTTTTGTATCCATATAAGTTTCTTTGTATACTCATGTTAATGAATCTGCTTCTGTTTTGGAAGATATTAGTAAATTTGTAAGTACCTAATAAATTTCATAGCATTCCTGTTATTCATTTACCAGATTCCCATCACATGCTGCATAATAAGGCTCACTATCGTAATGCCACACCAGCATGATGCACCTACGATAATCGGTTTGCCGCCTGTTTTAATGAGCTGAATCACATTGCTGTTTAATCCAATTGCAGCCATTGCCATAATAATCATAAATTTCGATAATTCTTTCAGCGATTGAAAGACACTGGCGTCAATTCCCAGATTCACGCAAACCGTTGTAATGATGGCCGCAATGACAAAATAAAGAATAAACATCGGGAATGCTCTTTTGAAACTGAATTTTGAAGCCTGCTTTCCATCTTTTGCATTCTTTCTGGCACGAATTAAGGATAATACAAGGGTAATCGGAATAATGGCCAGCGTTCTTGTAAGCTTTACCGTCACTGCCTTATTCAGTGTCTCACTTCCGAGATTCCACATACTGTCCCCGGTTGATGCGGCAGCCGTCACCGATGAAGTATCATTGATTGCTGTTCCTGCAAAAATTCCAAAGGCATCGCCATGCATCGTATCAAATCCAATCGCTTTTCCCAGAATTGGGAAGAAAATCGCTGCCAGCACATTAAAAAAGAAAATGACCGCAATCGACTGGGCAACCTCATTATCATCTGCATCAATTACCGGAGCCGTTGCTGCAATGGCCGAACCGCCACAGATGGATGAGCCCACTCCTACCAGAATCGAGGTGTTGGCAGACACTTTAAGAGCCTTTTGTAAAATCCATGCAATAAGAAGTGATGTAGTAATCGTACAGAGTATAATAGGAAGGGATTGTTTTCCCGTCTGAAAGATCACTCCGAGATTCATTCCAAATCCAAGCAAAACAACCGCTGTCTGCAGAATGATCTTTGATGTCCATTTAATTCCTGATTCTGCTTTCCCTTTCTTTTTCCAGAACATTGTAACGATCATTCCTGCGATAATTGCAATGATCGCTCCACCTACAACCGGAAATGTCTTTCCGAGCAGCCACGCCGTAACCGCAATTGCAAGACAGACCAGAATGCCACTCCCGTTTTTCCTGATAAAGTTCATTTGTTTATTGCCTCTCTTTCGTATCTATTCTTTCATTCTGAGGCTCATTATATCACTGGACAATAATAAGGTAAAATTATATAATTCTATCGAACAATAATTATACCTTATTACTAAGGAGATCCTATGCTTGATTTCAGAACAGAGACTTTTCTTACGGTATGTCAGACTATGAATTTTACGGCTGCTGCAAAGCAGCTGAACATTACACAACCGGCGGTGTCCCAGCACATCCATTTTTTAGAAGAACAATATGATACTTCTCTGTTCATATACCAAAATAAACAGCTATCTCTGACCCGTTCCGGTGAGATACTGCGTAAGCATCTGCTGACCATGAAAAATGATGAAAAAGCGATTAGGGAAGAATTAAGAAGTACGCTCTCTGAAACAGAGTCTCTTTCCATCGGAGTAACCATGACCATCGGAGAATATGCCATTGTTGACAAGCTTGCAAATTTTCTGATCCGGCATCCTGAAATTAACATTCATCTCTACTATGGCAATACCTCCCAACTCTTAACTCTGCTCGACAGCGGTCAGATCAGCATGGCGATTGTAGAGGGGAATTACTCTAAAAAAGAGTATTCACATAAAAAATACAGCACAGAAGACTATATTGCCGTCTGTGCTGCATCACATCGTTTTACAATTCCGAATCCCCACATGATAAGTGATCTTATCACTGAACGTCTTTTAGTCCGGGAAGAAGGTTCCGGAACAAGAAATATTCTTGAGCAGAATCTGACTGCCCGCGGTCTGCATATTTCGGACTTTATTCACTATACCGAAGTCGAAAATATGCATACCATTATTGGCCTGTTAAAAAAAGACTGCGGAATATCTTTTCTATATAAAATTGCGGTCGAACCCGAATTACATTCCGGTGTTTTAAAAGAAATTCCTCTGTCTGATTTTAAAATGCAGCATGATTTTGATATCATCTGGGAAAAGAATAGTATTTATACGGATAAATATCTTTCCATCTGCAATGAGTTTGTATAACGATCCAGCTAACCAGATCAAGTCCGCTATACGCATGGCAATCATTTGTTAAATGTATATTTAACTTTTTGTTTCACATCATAATTACGCATCATATCAGATGTTATATATAAGTCCTGATTTTCACTTCTGCATATCTGAACAAAGGATCTCCACTCCCTTTTTCAATCTTTCCAAGCCTTCACGTACCCTTGCTCTCGGACAGGCAATGTTCATTCTGAGGAAATTTTCGCCACCCTTTCCGAACTGTTCTCCTGCGGATAGATAAAGACCAGTTGCTTCCCGGATTCGTTCTGCTGCCTGTGAAGCATTACTTCCCAATCCCCGACAGTCCAGCCACAACAGATATGTGGCATCGGATGGGACCACCTTTAACTGTGGAATCTGCTCCTCAATATATTCAATAACAGTTGTTTTGTTCTCTTTGATATAGCTTCGCAATTCGTCCAGCCAATTACTGCCCCTCGTAAAGGCTGCAATCGCTACATCCACTGCAAATGCATTCGGTTCTGCAACCTCATCGGTATTCAGTGTCCTCCATACTTTATGCCGGATTACCGGGTTCGGCACTGCTACCGCTGCCGTCTGCATTCCTGCAATATTGAACGTTTTGGTGGGAGCGATGCACATAATGCATTGATTCCTGCAAATTTCCGATACCGATGCATAAGGTACATATTCTTTCCCGGGATCCGTAAGATCACAGTGAATTTCATCTGAGATAACGAGTACATGATACTTATCACACAGCTCGCCTACTTTTGCAATCGTTTCCCGGTCCCAGATCTTACCGCCCGGATTCTGGGGATTACAGAAAATCAGAAGCGATGTCTGGGGATCAGAAAGCTTCTCTTCCAGATCTTCAAAGTCAATATGATATCCATCCTCATCATAAATCAGTTCATTTTCTAATACATTACGTCCATTATTATAGATAGAATTGAAGAAAATGTTATAAACCGGAGTCATGACTACCACTTTTTCTGCGGGAGTAGTCAGTTTCCGGACCGTACTCGAGATTGCCGGAATCACACCCGTACAGAAAATCAGCCAGTCCTTTTCCATCGTAAAATGATGTCTCAATTTCCACCAATCCACATACGCCTGCTGCCATTCCTCCGGAATAATCGAATACCCGAATACACCATGCGCGGCACGCTTCTCAATCGCCTCGCGGATCTCCGGAGCCGTCTGAAAGTCCATATCCGCTACCCACATGGGTAATTCCTTCTCTTCTACATCCCATTTCAAAGAATTGGTATTGCGTCGGTCGATGATTTCATCAAACTGATAGGTCACTGCTGTTTCCTCCATTATTTTCTTTCTGGTTCCTCTGCGAGCAAGCTCTCTCGGAACTTTTGCCCGTTACTTTTGCACGGCAGAATTGGTGCACACAATTCTGGTTTTGGCAGGATCTACTTTATCTTTCTCGATAATGAGTTCGCCAATTTCTTCTGCGCGGATCACACCTTCGCTTGGATTCAGGACACTGTCGATCTTATTGGTAATTTCTGCATCTACTGTAGAATACTCAAAGGCCAGTGTCGTGTTTAAAAGCTTGCAATTCCTCATCACCAGATTATCAATGTAGCACATTCCCTGTAGGCTTTCAATCGTACAGTTAATCAGTGTCAGATTCTTCGCATTCCAGCCAAGGTATTCTCCGGAAATAAAGGAATCATACACCGTTACGTTCTCGGTATTCCAGAATGCATCCTTGGAAAGCAGGCAGGATGAGCGGATTTCCATGTTTTTCACGCCATCGAACGAATAATTTCCATAAAGGGTGAGGTTCTGGATGTTCATATTCTGACTGTTCATAGCAAAATAATCGCCCTTTGCCGTCACCTGATCAATCGTTACTCCATCACAGCTCCAGAGCGTCTCTGCGGCATTGGCAAAAGAAACATTCCGCAGAATGACATCCTTACAACGACGGAAATTCTTCGGTGCTTCAATCGCACAATCCTCAACCGTGATTTCATCCGTATACCAGACTCCGGCACGAGCCATCTCAAACCAGGTACTGTCCTTTACGGTGACACTCTTTGAATACCAGAGGGGATATTTCCACTTAAACATGCTTCCTGTCAACTCAATATTGCGGCTTTCCTTTAACGGGGACTCACCATCCGCAAAGGTTGTATCCATAATCCGGAGATCATGTCCCTGAAACAGGGCACGCTCTCCTGTTAAAAACTGCTGCTTGATTTCTTCCATAATTATTTATCTCCTTTGTATTACCATATTACGCTGTTGTGGCCTCAGTGACTTTAAATCTGTTCAAGATCCTTATACTGCTCCAGTGCCGGGCTTTTATCTCCCACATACCAGTAATCGCAGTATTCACCGCCCAGTGCTTCGGTCTGTGTCCGGATGAGCCGGGCATGCATCACCTCCGCAAGAAAGTGATCTGTTTTGCATAAATAAGGAAGTAACGCCTCATAACCATGCTCCTTGGCATGCTTTGCAATCGGGCATCCGATCAGATGAAAACAGAAGCCTTCCGTCCGGTGATCCGGGTTAATCTCCACCTTCCAGGTGTCCATCCACTCGCCCTTCGCCTGATGCTCCTTGCTCATCTTATTGAACTTCACATAGGTCTTTTCAAAAAGCCGGTAGGGCCACTTACTCTTGTTTCCATCAACAAGCTTTCCTAAGAACTTCATTTTCTCCGCATCTGCCCGCTTCATTGCAAGAAGTGCCTCTCCATCCAGCTTATGATCACTTGCTTCATAAAAAGAAACGATCGTGTACCAGTCGAGCATATTCTTCGCCATCATATTTTCGCCCAAGTCCGGCATCTCTTTCTTAAATTCCAGATAGTAATGCTCTGCTTTTTCAAAAATATCCTGTGCCGTATCCGGAAAATGTTCTTTGCAATACTGCTCATAAAGTTTTCCATATACGGATTCTGCATACGCTCTTTTCTTCATCGTTTCCTCCCATTCCGCAGTTTTACAGTCTCATTCATCATAAATTTATACACCGTATTTACACACCAGTCAAGTGGGCAGGTCATAACCATCATTTTCGCCAAATGCTCTTAACCGTTGAAACCTGATTTTATTTTATCACCTAAACCTCACTTCAAGTCAAGTTTTTTGGAAATAGTAGACTTTACCAAGCGTTACTGATATACTTTAAAAATATGAAAATGCAATCCGGCGGGTTATTGCAATCAACCGTGCTGGAAAGACGCTTCCCCCCTGCGGTGCCTGTCGTGAATTCATGACACAGTTAATGCCGGACAGTTATCGTACGGTTGAAATTATGATGGATTACGAAGCCAATAAAGTGGTACCCTTGGGCGAACTTACTCCGGAGTGGTGGATTTAGTATACTATTTGATTTACATATTAGTCAGCACAATGCAAACAATTTTAGAAAACTATAAGGATTGAGATAAATGATTTTAAACAATCGTCTGATTCCCATATTGGACCCGGAGTTCCTTGAATTTGTAAATGCAATCATATAAATTCAAGGAGATTATAAATGAATAACCCAATTAAAAATTTAACGGCAAACGAATGGATCTTATGGATTGGTTCGATTTTAGTTGTACTCATTTCCAATATTGTAACCGGAGATATTGATTTTCTCACATTAATTGCTGCATGTGTAGGAATCACTTCATTGATTTTTGCAGCGAAAGGAAATGTCTGGGCACAGATCTTAATGATTGTATTCAGCATTTTGTATGGCATTATTTCATGGCAATTCCGCTATTGGGGAGAAATGATTACCTATCTGGGGATGACGCTGCCAATGGCCATATGGTCCACCATTACCTGGCTGAAAAATCCATCATCCTCCGGAAATGAAGTTGCCATTCAAAAAATTACTTTCCGGCATGTTATAGGGCTTGTATTTTTCGGTGCAATAACAACTGCGATATTCTATCTGATATTGAAAGCACTGGATACCCCCAATCTTGTATTCAGTACGATTTCCGTAACAACAAGTTTTCTGGCTGCATCACTGACCATGCTACGTTCCTCCTATTATGCACTGGGATATGCCTCAAATGATATTGTCCTGATCATCCTATGGCTGTTGGCCTCTATCGAAAATCCTGCCTATATACCCGTCGTGGTAAATTTTGCAATTTTCTTTTTAAATGATCTGTATGGTTTCATAAGCTGGAAAAAGAGGGAAGCGTAAATTAAAGTGGCGAAAGACGGGTGTCTTTCGCCGTTTTTCCATCCATAGACTCTATAAAATGATATCCATAAACTCTATAAAATCATGTGCATACATTATAAAAGTTTCCTGATGTCCTCTACCATTGCTTCGTTAGTCATTCCAAGCTCTTTAAGCAGTGCCGCCGGATCGTAGCGGTCGTAGAACTTTTTCTCAAGTCCGTAATTCTTCACCTTGACATCACTTGTCGAATAGTAAGCTGCAATCTTCTGACCGAAGCCTCCGTCCAGAATTCCATCTTCAAGCGTAACAACCAGCTTATGATTTTCTTTCAACTGTTCCAATAATTCCGTATCGATCGTTGATGCGAATCGGGGATTAATCAGTGTCGGTTCAAAGCCTAAGTTCTCATTTACCGCCTCTGCAAGGCTCTCTCCCATCTGGTAGAAATCGCCCAGTGCCAGTATCGCTGCTTTTTCACCCGGATGCTCCACCTTAAACTTGCCAATATTGCTGTAATCCTTGTCTGCCTCGCGGTCGGTAACCTCATTTCCCGGAATCAGAATCATCACCGGATGCTCGTTCTGATCCAGTGCCCAGTCCAGCATATTCAGATACTCACTCTTGGAACTCGGCGCAAGAATCTGCAGGTTCGGAATATTGGAGAAAGCAGAAATTCCGAAAATTCCAAGGTGTGTCACATCGGTAAGTCCCGCAAAGCTCGTATAATTCAAAAGAATCGTAACCGCATTTCCATTGATACATACATCCTGCGAAATCTGGTCATAGGTTCTTTGAATAAATGTGGTGTTGGTAATGACAAGTGGCTTTGCTCCGTTTCTGGCTGCACCGGATGCCATGGCAACGGCCTGTTCTTCCGCTATACCCACATCGATATACTGGCTTCCAAGCTCTTTTCTTAAGTCCTCGGAAAGCCCGCCGGTCATCGGCATTGCCGGGGTAATCACAAGAAAATCTTTATCCTTCTTTGCTTTGTCCATAATATAGGCAGCCGTCATGGAGGTGTAGGTTTCGCCATCTCCAAACTCCACGGTTGGAAGACCTGTTTCCCGGTCAAACGGCATGCACCAGTGCCATGCTTCTTTATGCTCCATGGCAGGCTGATAGCCCAGTCCCTTGGTGGTATGAATATGGACAACAATAGGATGATCAATGTCCTTTACCTTGTTAAACGTTTCGATCAATGTCGGAATGTCATTTCCCTTTTCCACATATAGATAATCAAGACCAAATGCCTTGAAAATGTTGTTCTGCGCCTGCCCGCTCGTCTTACGCAACTCCGCCAAATTCTTGTAAATTCCACCATGGTTTTCTGCGATTGCCATTTCATTATCATTTACAAGAATGATAAAATTGGAATTCAGCTCACTTCCGGCTACGTTCAATGCTTCCATGGCTTCGCCACCGGACAGGGAACCGTCTCCGATCACTGCAATGACATTTCTCTTTTCGCCCTTTAAATCCCTTGCTTTTACAAGTCCCGATGCAAGGGAAATGGAGGTGGAGGTATGTCCTACATTAAAAAGATCATGCTCACTTTCGCCCGGATTGGTATAGCCTGAATCCTCAAAGAAATGGTCATCATAAATGTATCCAGCCTTTCTTCCGGTTAAGATCTTGTGCGGATAACTCTGATGGGATACGTCAAAAACAAACTGGTCTACCGGTGAAGTGAACACATAATGCATGGCAATTTCTGCCTCGACCATACCAAAATTCGGTCCAAAATGTCCACCGATCTTCGTCAGTCGATTAAAAAGTGCTTCCCGGATTTCAACGGCAAGCTGATCCAGCTCTTCCACCTTAAACTTCTTTACATCTGCTGCTTCATTAATTCGCTCTATAAGTTCGTACATTTTCCTCTCCTCTTCCATTTACTATTCTGGTTACTGCCTGTCATCACTGCAGACCGTAATCCTTGTTACACTGAGGATATTGTAATACCTGAACTTGACTTTAGGTCAAGGAGTTTTTACAACCTACACTTTTACAGCTTACACATTACATATAGACTTAGCAGACAGTAGATTTCCGGACCGGTTATTGCTATACTCTATTTAGAAAAACCGGAAGGTGGAGGATGAATTTATGTTTTGGGATCATGTTGCCGGGGTATATGACATATTTGCAAACATCATAAACAGGAAGACACACAAAGGCTTATGTGCGAGGGTTGCAGAAGAAATTTCTGCCACCGATGAAGTACTGGAATGTGCATGCGGAACCGGCTTGCTAAGTGGTGTGATAGCCAGAAAATGTAAAAGTCTTGTAGCAACGGATTTTTCTCCAAAGATGCTTAAGAAAGCGAGCAAAAAGTATCATTCGTATACCAATATTGAGTTTACAGAAGGTAATATTCTGCAGATTGAATATCCGGATGAACATTTTGATATTGTAGTTGCAGCCAATGTCATTCACTTGTTGGATGAACCATATAAGGCACTGTCGGAATTAGACAGAGTATGCCGCAAAGGCGGCAAAATCATCCTTCCTACCTACATGAACAAAAATGAGAAAGGGAAAACCAGTCAATTTGCTAATGTGGTAGGAAAAGCAGGAGCTGATTTTAAACGGCAGTTTACTTTTGATACCTACAAGCAATTTATAAAAGAAGCAGGATATACCAATGTGGATTATTCCTGGATCGAAGGAAAGATTCCCTGTGCAGTTGCAGTAATTAAAAAATAGCGTTGTTTTGCATTCTGGGTACGGTTATATTAGCACCAATGGAATTAGGAATGATTCTGTCGGCAAGTAAAAAAAGTATGGTTTCATTGCATGTGTAATCTGTTTTCAGTAGCAGGCTTTATATTGGTAGTAATGGGATAACCTCCAGTTTGTAAAGCAGCTTATTCCCAATCAACCAGTAGAAATTTTCGGTATCCGGAATAAATTGTTGTATTGGTGTTATCCTCTATCGAATAAACTTTATAATACACATCCTCATCATCTGTTATCCCTGTGCCACGGTATATTCTCTCAACATACAAAATGTACTTTCCATCGGGAGAAGGAACAATTTTCCAAATTGATTCCGCATTCGCCTTCTCAGTTAATAGATGGTATTCATAAGATGATGGATCAGGATCCTGATGATCCTCAAATCCGGAAATGTTTTCTGTTATTGTTAATCCCCAGGTACATAAATGGTAACATTGTCCACTCCAGGAATCTTTAAAAACGATTTTTTCATAACCGTCTATCGTTCGATATTCTTGCGAAAAATCGATATGGAACCGGGACAAATATGCAATCATTCCCATAAGTATCATCAGAACAGTTGCAGTTCCAATGACGATTGTTTTTCGTGACTTAATCAAATTACTTTTTGCTGATTTATTACCCATTATGATCAAGATCCTTCCGTGTTCATCATATTTCGTTCGCAAATAATCCTGTAATTAAAAACATTATAACATTTGTTACAAAAAATCAGAAGCATTTCAATCCGTTCACCATATCACTTTTATTTTGTGTTATACTGCTTTATATGATTATCCTGGCAAATTGATATGATGGAGGATCACCATGAAGATATTATTATTTTGCAATAAAGGGTTACCGTTGATGTGACCTTTGAGGAAATCTATGTCGATGATTATGACGCATTAGCAATTCCTGGCGGTTTTGAAGAATTTGGGTTTTATGAAGAAGCCTATGATGAGCGATTTCTGAATCTGATCCGGGAATTTGACAGACAAAACAAGTACATTGCCAGCATCTGCGTTGGTGCGCTCCCGATTGGAAAAAGTGGTGTGCTCCTTGATAGAAATGCTACTACTTATCACCTAAGCGATGGAAACAGACAACGGCAATTGGCATCCTTTGGTGTCCATGTAATTCCGGATCAGCGAATTGTGATGGATCGCAACATCATTACCAGCTTTTGCCCGGAAACAGCAGCCGATGTAGCCTTTCAACTGCTCTCCTGCCTTGTTGGTGAGGAAAAGGCAAAGGTAGTTGCTGCCGCAATGGGCTATTAAATAATATTTAATATTTATTAAAATTGAAATTTGTAAGGAGAAGAAATGCAACTACGAGAATATCAGCATTCTGACTGTGAACAGTTAGCAGAGTTGTTTTACCAGACAGTTCACAGTGTAAATGCAAAAGATTATACAAAAGAGCAGTTGGATGTTTGGGCAACTGGCAAGGTTAATTTGTGTGAATGGAACAGCTCTTTTCTGAAACATAAAACGATTGTTGCCGTAGAAAATGGCAAAATAGTTGGCTTTGGGGACATGGACAGCAC
Organism: Anaerobutyricum sp.; assembly: GCA_963638365.1. Classification (GTDB taxonomy): domain Bacteria; phylum Bacillota; class Clostridia; order Lachnospirales; family Lachnospiraceae; genus Suilimivivens. The sequence continues at coordinate 2,438 of CAVHRK010000118.1, read as the reverse complement.
TGGCTATTTGGACAGGCTTTATGTTCATAAAGACTACCAGCGTAAAGGTGTTGCTTCTGGAATTTGTGATGCGCTGGAAGCTTTTTCAAGGGGAAAAACGTTCATTACCCATGCGTCTATCACAGCAAAACCTTTTTTTCAGCACCGAGGATACCGTGTAGTGAAAGAGCAGAAAGTTCTTCGACAGGGAATTGCGTTGACGAATTATGTAATGGAGAAGTAGATAACTTCCAATTTATTACACAGATGAATGGAGAGGAAAAACGGAATTTGGAGGGAGAATTAGATGAAGAAAAGATATTGTATTGCTGCACAGATTGCATTGTTATTATGGTTTTTTCTTGATATGATAGGCTTATATTTTGGAAACAGGTGTTTAGTTTCAAGATCATATAAAGAAGATGGTATATTCTTTTTGATTTATTTGCTTACAATAATATTGTTTTTTATAAAAGAAGATATTGGAAAATGG
>CAVHRK010000118.1:0-1956 GCA_963638365.1 Anaerobutyricum sp. | reverse complement strand
TCGGATGGCTGTCAATGTGGCTTGTAACACAATTTGTGTGTCACGAATGGTATACTATTTTCGACGGTGGATTTATGGGATCATTAGATGGTAAAATTAAATATTTTTCAGAAACAATTCACTGGATTGATATTGAAGGCAAATATATACCTGATGTGTACCATACTATTTTACATATCTTGATTTTGTGTACGTTAACTCTTACAATTATTTATTCAATAAAGAATAAACCAAAAATCAAATCGAAAATTATAAAATCGGAGGCATAGATTATTATGTGGGAAAAGTGGTGGAACAGCAATTATTGTTTTGGCAGCATTGTATTTCATTATCAAAGGGCGGTAAAAAACGGTATAAAAGAAGCATATAGTGCTATCACCGAAGAGAAAACTGATATATATGTTAGATGATGCTGCACAGGTTGTTCAATTAGAAAATCCGCAAATTACGAATCTAATAGAACAACAGGACACAATTATTCTAAGGTATCCGACACAATTATTCTAAGGTATCCGACACAATTTTCAAATGCTCCGTTAATGGTACGTGATTTTATTAAAAGAAATCCTGGGTTATGGAAAGGGAAAAAAGTGTTTTGTGTAAACACAATGGGACTTTTTAGTGGTGGAAGAAAAAAGGCAAATTGTTAAGAATGCAGACAAGCGGATAGAGCAGACTGCAGAACAGATAAAGAAGGGAAAATATCCGAAGGAAGGGTTGTCATTTATAGCACATATTAAAGGACTGTTTGGGCAAAGACTATGGTTTTATCGTAAAACAATATATTATACGGACAAATTAAAGATAAGCGATTCCTGTATCGGATGTGGATTATGCAGCAAAGAATGTCCTATGAAGAATATTGAAATGAAAGAAAATCGGGCTGTTCCCGGAAAAAGATGTACAATGTGTTATCGTTGTATCAGCTTATACCCTCAAAAAGCAATTACGCTACTTGGAGAAAAGGTTCAGGAACAATGTAGATTTGAAAAATACGAATGAAAAAGAAGAAGTAACAGATAAATTCCAGTTTGTAAGAAGCTCATGAATAGTAATTTGTTGATTTGGAGATTTGAGATATGATAACAGATACATTTGAAAATTTATCGGAAGAAATAATTAAGGTTAGTCATAACGACAATGCTGTTAAGGTGGATGCTTGTATTCTCACTTTTTCTCATGTGATCTTAAAATATGTTTTAGATAATTTCGAGTGCAAAAAAATTGGAGATTTATTCTCTTCCAATGGGGCGAATCCTGTTTATGGATTTGAGTACGAGAATAGATATTTTGCAGTATATATGTCTTATATTGGAGCACCTTCATGTGTGGCAGATATAGAAGATACCATGTCAATTATTAATACGGATAAATATGTTGTTTTTGGCGGTTCGGGATGTTTGAATAAAGAGATAGCACGCGGCAAGGTTATGGTGCCTACTGATGCTTATCGTGATGAGGGAACGTCTTATCATTATGCACCTGCTTCGGATTATATTGAAATCAAAAATGCAGATGTAGTAGCGAAGTTTATGGAAACAGTTGGTTTGCCTTATGTCAAAGGAAAAACTTGGACAACGGATGCTGTGCATAGAGAAACTAGAGCAAATTTTGAAAAACGTAAAGCTGACGGTTGTATTTCTGTTGAAATGGAATGTGCAGCTGTTCAAGCTATGTGTGATTATAGAAAACTTAATGTATACTTCTTTTTTACTTGTGGGGATTTGTTAGATGCACCTAAGTGGGATGACAGAATGAAGAAAAATCAAGTTAAGAACACACAGCATGATTCAGGACATTTTGATATAGCTCTTGAACTTGCGCGTTATATTGTAGAATAGCGATATTGACGACTTCCAGTTTGTAAAGCAGGCAATAAAAGAATCTATGAAAAGGTATGAGAGAGTATGAGAAAAACTCTGTAAATAAGATTCTTCTATGATAATTAAGGGCGAT
>CAVHRK010000117.1:0-6954 GCA_963638365.1 Anaerobutyricum sp. | reverse complement strand
GGGAAAATGGTGCTGGGCATGACGCCCAGCACCAAGTTTGTCTACAGTCTGAAGGACACGCAGATGCGTGTCCTTATTCGTTATATACATGGTATTCATATGTGGGATCTGTCAATTGCCCTTAAACGTACATATCAAAATTGCTGCCAATATTCGGATTCACAGATAACTCCATGGAGCGGTCCAGCATATTGATGAGACTGGAACCGGATTGTTCGGTGGAATCGAGAGCCTTACTTAAAACAGCAACTCCGACCTGATTCTGCAGATTCACATTTGCCATTGCGGTAGATAATTCAGGAATATTCATAGAATCTCTCCTTTCCTTTTATCTATACAGTCAGTATAGCACTTTCTGGAATGAATAGTAAAGTAAAAGTTATAAATAAAAATCTCTGAAAAACAGTGTGGAAAATACAGGTTACTGGAACGAGGTACGAGTGAACAGTAACCTGTACAGAAAAAATACACAAAAAAATCACAATTCTTAGTAGATTTTTTTGTACATATGTATTAAAATAGAATACGTATTACTATAAATAACAAAAAAACATTTGATGTATTGGTTAATGTGCATAATGAAGTTGTAGCATGGCTGCAGAGAGGGGGGTATATGATCTCAAATCAGATTTTGCAGAATACCATTGATGGTTTGAAGACAATTGCACGTGTGGATTTTGAGGTGCTTGATACAGAGGGTAAGGAAGTAGCAACTACTGCTGAGATACCGTTCGGGGGACGTAAGGAAGCAGTTGAATTTGTGAAATCCCAGGCGGATTCCCAGGAGATTCAGGGATGCCAGTTTTTTAAGATTTATGACGACCAGCAGCCGGAATATGTTCTGGTAACGATCGGTTCGGATGAGAATGCATATCTGGTAGGTAAAATGGCTGCCTTTCAAATCCAGAATCTGATGATTGCCTATAAGGAGCGATTTGACAAGGATAACTTTGTCAAAAACCTGCTCCTTGATAATCTGTTGTTAATTGATATTTACAGCAGGGCAAAGAAATTACATATTCAGACGGAAGTAAACCGTGTGGCCATGATCGTAGAAACCGATAACAAGGATAGCAATATTCTGGAGATGCTCCGGGGGTTCCTTGGTGTGAACAGTCTGGATTTTATTACGGCTGTGGATGAAAGGGATGTTATTGTCGTTAAGGATCTTTCGGAGGGCGACAGCGTCAAGGAGATTGAGAAGGCTGCCAGAGCGATGGAGAGCTTTTTAAAGAAGGAAGGTATGACCGGAATCCGTGTTGCATACGGAACCGTTGTAAAGGAAATTAAAGAGGTCAGCCGTTCCTATAAGGAAGCCAAGATGGCAATGGATGTCGGTAAGATTTTCTTTGATGACAGAAGCATTATTGCTTATAACCAGCTTGGCATCGGACGTCTGATTTATCAGCTCCCGATTCCGCTGTGCAAGATGTTTATTAAAGAAATTTTCGGTGATAAGAGCCCGGATGATTTCGATGAAGAGACGCTGACAACCATTCAGAAGTTCTTCGAGAACAGTCTGAATGTATCGGAGACATCGAGACAGTTGTTTATCCATCGTAATACGCTGGTTTATCGTCTGGATAAGCTGCAGAAAACGACAGGACTGGATCTTCGTATCTTTGAGGATGCCATTACCTTCCGGATTGCACTGATGGTTGTGAAATACATGAACTTTATGGAAAACTTTGAATATTAAGATACAGGCGGTGAATATAGTGGCTAAGAGTGAACCAAGGAATAGAAGAAAAAAGAAACAGGGAACAGGGAATGAAGATATTATTTCCATGACGAATGTGACCAAGGCATACGCAACAGGTGCTCCTGCCCTGAATGGAATTGATTTGCATATTAAGCCGGGTGAATTCGTATTTATCGTAGGCGACAGCGGATCCGGTAAGTCTACCATGATTAAGCTTCTTTTAAGAGAGCTTGTTCCGACATCCGGTGAAATCAGTGTCATGGGTTATGATCTTTTGAGGATCCGGCATCGTAAGATCCCGAAATTCCGCCGGAATTTAGGAATTGTGTTCCAGGATTTCCGTCTTTTGAAGGATCGTAATGTGTATGAGAACGTAGCGTTTGCACAACGTATTGTGCAGACACCCGGAAAGGAAATCAAGCGGAATGTACCGAGCATTCTGGCTACCGTAGGTCTTGCCGGTAAGTATAAGGCGAAGCCCCGCCAGTTGTCAGGTGGTGAGCAGCAGCGTGTGGCGATTGCAAGAGCACTGGTGAACCGGCCGAGCATTTTGCTTGCGGATGAACCGACCGGTAATCTGGATCCGAAGAATTCCTGGGAAATTATGAAGCTTCTGGAACAGATTAATGAGAATGGTACGACGGTACTTGTCGTTACCCACAACAGAGAAATTGTAAATGCAATGCAGAAAAGAGTCGTTACCATGAAGAAGGGTATTATTGTGAGCGACGAAGAGAAGGGTGTTTATATCGATGAAGATTAGTACATTGTTTTATACGATTAAGCAGGGATTTATTAATATATTCCGTAATAAATGGTTCTCACTGGCCTCTATCGCAACGATCGGGGCATGTCTGTTCCTGTTTGGTCTGTTCTACTCGGTACTGATGAACTTTCAGAACATTGTGAGAACCGCGCAGGAAGGCGTCTGCGTGACGGTTCTGTTTGATGAGGGAATCAGTCAGGAACGGATTGAAGAGATCGGAGCATTGATTGATAAGCGTCCGGAGGTTTCCAAGAAAGAATTTATTTCCGCAGATGATGCATGGAACAGTTTTAAGGACGAATATCTTCAGGGATACGAGGATGGGTTTACTGAGAATCCGCTTGCAGATTCTGCCAGCTATGAAATTTATATGAATGATATTTCCATGCAGCCGACACTGGTTTCTTATCTGGAAGGACTGGAGGGTGTACGTGAAGTAAACCGCTCCGAAGTAACGGCATCGGCACTGACCGGTGTGAATGCATTGATTGCCTATGTTTCCATTGGTATTATTGCAATTCTGCTTGCGGTATCCGTATTCCTGATCAGTAATACCGTAACGATCGGTATTTCCGTTCGTAAGGAAGAGATTACGATTATGAAATATATTGGAGCAACAGACTACTTTGTCCGTGCGCCGTTTGTCATTGAAGGTATGCTGATTGGTGCGATTGGAGCGCTGATCCCGTTAGGAATTATTTATCTCTTATATAATAAGGTAATTGAATACATTGAACAGAGATTTAGTATTTTAACAACGATTCTGGCATTCTTACCGGTCGATACGATCTTTAAAACATTGCTTCCGTTATCCCTTCTCATTGGTATCGGAATCGGTTTCCTTGGAAGTATTACAACGGTAAGAAAACATCTGCGGGTTTAATAGATAAGGACAGAGTATGAAACGTACAACGAAGTGGATCGGCCTGTTCCTTTGTGTGGTGCTGGTTTTAGGAATATTTGCGAAACCGGCACTTACCACATATGCCAGTGAACTGACCAACAGCGTCATCAAGGAGAAGGAACAGGAGATTGATAAGGCCAAACAGGAGAAGAAACAGCTGCAGAACAGCCTGACGGATGTTAAGAAACTGAAGGAACAACTTGAAAAATCCAAGCAGGATCTGGCGGCTTATGTACAGGAACTGGATGCAGATCTGACGGCAATTCAGGAGAAGATCAACGAACTGAATGACCTTATTACAGAAAAAGAAAAAGAAATTGAAGATAAGACGGCAGAGCTGGAGGAGGCACAGCGTGTTCAGCAGGAGCAGTATGAGGCAATGAAAACCCGTATCAAATTCATGTATGAACGGGGCGACACGATCTATATGGAACTGCTTTTCAGTTCCAGCTCTTTTGGAGATATGCTGAATAAAGCAGACTATATCCAGATGCTTTCCGAATATGACCGTAAACTTCTGGATGAATATGTGGCGCATGCCAATTATGTTTCTCTGTGTAAGGAGAGTCTGGAAGAAGAAAAGAGCGTTCTGGATGAGGCGAAGGCGGCCGTTGAAAAGGAAGAAGCTTCCTTAAATGAACTGATCGGTGCCAAACAGAATGAAATGTATAAGATGTCCTCTGACATCCAGAGCAAGGAACAGGCAATCAAGGAGTATGAGGCAGATATTGCCGAGCAGAACGAAACCATTAAAGCGCTGGAAGCAATTGTTGCCGAAGAACGTAAGAAGCTTGCCGCAGAACAGGGAAGAAGATACGATGGTGGTGTGTTTGCATGGCCGGCACCATCCTACACAAGAATTTCGGATGACTATGGTAACCGTACGCACCCGATTCTGGGTACACAGCAGTTCCATAACGGAATTGATATGGCAGCACCGGGAGGAAGCGCGATTCTTGCAGCGTATGACGGCAAGGTAGTAGCAGCAGCCTATAGCGGAAGTATGGGAAATTATGTCATGATCGATCACGGAGACAGCCTGTATACAATTTACATGCATGCTTCGGCACTGTATGTGTCGAAGGGACAGGAAGTGAAACGGGGAGATAAGATTGCAGCGGTCGGAAGTACCGGCCGGTCAACAGGAAATCATCTTCATTTCAGTGTACGTCTGAACGGAAGTTATGTGAGTCCATGGAGCTATCTGCGATCATAAGAAAGGTTAGACAGGAATAGGGAGAGCAGCATTGGAAAATAACGAGCAGAATCAGAAGAATGGTTTTCTTCCCGGTATGCTGGTTGGAATACTGATGGGAATGGTTTTGTTATCAGGAGTGTTTCTGGGAGTGAGACTTTATCAGTATAATCAGACAAAGCATAGTGCGGATCAGGGGGAAACAGAAGCGACAAGTGTTATCAATTCAGATACACTTGCAAAAATGCAGACAATTGAAAAGCTTATTGATGAAACTTTTTATGGCGATGACGTGACAACGAAGCAGCTTCAGGACGGCGTCTATAAAGGAATGGTAGAGTCTCTGAACGATCCATATTCGGAATACTATACCAAGGAAGAGCTTCAGGATGTGATGGACAGTAATCAGGGTGTTTCTTATGGGATCGGAGCCTATATCTCGCTTGACCAGACACGCCAGCTTCCGGTTATTTCCGGTCTTGTGGAAGACGGACCTGCCTTAAATGCCGGTCTTAAGGAAGGGGATATCATCTATAAAGTAGAGGATGAGTATACCCAGGGCATGAGCCTCACCCAGGTTGTCAGTCTGGTGAAAGGACGGGAGGGAACTACGGTACACCTTACCATATACCGGGAAGGAGAACCGGATTATCTGGAGTTTGACATAGAACGCGGTAATTTAATAGAGACAACCACGGTAAATTATGGTATGGTAGATGATACCGATCATATTGGTTATCTTCGGATCCGCGAATTTGATACCGTTACGGTAGACCAGTATACCGAAGCAATGGCTGAATTAAAGGCGAAGGGCATGAAAGGACTGGTTCTGGATCTGAGAAGCAATCCGGGCGGAGATCTGAATGTGGTTGTTGAAATTGCAAGAAAGATTCTTCCTGCAGGTCTGGTTGTTTATACAGAGGACAAGGATGGAAACCGTAAGGAATATACCTGTGACGGTGAGAACGAATTTAATTTGCCATTGGTGGTAATGACGAATGAATACTCGGCAAGTGCATCGGAGATTCTGGCTGGTGCGATTCAGGATTACAATAAGGGAACACTGGTTGGCACAACGACCTATGGAAAAGGAATTGTACAGAGCATCCGGCACCTGAATGACGGAACGGCATTGAAGCTTACGACAAGTGCTTATTTTACTCCATCAGGACGCAATATTCACGGAGTTGGAATCACACCGGATGTCGAGGTAGAGATGGATTACGAAAAGTATAATGAAGATGGTACGGACAGCCAGTTTGAGAAGGCGTTAGAGATTCTGGAAGGAAAGATGGAGTAAGATGAATTTTAAAGATAAGAACGTTTGGATTCACATTGTATTTATTGCACTGATTATTATTATTGCAGGTGTTTCTGTATTTCGCCTTTACCGGTGGAATAAAGGAACCCGGAACCCAGAGGCGGATATCGAGCAGGTAGATCCGTCTGAGTTTGATACAGAGACCATGGATATGATCCTGCCGATGGACGGTTCTCTCTTAGAAGGGCATGAGGACGATGGAGAGCTTACGATTCTCTGCCTTGGAAACAATCCTTTTTCCGATGAAAGAGGGGAGAACGGACTGGCAGCGAAGATTGCAGAGAAAACGAATGCAACGGTTTATAACTGTGCATTCCCGGATTCTTCGGTCGCATGTAAGTATGCGGAATACAATCCTTCCTATACCAGAGATCACTTCAATCTGTATTATGTGGTGACATTCCTTGAACAGAATCAGTTTACCGCGATTGAGTCCATTGCAAAGGATGAACCTGATCCCAGGTATCTGGAAGTGGTAGAAGAACTGAAGACGGTGGACATGTCTAAGGTGGATGTGATTCTGATTATGTATGACAGTACGGATTACAATATCGGAACGCCGTCCGATAATCCGGATAATCCGAATGATGTTACGGCGTTTACCGGTGGACTTAAGGTATCCCTTGACAAGATTAAGGCGAACTGGCCGTATATCCGAATCTTTGTGATGTCTCCGACCTATGCACAGTACAAGGATGAGGACGGAAACCTTCATAATGGAAACACTTACGATATGGGTAACGGAGATATTCCGCATTATGTACAGAAGGAACTGGATGCGGTATCCAGCAGCGGCGGCGTATCCTTCGTAGATAATTATATCGGAACCATTAATGAAGACAATTACGAAGAATATATGGCAGATGAAATGCATTATAATGATGCCGGACGTGAAGCGCTTGCAGACCGTATTGCAGATATTATCAATAATAAGATGACTACGGTAAACGTAGCAGGCAAGTAGGGGAACCAAGTGTTACAGTTCACACAGCAGCCAGACGCTTGCTGTCAGGCTGCGTAAGAACATGATTCAGGAGTGAGCAGGCTCCTTTTGCGAAGCAAAACT
>CAVHRK010000116.1:0-28831 GCA_963638365.1 Anaerobutyricum sp. | reverse complement strand
GCAGTGTTTATAATAGAAAAGCTCGGTAAATACCGGGACTTTGTCTACAGTCTGAAGGACACGCATCTGCGTGTCCTTATTTATTCCTCGATCACTTATCGGATGAAAGCTGATAAATCTTATGTTCTTCCACCTTAATCAGCCGCTGCCTGTATAAATTACCGGCTGCGCGCTTGAATTCATTCTTGCTCATACCGGTCAGTTCGCTGATCTTTTCAGGTGCGGACTTGTCACCAACGGGCAGCTCACCTCCCTGCTCTTCCAAAAGCTTCAGAAGCTTCTGCGCATCCTCATTCATCTGGATGTACGCTTTCTCCCTAAGGCTTAGGGACAGTTTCCCATCCTTCAGTACTTCCGTAACACGGGCTTCTACGGTATCTCCAACCTTTGCATTTCCCAAAGGCTCTTTCTTCGGAATCAAAGCCGAATAACGATTATCCACTGCTACAAACGCACCAAAGTTATCACTGATTTCATAAAGTGTTCCGGTTACCTTCTGATCCTTTTCATAAGGACTGTCTGTGCGCAGATAATGATAGATCTTCATCGTCGCACACAAACGCTTACTCTTATCGAGATATAAAGCAACCAGACATTCCTCTCCGGGGCGTACCTTTCTTACCTGTTCACGGAATGGAAGCAGCAGATCCTTCTCAAGGCCCCAGTCAAGGAATGCTCCGATTTTACCATTTTCCTTCACTCGAAGCAGGGCAACCTCTCCTAAAGAAATCTTCGGCTGCCGCACGGTTGCAATCATCCGGTCCTTGGAATCACGGTAAAGAAATACTTCGATTTCATCCCCGATCTGTGCATTCTCCGGAACTTCCTTCCGGGGCAAAAGCACCTTTTCTTCCGGATCTGCTTCCTGCTTTTTCGCAAGATAGACTCCGAACTCTACTTTCTTTACTATTGTAAGTAATTGTCTTTTTCCAATTTCCAACATGAATGTTCCTCTTTTACTTTCTGATACCTTTTAATTTTCCATCTTGCTAAGGTAATCTTTCACCGCCAGTAAATCAACTCTTCTTTCATCCAGCAAGTACAATTCCCTCCTTTTTGACATTATCATAATAAGGTAAGGCTCCCAGCCAGTAATTAAAATGGTCTTCATTCTTAACATTTACACTTATCGCGATTCCATAAGTCATCTCATATTCAAAGGCAATATCATATACTTCATTTTCAAGCCTTTTAATCTCATCATCTGATAAGGAGGTCAATATCATAAGATCCATGTCCGAGTTCACTTTAAAATCGCCTCGGGCATAGGAACCATATAGAATAATTTTCCTGAGTGATTTGCCAAACATCTTCTGCATCTCATTTGTAAAGGATTCCAATATTTCCCTTTTGTCTTCCATAACACCTGCCTCCTTTTCATCTATAATTATACATAGTATACCACATATGTACGCTCTTCTTCCAGTAACAGTTATAGTACAACAAAACCCCGAAAGAATCTCCTTCGGGGTTTGTAGCAGGGCTACAAGGATTCGAACCTTGAAATGACGGAGTCAGAGTCCGTTGCCTTACCGTTTGGCGATAGCCCTATGCGCTGTTACCTTTGGTATTATACATAATATATGTAGGTTTGGCAAGTACTTTTTTCGTTATTTTTTTATCAGGTTGTATTTTTTTAGATACTTATGTTTTTCTTACCCGAAAACCCTTAACATTTCAGCGGAAATTTGGTATGGTTGATGCATAACGTATGATTTTGGGAGGTTACTATGAGATACTTTTTTACCGGTAAAATTGAGAAGAAGGACAATCTCTTCTGCATTCGTATTCCGTTTAATGTATGGGAAGTATGCAAGCAACGTGATGTCATTCAGGGCGACCTGATTCTGGACAATAAACATATTGACTGTGAACTTCTTCCGGAGGATAAGGGTAACTATAAGATTCATTTAAGAGATGAAGACGTGGCTCACATTGATGTCGCACAACCCCATAAGATTCTGCTTCATATCGGATCCAGCTTAATTAAAATGGACCAGAACAGTCCCTACAGCTTCGACAATCCGATTCGAAAAATTGACCACATTGATATTATCACCCAGCCGGAGGATGGCTTATGCGGACAGACCTGTGTTGCCATGCTGGCAGGAGTTACCATTGCAGAGGTAATCAGTGTTATGGACTGCCGTGAATGGCAGGCCACGATGGGACGTGTTATTTCCGCCTTGAATTATTACGGTATTGATCACAGCGATGTGATCATGTATACCGAAGGAGAAGAAGTTACTCTTCCTAAATGCTGTATTATGATGGAGAAGATGGGCCGCTATTGTCATTACCTCATTCACTTTGATGGTAAATTCTATGATTCCAATCTGGGGATCCTCAACGAGTACGATACCAGCAAATTACTGGGATATCTGGAGGTTAAGGTAAACTAAACCAATCCCCAACCTGTTATATTGTATCATTATAAAGCACAAACTCCCGTATCCGGCCGGCACCAGTATACGGGAGTTCTTATTTTTATTGCAGTTTCATAATCTTATTACTATTCTGCATGGCTGTATCTGATCACCTAGACCTCAAACATCAGATCTGCATAAGTCGGCATCGGCCACATATCCTTTTCAACTAACATTTCAAGGCGGTCAATCGGAGCACGTAAGGCTTCCATATCCTCCTTGATGACATCCTTATAAAAGAATGCCTTTTCTCTTGCATTGGCAATCTCTCCGGCCTTCTCTTCATCCATCTTCAATGCTTCAAGTGCCAGTTTTGCGGTCTTCAGTTCCCTGGATACCTCATTCAGCAGCTCTTCCTGCACAGAAGCATCTGCACCGGCTTCTGTTACGGCAATGACTGCGTCGGCCAGCTTCTTACTGTAGGATACACACACCGGAAGCAACTGACGGGAAGCCATATGAATCATCGTAAGAGCTTCAATGTTCAGTGTCTTTGCATAGGTTTCATAAAGAATTTCTTCCCTGGATTCCAGTTCTGCCCTCGTAAAAATCTTAAACTTTTCAAACAGCTTTACCGCCTTATCCGTTGTCAGGGTATCGACCGCATCCACCATAGATACCAAATTCGGCAATCCGCGGCGTTTTGCTTCTTCTACCCATTCCGGAGCATACCCATTGCCATTAAAGATAATTCTCTGATGCTCGGTGAAATATTTCTTAATGAGATCATGTACTGCCTGGTCGAAATCCTCTGCCTGCTCCAGTTCATCTGCCGCTTCACAGAAAGCCTCTGCCACAATCGCATTCAGTGTCGTATTCGGGCTTCCTACAGAATCCGAAGAACCTACGCTTCGGAATTCAAACTTATTGCCGGTAAAGGCAAACGGTGAAGTACGGTTACGATCGGTAGCATCCTTGGTAAAATCAGGAATGGCTGACACACCGGTTTCCATCTTACCGCCTTCGAGACAATGGGAAGCTTCCCCTGTTTCTACAAGCTGCTTTACCACATCTTCCAGCTGTTCTCCCAGGAATACGGACATAATTGCCGGCGGCGCCTCATATCCGCCAAGACGATGATCATTTCCAACATCGGATGCGCTCTGACGCAGCAGATCCGCATGGACATCCACTGCCTTGATAATGCAGGCAAGCACCAGAAGGAACTGGATGTTTTCATTCGGAGTTTCACCCGGATCCAGCATATTCACGCCATTATCCGTCGTCAATGACCAGTTATTGTGCTTACCGGAACCGTTCACACCGGCATATGGCTTTTCATGGAGCAGACAGGTCAGATTGTGACGCTCTGCCACCTTCTTCATCGTCTCCATAATGAGCTGATTGTGATCTACCGCAACATTGGCGGTCTCATAGATCGGAGCCAGCTCATGCTGTGCCGGAGCCGCCTCATTGTGCTGTGTCTTCGCTGTAACGCCAAGCTTCCACAGCTCCAGATTAATATCTTTCATGTAAGCGCCGATCCGCTCACGGATAGTTCCGAAATAATGGTCATCCATTTCCTGCCCCTTCGGCGCAGGCGCTCCAAACAGGGTTCTTCCTGCAAAAATCAGATCTTCACGCTTCAGATAATTATCCCGGTCTACCAGAAAATATTCCTGCTCCGCACCAACACTCGGAATCACTCTCGTTGCTTCCGTATTGCCAAACAGACGCACAATACGAAGAGCCTGCTGGCTGATCGCTTCCATGGAACGCAGAAGCGGTGTTTTCGTATCCAGAGCCTCTCCTTTATAGGAACAGAATGCAGTCGGAATGCAAAGAATTACGCCCGTTGCATCCTCGCGCAAAAATGCCGGAGACGTAATATCCCATGCAGTATAGCCACGTGCTTCAAACGTTGCACGAAGTCCGCCCGAAGGGAACGAAGAAGCATCCGGCTCGCCCTTAATGAGCTCTTTGCCGGAAAATTCCATCAGCATTTTGCCATCCACATCCGGATGCGTAATAAAAGAATCATGCTTTTCAGCCGTAATACCGGTAAGTGGCTGAAACCAGTGTGTATAATGGGTTGCACCATTTTCAACAGCCCAGTCCTTCATGGCTTTTGCCACTACATCTGCTGTTGCCGGAGAAAGTTCACCACCGCAATCCATGATCTTGATTACTTCTTTGTAAACATTCTTTGGAAGGCGTTCCCGCATGGTCGCACGGGTGAACACCCTGCTGCCAAAGAGCGCCTCGACATCTTTCACATCATTCATTGTTTTCCTCCCTCTGTCTACTCGTTACTGTTCACTCGTACCTCGTTCCAGCAACGATTCGATTCGCAGGCTCATTTCAAGTTTTGCTTCGCAAAAGGAGCCTGCTCACTCCTGCATTATGTTCTTACGCACCCTGACAGCAAGTGTCTGGCTGCTGTGTGAACTGTAACGTCTATTCTTCTTTTTTGCGAACACGAAGAAGATCAAATACCGCAGGCACGGTACTTAATTCCACATATAAAACCTGCTGGGGATGGGGTGCGCTTTCTACCTGCTGCCCATCCTCTGTTCTTAAGGATAACACGGAAGCTTCTATGTTGTCACCATTGGGTTTCATAATTTCGATGCGGTCGCCCACACAGAATTTGTTCTTCTGTGTGATTTTTGCAAGTCCCTCTTCGGTAACTTCTTCAATGCTTCCTAAATAAATATATTCGTTGATATAGGTATTGGAATCATAAATCTGCGTGTTCTCGTCCGGCTTTCCAAAATAAAAGCCCGTTGTAAACTGGCGGTACGTGCACTTGGAGATTTCCTCCTTGTACCAGTTCATGTTGGCACGATATTTCTCTTCGGATTCGAGATAATCATCAATCGCTTTCCGGTAGGTTCTGGCAACCGTTGCCACATAAAGCGCCGTTTTCATGCGTCCTTCGATCTTAAAGCTGTCAATTCCCGCCTCGATCATCTCCGGAATATGTTCAATCATGCACAGATCCTTGGAATTAAAGATATAAGTTCCTCGCTCGTTCTCATATACCGGGAAATACTCGCCCGGGCGTTTTTCCTCCATAACGGAATATTTCCAGCGGCAGGGATGTGTACAGGCTCCCTGATTGGCATCTCTTCCGGTAAAAAAGCTGCTGAGGAGACATCTTCCCGAATAGGAAATGCACATCGCTCCATGGATAAAGCTCTCGATCTCAAGATCCTCCGGAATGTGTTCACGGATCTCTTTAATCTCGGCAAGAGACAGCTCTCTCGCTGACACGACACGCTTTGCGCCCTGCTGATACCAGAACCTGTAGGTCATATAATTCGTATTATTGGCCTGCGTGGAAACATGAATGTCAATTTCCGGACAGATTTCACGTGCAAGGGTAAACATTCCCGGATCTGCAATAATCAGGGCATCCGGCTTTAATTCCTTCAGTTCCTTAAAATATTCCCTTGCTCCATCAAGGTCACGGTTATGCGCCAGAATATTGGCGGTCACATGAACACGCACACCTCTCTCATGGGCAAAAGCAATTCCTTCCTTCATGCTTTCTTTATCAAAATTCCTGGCTTTTGCGCGAAGTCCGAACGCTTCGCCTCCGATATATACTGCATCTGCTCCAAAAAGCACGGCAGTTTTTAAAACCTCCAGTGAACTGGCTGGTATCAGAAGTTCCGGTTTTCTCATTCTGTCTCCTTGACTGTTCCTACTATTTATAACTTTTACAACTTATTTATGTTCCTATTGACCAGACCTTTTGTCTGTCCTCAAATACGGAATCTGCCTAAGGCTTCCTGACACGCACACTGATGGTCATTCCATCGCCCACCGGCAGAATATCGGTACGCAGCTCCTCATGATGCTTTAATTCATACAGATAATCCCGCATCCTGGCATGAATCGTGCGGTTCCTTCTCGTTACCGCAAATCTTGACTCACAGACATCTCCGTCCTGAAGCACATTATCGGAAAGCAGTGTACCTCCCTCCGGCATTAATTTCAAAATATCCGGAAGGAAGTGGATATACTGTCCCTTCGCCGCATCCATAAAAATCAGGTCATACGGTCCTTCCAGCTCTTTCAGGATTTCTGTGGCATCTCCCTCTAACAGGGTAATCTGGTCTTCCCTGCCCGCCTTTTTGAAATTCTCTTTTGCAAGAGGAATCCGCTTTTCATACTTTTCAATCGTTGTAATATGGCAGTCTGCCGGTCCGTATTCTGCCATCAGTAACGCAGAAAAACCAATGGCCGTCCCCACCTCTAAAATCTGCTTTGGCTGCTGCATGGCAAGAAGCACCTTCAAAAAGCTCTGCATCTGAGGTCGGATAACAGGTACATTGGTTTCCTTCGCATATCGCTCCAATTCCGTAAGAAAGGGAGTATTCCCTGTATCCAGGGAATGAATAAATGTACTGATTCTTTCGTCTGCAATCACCGTCTATTCTCCCGTTTCTGTTAATTCTGAGGATTCTGCCGCATCTTCCGGAAGCACCTCTACTTCCATATCCTCATTACCTAATTCTTCTGTATCAATTTCCTCTTCGGATGAATCTGTGGTATCTCCGGTCTCGGCATTGGGTACAACGGTATTGCTGTTTCCTTCCTCACCTTCACCTGCAAGGATTTCCAGCATTTCTTCTGCTTTCATACCCGTACTCAGGTCATAGATTCCGGGTTTAATCTTATTGTGCTGTGCAGACAGAAGCTCCTGCACAATAAACAGCCGGTAATCGGAAATTAATCCCTTTTCCTCGAGCATCTTCGCAATATCTGTTATATCTGCATCCTCAGCAATTCCAACGGTAATCGTCCGTCCTCCGGTTATGGACATCGGTTCATCCGCAAATACACGGTAGCCGAAATCATATGCTTTCGTCGCGCCTTTAAACACCAGGATAATCGCGGCCGCAAGCACTAAAACCTTAATGATCGTTTCGATTACTGTACCAATTAATGCTTTTGCATTCATAATGTTACTGCCTTTCTCATGCCTACAACTATTTCAAACAGTTGCCTTATTCAAAGTTCAGCCCGTCCACAATCAGGGCATTAATTTCCTGCATCATCCGGCAAAGGGCAAGCTCTGCCGTCAAAAAATCATCTACAATCACATTCTCACGGAATTGCTTATATTCTTTCTCAAAATAATCCATCTTATCAAACAGATCATCCACCTGGGATGCGTTCTGCATTTCAAAATTCAGTTTACGGTAGTCATTTACCTGCTTATAAAGTTCCGGATTCTGTTTCAGCCGCGCAAGCTGCATTACATATGTTTTATAGACATCCGTTTCGCAAATTTCTTTTACAAACTGTTCTGCCTGATTGTGAATATTTTGATCTAACATGACCTTTGTCCCCCGGTATAAGAAAAAATTTCTAGATTTCCATGATGATCGGAAGAATCATCGGACGGCGTTTCGTCTTCTTCCAGACAAATTCGCCCAATGCATCCTTAATCGTGCTCTTAAGCTTTCCCCAGTCCGTAATACCACGATCCAGGCATCCTTCCACCGCAAGGGTAACTACCTCCCTTGCTTCATCCATCAGTTCATCTGATGTCTTTACATATACAAAGCCCCTGGATACAATATCCGGTCCGGTAATCAACTGATCGGTCGCACCGTCTAATCCCAGTACAACGATCATAATACCATCTTCTGCAAGATGCTGTCGGTCACGCAGTACCACATTGCCGACATCACCGACTCCAAGTCCGTCTACCAAAATATCACCAACCGGTACTTTACCGGAAACCTTCGCTTCCCCATCGTTAAATTCCAGCACATCTCCCGACTGCAGGATAAAAATATGATCCTTCGGGATTCCAAGTTCTTCGGCAAGCTTCGCCTGTGCGCGCAGATGCTTATATTCTCCATGAACCGGAATCGCATATTTGGGACGCACCAGAGAATAAATCAGCTTGATTTCTTCCTGGCAGGCATGTCCGGATACATGCACATCCTGGAAAATCACATCTGCTCCCTTTAACAATAACTCGTTAATGACATTGGTTACTGCCTTTTCATTACCCGGAATCGGATGGGAAGAAAAGATGACCGTATCTCCCGGTCCGATCGAAATCTTCCGGTGATTATCCTCTGCCATACGGCTTAAGGCCGCCATACTTTCGCCCTGGCTTCCTGTCGTAATAATGACCGTCTTTTCATTCGGATAATTTTTCAGCATTTCCGTATCAATCAATGTATTTTCAGGGATATTCAGATATCCAAGGTTCGTTGCCGTCTCGATGATATTCACCATACTGCGGCCTTCAACCACTACTTTTCTGCCAAACTTATAGGCAGAGTTAATAATCTGCTGTACACGGTCTACATTGGATGCAAACGTTGCGATAATGATTCGTGTATTCTTATGCTCTTCAAAAAGAGTGTCAAATGTTCTTCCGACCGTCCTCTCCGACGGAGTAAAGCCGGGCCGCTCCGCATTCGTGGAGTCACACATCAGCGCCAGCACTCCCTTTTTGCCAATCTCGGCAAAACGCTGCAGGTCGATGGAGTCCCCGAATACCGGTGTGTAATCCACCTTAAAATCTCCGGTGTGCACAATAATTCCTGCCGGAGAATAAATGGCCAGCGCAGCAGCATCCACAATGCTGTGATTTGTCTTAATAAATTCAATGCGGAACTGTCCGAGAATAATGGACTGTCCGAACTTCACAACCTTACGCTTCGTTGTTCCCAAAAGCTCATGCTCTTTGAGTTTGTTTTCAATAATTCCCATCGTCAGCTTGGTTGCATAGACAGGAACGTTAATATCTTTCAGAACATATGGAAGCGCCCCAATATGATCCTCATGTCCGTGAGTAATCATAAAGCCCTTCACCTTATCAATATTGTTCTTTAAATAGGTTACATCCGGAATTACCAGGTCAATGCCCAGCATATCGTCCTCCGGAAAGGATAGACCGCAGTCAACTACAATAATACTGTCTTCGTACTCAAAGGCAGTAATGTTCATACCAATCTGTTCCAGTCCTCCAAGGGGGATTACCTTGAGACTGGATACAGATTCTGTCTGTTTTTTCTTCAATCAGTTTTACCTCCACATTCTTCACAGCACATGCAGAGTTTCATCCAATGATTCATCATCTCAAAACCTGTCGTTAAAATAATGATGGCGTTTTCATTTGCTGCCTTCTGCGTCTCCGGTCCTG
The DNA here is from genome assembly GCA_963638365.1 of Anaerobutyricum sp. Lineage (GTDB taxonomy): Bacteria > Bacillota > Clostridia > Lachnospirales > Lachnospiraceae > Suilimivivens. The sequence continues at coordinate 19,285 of CAVHRK010000116.1, read as the reverse complement.
CAGCATACAAATCCGTCATCCGGATGAATGGATCAATCCGATGCAACTCCAGCAATCGCTGTATGATTTATAATTTAGCTTACAGCTCTTCACCGTCAGTTAAAGATACATCCTCTAACAGATTCTCAAATACATCTGCTACAGCACGCAGTTCTGTTTCATCTTCCACGATTTCATAAATCGTATCACCGTCTTTGCTTCCAGTAATTTCTTTCAAAATCAGTGCTTCTCCGTCTCCCTCTTCTTCCTCAGTAACCAGAATATAGGGATATCCGAAAAGTTTCGTCTGTTCCAGCACATAAAATTCTGCTGTTTCATTGGTATCCAGTGTAAATGTAATCTTCTCCACGATACTTCCTCTGTTTAATCTTCTTTCTTTTCCATTGCCCGCCGGTCAAGGTATCCCTGCAATATCAGCGTTGCAGCAATCATATCCACATATTCCCTGCGATGTTCCCGGCGTACTCCTGCTTCCATCATCGTCTTATCTGCGGTTACGGTCGTTAATCTTTCATCCCAGGTATGTACCGGAAGTCCTGTTCTGCGCTCTAACTTCTCCTTGAACTCCATGGTTGCTTCAACACGGGGACCCATGGTATCGTTCATATTCTTTGGAAGTCCTAAAACAATTTCCGTAACTTCGTATTCTTCGATCAGTTCTTCAATCCGTGCCAGTGTCTGACGAAGCTTATTTTCATCCTTGCGACGGATAATCTCAATTCCCTGTGCGGTAATCAGCATGGCATCGCTGATAGCAACACCTACTGTTTTGGATCCATAATCCAATCCCATAATTCGCATATTACTCGTCCTTGCTCCAATGATTGTTCTTAATATAAGCCGTCAGCATTTCTTCTACCAGCTCGTCTCTCTCCAATTTCATGATCAGACTTCTGGCATTCCGATGACTGGTAATATATGTAGGATCCCCGGACATAATGTATCCAACAATCTGGTTCACCGGATTGTACCCTTTCTCGACAAGAGCCTCATATACTTCCTGCAATACAAGTCTTACGCTGTTATTATCCTTTTCAACACAAAAAAACTGTGTATTTCCCAAATCCTGCATCTTACACCTCTCCATAAGTTTACACTCTTTTCCATATTACCCCATTTAACTGGAAAATACAAGAAGGATGTCCGGTTTTAAAAACTCGCGAATCACTCCTTTTTGAATCGTTCCGGAAAGATCCTCCTGTGTTTTCAAAGCAATCCGGATATATTCCCTGGTATAACCGGTCTGATAACGCACGCCATTAATCATCATTTCTTCTTCCAGCAGATATTCCACCTGTTTTCCTATGTAGGACTCCCGGAATGCGCGGCTGTTCTGTGCATGAAGCTCCAACAGACGGTCGCTCCGTACACTCTTTACTTCCTCCGGAACCTGTCCCTGCATGATGGCTGCCGGAGTACCCTTTCTCCTGGAATATTTAAAAATATGTGTCTCATAGAACCGGACTTTCTTAAGAAATTCCACGGTCTGCCCAAATTCTTCTTCTGTTTCCTGCGGAAAACCAACGATCACATCTGTGGTAATTGCCGGCTCATCAAAAAACCTCCGGAGAATCTCTGCCTTTTCGTAATATTCCCCGGTTGTGTACTTTCTATTCATGCGTTGAAGCACGGAATCACAGCCGCTCTGCAAAGAAAGATGGAAATGCGGACACAGTTTCTCACACTGTGACAGTTCTTTTGCAAACTCTTCTGTAATAATACGCGGCTCCAGGGATCCCAAACGGATCCGACGCACCCCCTCCACACCGTTCACGGCACGGATCAGTTCGCCCAGTCTGCTTTTCGTAAAGTCATTGCCCTTTTCCATTCCATAAGAGCTTAAATGAATCCCCGTAAGGACAATCTCCTGATAACCATTTGCCGTCAGTTCCCAGACTTCCTTCAGCACTTCATCCATTGCACGGTAGCGGATCCGTCCTCTGGCATACGGAATAATACAATAGGAGCAGAACTGGTTGCAGCCATCCTGTACCTTTAAGAAGGCGCGGGTATGCTCTGCGGTATGGGAAAGCTGCATGTCCTCATATTCATCGGTATGATTAATATCTATGATATTTCTTTCCGAGAAAGACTTCTTTTCTTCGATTGTAAAGGCTTCCCCCTCCTGCTCACTGCGGCGCAGATATTCCTCAATGATCTCAACAAGATCCTTCTTCCGGTTATTCCCAATGGCAATATCAATGCTTAAATCCTTCAATACTTCTTCGGTACTGGTCTGTACATAACAGCCAACGGCAACCACGATTGCATCCGGATTCATCTTTTTTGCACGATGAATCATCTGGCGGCTTTTCCGGTCTGCCATATTGGTTACCGAGCAGGTATTAATGATGTAAATATCCGCTTTTGTATCAAAAGGTACAACAAGATAGCCTCTTTCCTGTAAATTTTGTTGCATATAGTCCATTTCATAACCATTTACCTTACAGCCCAAATTATGAAATGCTACACTTTTCATATTATTCTCCATTAATTTTGTCCCTTTTTAGCATTGACTTTTCCAGTTTCACCCATTACTATAATAGCAGAAGGTATGAAAACAAGGAGGTAATTCAGAAATGAAAACAGTTCAAATTTCTTTAAATTCTATCGACAAAGTAAAATCTTTTGTAAATGATATTACAAAATTTGATTATGACTTTGACTTAGTATCCGGCAGATACGTTATCGACGCTAAGTCTATCATGGGTATCTTCAGTCTTGATCTTTCCAGACCGATTGATCTGAACATCCATGCAGAAGAGAACGTTGATGATGTATTAGAAACCTTAAAGCCTTACATGATCTAAGATCTGGCTTTAAAATCTGTACTTAATACGAATTTGAAAACAAGTGCTGAATTTTGATTTGGCACTTGTTTTATTATTTGTATTATAGTGCCCAATATACTTGTCCTTGTGCAGGACTACGAAGCTAAGAAGTTCTAACTATTTCAATTTAATAACAGACCACGTACGCAAACGACGCAACTCACCATCCAGGCTCGATTGCGTCTTGCCCGTACATCCATGTCCGGGCATTGCTGTCTGTGCATGAAATAGAAGAACTTCTAAGCCTCTCCGAATGCACAAGAACTAAGTATAATTGGGCACTTAATCTACTCTTTCTCTAATTAGTCAGATCTCAACGATACAAATTGGTCTAAGAATTCCAATCAATCTACCTTCACGATCTCAACGACGTCCGAATCAAGTGCCTGCTGCACGAGTTCATCGATCTTCTCTTTGAGATTTTCTTCATGGCGTTTGATGATGTTCAGGTTCGGTTTCGTTACCGGATGCTTGGCTACGAAAATAGTACAACAGTCTTCGTAGGGAAGAATCGAGGTTTCGTAAGTGCCGATCTTTTCGGAAATGTCAACGATCTCCATCTTATCAAATCCGATCAGAGGACGGAATACCGGGAGGGTACATACTTCGTTGGTTACGGCCAGAGACTGTACGGTCTGGGAGGCAACCTGTCCGATGCTTTCGCCGGTAATCAGACCAAGGCATTCATTTTCCTTGGCGATGGTCTCTGCAATCTTCATCATATAACGGCGCATGATAATGGTGAGTTCTTCATGCGGGCATTTCTCATAGATGTAAAGCTGAATATCGGTAAAGTTAATGGTATGCAGATAAATCGGACCCGAGTAGCGGGATACCTGTCTGGCAAGATCAACTACCTTCTGCTTCGCACGGTCACTGGTATATGGGGGTGCATGGAAGTAAACTGCATCAATCTTTACACCTCGCTTGGCGATCATATAGCCTGCAACCGGGGAATCAATTCCACCGGACAAAAGAAGCATTGCCTTGCCGTTACTGCCGACAGGCATTCCGCCGGGGCCCGGAATTTCCATAGAATAAATATAAATCTTTTCACGAATCTCAATGTGGAGCATGACATCCGGATGATGAACATCCACACGCATTTCAGGAAATGCATCCAGAATCACTCCACCCATTTCACGGTTTACCTGTTGGGAATCCATCGGATAATTCTTCCGCGCACGGCGGGTATTTACCTTGAAGGTAATATTCTTATCCGGATAATTCTCGTTCATATAATCAATCACGGTCTGGGAAAGCTTCTCGAAGCCCTCATCCTCTACATGGATGACCGGACAGATTCCACTGATACCAAATACAGTCTTTAATTCATTCACGGTTTCATCAAAGTCAAAGTCGGTCAGGGCATGCACATAAATTCTGCCCTCGGTTCTTGTAACCTTGAATTCTCCTTCGCACCGCTTCAAAGCATATTTTACCTGCTTTGCCAGCGCCTCTTCGAATAAATACTTATTCTTTCCTTTTACACCGATCTCGGCATACTTAATCAAAAATGCTGTAAACATTAGTTACTCTCTTTCTATATTTATTTACGGGTGTACTTTCTAAGCATGGGAATTATATCATACAAAGCCTCTAAAGTATAGTTGATTTCTTCCATGGCGGTAAAGACGGAAAAACTGAACCGGATCGTTGATGACAGCAGATCCTTCGGAACCCCCATCGCCATTAAAGTTGCAGAAGGCTGTGGCTTATGCGCGGAACAGGCACTTCCTGCGGACACATAGATTCCTTTATCCTCCAGGGAATGAAGCAGTACTTCACTCCTTACACCGCTGAAGGAAACGCTCACGATATGGGGTGCCCCGTCCATACAGTCCGGCCCGTTCACGATCACCTGGTCGATCTTCTTTACACCCTCAATAAAGCATTTCTTAAGGCTGTAAAGCTTCTCCATATCCTGATCGTAATTGGCATACATGATCTGTGCGGCTTTCGCAATTCCTGCGATACCGGGCACATTCTCCGTACCGGAACGCATGCCGCCCTGCTGGCCGCCGCCGAATACGATGGGTTTGAGTTTCACGTGACTGTCAACATAAAGGAAACCGACTCCCTTTGGTCCGTGTATCTTGTGCCCGCTGACAGAAAGCATATCAATGTTCATCTTTTTCGGATAAATTCTGGCCTTGCCAAAGCCCTGCACGGCATCCACATGGAAAAGAATCTGCGGATTCATTTTCTTAATCAAAGCACCGGCCTGTGCAATAGGCTGCTGTGAGCCGACTTCATTATTGGTATACATGATGGAAACCAGTATCGTCTCTCCGGTAATGGCGCGCTGCAGATCCTCAAGACGGATGCAGCCTTTCTCATCCACCGGCAGATAGGTTACCCGGTAACCCTCTTCCTCCAGATATTTCATTGTCTGTAAAATGGCCGGATGTTCAATCGATGTTGTAATCAGATGTTTCCCCCGCCTGCAGTTTGCATGGGCTGCTCCGATCAGGGCAAGATTATCGGACTCTGTACCTCCCGAGGTAAAAAGAAGTTCCTTCTCATTCACCTTTAAAATCTTTGCGATTGTTTCTTTGGCTGTGCGCAGATGATTTTCTGCCTGCACACCCTTTCTATGAAGACTGGAAGGATTGCCATAATCCTCACACATAATCTGCTTCATAAGCTCTGCAACTTCCGGAAAGCACCGGGTTGTTGCAGAATTGTCTAAATATACTTCCATACCAACACTTCCCTTGTTCTATAGTTTGTTGGGGCAGTGCCTGATTTCTACTCCCCCTATTACATCTTATGCCAAAACACCTCAAAGAGTGAAAACCCAGAACTGTTCATCGCTGTTCCAAATGGTACATCAGAATGGATAAAACCGTCATTCCTGCTGTCTCCGTACGGAGAATTCTCTTTCCAAGCGTAACCGGCTGCATCCCATCTTCCATGGCCTTACGGATTTCATCTTCGTCAAATCCACCTTCCGGTCCGATAAAGACGGCGATCTCCTGTCCCGGCTGAATCTGTTCTATAATCTTACGCGTCTCCTCCATTCCCTCTGCCAGCTCATACGGCACGAGACGCACCTGCGCCTTCCGGCTGTATTCCATCGCCTGTGCAAAGGTCATGACCTGCGTAATCTGCGGAATGATTCCCCGCTTGCTCTGCTTGGCTGCTGCCTCTGCAATGCCCTGCCAACGCGCGATTTTTGATGCTGCTTTCTTATCGTCCAGCTTCACCACGCAGCGCTTCATGGCAACCGGAATCACCTGATATACGCCAAGCTCCACCGCTTTCTGGATAATCAGCTCCATCTTATCTGCCTTGGGCAGTCCCTGAAACAGATAAATCTTAGAGGGCAGTTCCACGCCATCTTCCTTGATAAAGCGAAGCTCACACAGTACCGCGTCTTCTGTATATTCCCGGATACCGCAACGGTATTCCTTTCCATCCTGTCCATTGCTTACAGCAATTTCTTCCCCGATTTTCATGCGGAGGACGTTTTTGATATGGTTCACATCGCTTCCTGTAATTGTGACACTCTTGTCATCTACATGAATCTGTTGTGGTTCAACAAAAAACTGATACATCTTCTGTATCCTTTCCCGATTTTGCGCTTTTTATAACGGCTTCTGTGCAGTAACGCTCACCCATTCTCCCTGATAAGTCACTTCAAGGAGCTTTAATCCTGCGGCTTCTACCGCATCCCGCACAACCTGCTCTTTATCATCAATAATACCGGAAGTGATATAGATTCCACCCGGTTTTAACTGCGAAACAATCACGGGTGTAAGTGCCTGCAAGACCTCTGCCAGAATGTTGGCAACCACAATGTCATAGCACTCATAGCCAACCTTGTCCTGCACTTCCTTTTCCGTAATGATATTTCCGATCATCATGGTAAAATCCGAAGGATCGATGTGGTTTGCTTCCATATTATCCTTGACGGCCTCTACCGCGCATGGATCAAGATCCGTACCCACGGCCTTCTTAGCGCCAAACATCAAAGACAATATCGATAAAATTCCGCTTCCGGTTCCCACATCCAGCAATACGGTTTCCGGTGTGATATACTTCTTTAACTGACGGATACATAACTGGGTGGTATCATGCATTCCGGTTCCAAATGCCGTACCGGGATCAATATGCAGAATCATCTTGTCCTGATCCTGTGCCTGCACCTCTTCCCAGGAAGGAATGACCAATACATCGTCAATCGTAAATTGGTGAAAATACTGCTTCCAGTTGTTGATCCAGTCGATGTCCTCTGTTTCTTCAATGGAGACTGTGCCTTCTCCGATATCTAAGTTAAATTCCTTTAATTCGTCCAATTCCTGCTGAACCATGGCAAGAACGGTTTCTGCTGTTGTTTCCTCTTCGTTCAGAAGAATGACCGGATATTGGCTGCCCTCTGCCTTTTCGTCCTTTTCCTCCACAAAAAAGCTTAAATACGCCACGCCGTCATCCTCCGGGCCATCCGGCAGAATGTCTACAAACATCTGCTCCTTTTCCCATGCGGTCAATGGAATCTTATCTTCAATCTGTGCACCTTCCAGACCAAGGTCATACAAAGTGCTGATGATAATATCTTCTGCATCTGTGATCGTTTTTATTTTAAATTTTAACCATTTCATGAAATCCGTCTCCTATTGTCCAGCCAAAATTTCTTTCAGCATGTCTTCCGTGTCATCCACAATAATCTTTGCACCGGCGTTTTCCAATACTTCCCTGTCGCGGAAGCCCCATGTTACACCAACACAGGCAAGACCTGCATTCAACGCGGTCTTCACATCCACGTCCGAATCCCCGATAAAGACTGCATCTTCTTTTGCGGCTTCAAAATGTTCCAAAACCTGCAGTACAGCATCCGGAGCAGGTTTTTTACGCATGCCCTCTTTCATTCCGACCGGGAAATCAAATAATCCTTTAAAGTATTTTTCACACAAAGACTGTACTCCATAGTCCGGTTTATTCGATACGACTGCTGTTTTAATGTTTCTTTTCTTCAACTCCTGGAGGGCATCAACAATTCCCTCATAAGGTTTCGTGTAATCTGCACAATGTACCGCATAGTACTCATCAAAGCTTGCGAGCACTTTCTGCTTCTTTTCTTCGCTTGTCCCCTCCGGAACGCTCCGCTCCACCAGCTTCTGTGTCCCGTTTCCTACGAATCTTCGAACCTCTTCAAATGTCCGTTCTGGGAATCCGTTTTCAACAAGTGCATGGTTGATGCTGATTCTCAGATCCTCCAGCGTATTCAGAATGGTTCCATCCATATCAAAAATGGCTAACTGATACATGATTTCTCTCCATTTTCTTTCTATTGTTTACCAGGTCAGAACTTCATAACCATCATTGGTAACTGCAACGGTAACTTCCCACTGTGCGGAAGGCTTGCCATCCTGTGTATAAACCGTCCAGCCATCCTCATCATCAATATAAATCTCGCTTGTTCCTGCGTTCACCATCGGCTCAATTGTGAATACCATTCCGGGAACCATCAGCATTTCTGTTCCGGCTTTCGTTACATAGCTGACAAACGGCTCCTCGTGGAATTCCAGTCCTACTCCGTGTCCACCGATTTCCACCACGACGCTGTATCCGTTTTCCTTGGCATGATCGTTGATAACCTGTGCCATATCGCCCAAGAAATTCCATGGTTTCACCATCGTAAGCCCCAAATCAACACATTCCTTGGTTACCTGAACCAGCTTCTTCTTTTCTTCACTTACTTCTCCGATGCAATACATTCTGGAAGAGTCAGAGAAATATCCCCGGTAAATGGTGGATACATCGACATTGATAATATCACCTTCCTGTAATACCCGGTCCGGTGTCGGAATTCCATGGCAGACTACTTCATTAATCGAAGTACATACGCTCTTCGGAAATCCTTCATAATTTAAGGGGGCAGGAATACCTCCCATACGAACCGTCATGGAATGTACCAGATCATCAATTTCCTGTGTGGTTACGCCGGGTCCGATCATTTCTCCTACGGCGTCTAAAACTGCCACATTGATTTTACTGCTTTCGCGGATTCCTTCGATCTGCTCTGCGGTCTTTAACATATCATGTGTTGGAACAATATGTCCCATCAGTTCATAATGATGAATCTTTTCGTCCATTGCCATATGGCAGGTCTTATACTTTTTGCCGCTGCCACACCAACAGGGATCATTTCTTCCTATCTTTTCCATTTTCTTTACCTTCTTTTCCTCTATTCACTTTTCATTGGCAATATGCCAGATGTGTCTAAAATCCCAAATGTAATCATAGCACGACTGCTTATGTTTAAACAACCTTTTTCGCTAAGTACTCTGCTCAAAATAAAGCAGCATCACTGTAAAAAATGATGCTGCTTCGTCATTTAATCGTTCCATTCTTCCGGTTTTCCTTCAAATGCATCGTGGAATCTGCGGATATTCTCCTCGATGCTGCGCTTGCGGAATACCGCGCTGCCTGCGACAAATACATCGGCACCGGCTGCCATTACTTCACGGACATTCTTCTTGCCAATACCGCCATCTACTTCAAGGCGGGCTGCCAGCTGATGTCTGTCCAGATATTCCCGGATCTTCCGGATTCGTCCGAAAGCTTCCGGGAGGAAGCTCTGTCCGCCAAATCCGGGCTCTACACTCATAATCAGAACCATTTCCACCTTGGACAGATAAGGATAAACTTCTTCTAACGGAGTCCCCGGTTTAATGGAAATTCCGGCTTTCGCTCCTGCCTTATGAATCCGGTCAATCACCTTCTGCGGATCCTTCGTGGCCTCAAGATGAAAGGTAATCCCATCTGCTCCACAGTCCACAAACTCCTGAATGTAACGCTCCGGCTCCACAATCATCAAATGGACATCAAAAAACTGTTTCGTAACCGGCCGGATGGATTCAATCAGCGGCATTCCGAAGGAGATACTGGGTACAAAAATCCCGTCCATGACATCGATATGAAGAAATTGTGCTCCACATCGTTCTGTTTCTTTAATCTGTTCACCCAGTTTTGTAAAATCTGCTGCCAGTAAGGATGGCGCTAATATATACATGTCTTTCCTCCAGACGGAAAATAATCGTTATTACTTATTCAAGAACTCTTTAACCTGTGCGTAAATACCCTTGCCATCTAACTGATACTTCTCTACGAGGGCTGCAGCAGAACCGGATTCACCAAAGGTATCCTGCATACCGATCTTCTTAACCGGAACCGGATAGGATTTACAGAGTGCATCACAAACGGCACTTCCAAGTCCGCCAATTACGGAATGCTCTTCTGCGGTAACTACCTTGCCGGTCTTCTTCGCAGACTTCACAATGAGTTCTTCATCTAACGGCTTAATGGTACAGATGTTAATAACCTCTGCGCTAATGCCATCTGCTGCAAGCATTTCTGCTGCTTCCAGTGCATTTCCTACACAGATACCGGTTGCCACGATCGTAAGATCGGAGCCTTCACGTACCACGTTGCCCTTGCCGATTTCAAATTTATAATCCGGTCCGTCATTGATTACCGGGCAGGCTGCACGTCCGAAACGAAGATATACCGGACCTTCATATTCTGCTGCTGCCTTAACGGCTGCCTTTGCTTCCACATCATCTGCGGGGCACATAACAACCATACCGGGAATGGTTCTCATTAATGCAATATCTTCATTACACTGATGGGTTGCTCCATCTTCGCCTACAGTAATACCGGCGTGGGTTGCTCCGATCTTTACATTCAGATGAGGGTAACCTACGGAGTTACGAACCTGTTCAAACGCTCTTCCTGATGCAAACATTGCAAAGCTGCTGACAAAAGGAATTTTACCGGTCGTAGCAAGTCCTGCTGCCACTCCCATCATATTACATTCTGCGATACCACAATCAATATGTCTGTCCGGGTATGCTTTCTTAAACATGCCTGTTTTGGTTGCTGCTGCAAGGTCAGCATCTAAAACTACAACATTGGGATTCTCTGCACCGAGCTCTACTAATGCATTGCCATAGCTTTCTCTGGTTGCAATCTTCTTAACCTCTGCCATTTATGCTTCCTCCTTTGCCAGTTCTTCATCAATTTTCTCTAAATCTGCCATTGCTACGGCATACTGCTCATCGTTCGGTGCCGTACCATGCCAGCTTACATTATTCTCCATAAAGGAAACGCCCTTGCCCTTAACGCTGTGAGCGATAATTGCGGTCGGCATGCCCTTGGTTTCTCTCGCTTCCTTAAAGGCTGCACGGATCTGGTCAAAATCATGTGCATCAATGTTAATTACATGGAAGTTGAATGCTTCAAACTTCTTATCGATCGGGTAAGGAGAACATACCTGATCAACAGGTCCGTCGATCTGTAATCCGTTGTTGTCTACGATGACAACCAGATTGTCGAGCTTACGGAATCCGGCGAACATGGATGCTTCCCAAACCTGTCCTTCCTGGATCTCACCATCACCAAGCAGGGTGTATACGCGGAAATCCTTGTTATCTAATTTTGCAGAGAGTGCCATACCGGCTGCTGCAGAAATTCCCTGTCCGAGGGAACCGCTGCTCATATCTACTCCGGGAGTATCCTGCATGCAGGGATGTCCCTGAAGACGAGAGCCTAATTTACGCAGAGTTGTCAGTTCTTCTACCGGGAAATAGCCTCTGTTTGCAAGTGCAGAGTATAAACCGGGTGCTGTATGGCCTTTCGATAAAACGAAACGATCTCTGTTTTCCATCTTGGGATTCTTCGGATCAATGTTCATTTCTTCAAAATATAAATAAGTAAAAATGTCAGCCGCGGATAAAGAACCGCCCGGATGACCGGCCTTAGCGCTGTGTACTGACGTTACAATGCCTTTACGCACATTGTTCGCAATTTTCTTAAGCTCTAAATTGTTCATATTTTCCTCTCCTATTTTCTTTTATTGGTAACGGTCCGGAAACTCCGAACAGTTACATCGTATCACAAATCAAAAATAGCGTCTATACAACAAAGATGCTAAATAGTTTTCAGATATTGCTAATTTTTCGGGTACTTTTTCTTTTTTCCCGCACATATACTGTAAAGAGCATCTGTTGGAGCAAATTTTGCATGAAACTGAAGTTCTCCCGTAAGCTACGGATTCTTACCTTTTCTCTGATTACCACCCTTTCCGTTGTTCTCTGTCTTTACCTGTATGGGACAAAAGATGCAAGACAGTTTGAGCGGCTTTCCCACGATCTTCTCTATACGGAACTGAGCGGCAATACCATAAATCTGCACTACACCCTCGCCTATCCGGAAAACTATGGATTATCCGCTGATCCGATCCTGCCATCCTCCTTTACGGATGGTGATACCAGAGCCCAGGTCATGGAGTGGCAGCGCCGTCTGTCCCGGATTGATCCCCAAAAGTTAGACCCACAGAACCGGTATGCCTATCTGTTATTTGACCGGTTTCTTGCACTTACCTTAGAAGGCGCGGACTTTACTTATTACACCGATCCGCTGTCTCCCTCTTCCGGCATGGTTTCCGGACTTCCGGTTCTGCTCGCCGACTATACTTTCCGCACGAAGAAGGATGTAGAGGATTATCTTGGCATTCTTGAACAGACCGGAACTTATTTTGATGCGCTCATTCAGTACGAACAGGAAAAATCCTCTGCCGGACTCTTCATGTCGGACACTTCCGCAGACAACGTCATTGAACAATGTGATTCCATTATGGATCCTGTTCTTCTCTCCGAGGGCAGCCACTTCCTGCAGCAGACGTTTACCGAACGTCTCGATGGTCTTATATCTGCCGGAATCATCACCGAAGAAGAAAAACAGCAGTACATCCACAAGAATGACCTGCTGCTTACTACGGTAATGGCTCCTGCCTATGAAAGGGTTGGCGATGCCTTTCTGGTTTTAAAGGGAACGGGAACGAACCCTTATGGGCTGTGCTATTATCCGGAGGGAAAAGAATACTACGCGTATCTGCTCGCCCAGACAACCGGGAGCAGCCGGAGTATTCCGGAAATCCGGAGGCTCCTGGAAAAAGATTATCAGGAAAACTTCCATGCACTGCGCGATCTCGTAAAGGACCATCCCGGACTGCTTAAGGTATCGTCTGAGGGTTTTTCCTTAACTTCCGCAGGGTCATCGGACACTTTATATGAGCTGTCCGATGCAATACTTGATGATCTTCAAAAGCAGATGGAACCCGATTTTCCGAAGCTTACCTGCATTTCTGAAGGCAAAGACGGGCGTGAAAATAAAGTCGAAAGTACCACTATTTCCTGTCAGTTGAAAATGGTTTCCCCATCCATGGAAGCCTACAGCAGTCCGGCGTATTACCTCACACCTCCCATCGATGATCTTCAGCATAACACCATTTATCTGAATGAGCCGAACATCACCGATGATCTCACCCTGTATACTACCCTGGCCCATGAAGGGTATCCCGGTCATTTATACCAAACCGTTTACAGCCAGAGCTATTTCAACCGGCAAAACGCTTCCACGATCCGCTCTCTGCTGCATTACGGCGGATTCACGGAGGGCTGGGCGGTTTATGTGGAAAACTTATCCTACGGCTATGCTGCACAGTTGGCCAAGAATGAAGAAACTGCGGCTTACATTGAGGCCTGCCGACTGAACCGCAACCTGCATCTGTGCCTCTATTCCTACATGGATATCGCCATTCATTATGATGGAGCCACCCCGGAACAGGTCGGACGGTTTCTTGAAAATCTGGGACTGGGCCAGCATACAAATGTAGAGACCATTTATGAATATCTTGTGGAGGAGCCCTGCAATTATTTGAAGTATTATCTCGGATATCTGGAATTTCTCTCCTTGAAACAACAGGCAGAGAAACTGTGGGGAACGGATTATAGTGATTACCGGTTTCATAAGTTTGTACTCGAAGCCGGGCCGTCGGATTTCCGCTCGCTAGATGAATGTTTAGAAAAACAATATATGGGAAAACAGAGTTGACGATTTTGCAGACAAATGTTATGATGTGAATGTAAAAAGGTGCTACCGTAAAGCAACGGTTCGCCTAATTATAAGTTGTTATTAAAAAAGCAACCTACTTTTGGTGGAGGCGGTTGCTTTTTTGATGTCTGGATCTTCTGTCAGTCTCGTTTTGCAGGATACTGATGACCGTAACAATGATGCTGATAATTGTTACTACAATACCCACGATCCCGACAGTAAGCTCTATTGTCAAATATACTATGTACCTTTCATTGTATTTTCCATCTGTACCACCTCCGTTAATACTGGAAGTTCTCAGAATGTACTCATTCTGGCGAAAGGCGAACCGCTACCCGTTTTGGTAACACCCATACGTTAAATATAACATATATTTTTTGTTTTGCAAGTTTATTTTTGGCCATTCTATACAAAACATTCGTTCTTAGTCTTCACCCGTCAGTTTCACCACGATATAGCCATGGTGAACCGCCTTCGTAAACACTTCAAATACATCTTCATTGGCAAAACGCTACTTCTAATTGTCCGTATCACTTATCTAGCCCATGAGTGGCTGTTCAGTCAATTTCATAATCTTACCATCCTCCACTTGATTGACAAACATTGTTATAAAACCGCGCCACGTATTTGAATTTTCATTAAAATATATGCTGTTTCCCCCTGACTTATAAAATTCTTCAAACGAGTCTTCTACCGTATGATCATAATCATATAAGTATGAAATCACCGCATTTTTATCTATAATAGTTTCAATGTTCTGATAGTCTTCTACTACCATTGCCGGTTCATAAATGTCTGTAGACACAAAAGACACATACTCGACACGCACCTTAGCAGAAGAAGTTCTTTTTGGTATTCTATAGACTTCTTCGCCTTCTTGACGTGCCTGACTATAACTTTCACAAACTTCTAATATATTGATTTTCTATAAATTACCAATTAAAAAGGCAACCTGCATGATGCAGCGGTTGCCTTTAATCTCCTGATTTTCAATCACACTTTTAGCTTGTCTCTTCCATAAATGCATCAATTCCATTTGCTATACCAATTACAATCTTATTTTGATAATCCTCGGTTGCCATTAGTGCATCTTCCTTTTGATTGGTCATATATCCCATTTCCACTATAGTAACTGGAACCATACACCAATTAATTCCTGTCATGCTGTCAGTTTCCCATACATACTCTTTTCGCGCTCCAGTAGATGCAACCATACTATCAAGAATACAATCTGAAAGTCTTCTGCTTTCTTTATAATATATTCCATTATATGGGTTAGCCGCTGTCTGACAAATTGTCATGGCACCATTTGCATCCGCATTTGTAGAGCCATTCGCATGTACTCGTATAAAAGCATCCACACCTGCATCATTGGCTATCTCTGCCCGTTCTGCATTAGAAATGTCCACATCATTGCTTTCCCTGATCATAAGCACCTGATAGCCCCTATTTTCCAATTCATCCCGTAATCTTATGGCAACCTGTAAATTTAATTCATACTCTGCTAACCCACTTACGCATCCAGATGTTCCACCCGCAACCTTCGCCTTCATTTCTGCCGCACCAGGTCCTATAGGCTCTTTTTCGCTATTTCCGTGTGCTTGATGTCCGGCATCAATGGCAATATATCCTCTATAAGAATTATCTGTATAAACTTGCTTCTCTCTTAAATAATTACTATTTATATAATATAATCCATCATCTATAAGAACCTGAGCCCATTCTTCACTTTTTCCTGTACAAACAATCTCTTCTCCATAAGGAAGTACTTTATACACATCACTCTCTACTGAAGGTTCTACCCTGACATTAACTTTGGCAATTGTTCTTACTATCTTATATTGGTCTATTGCTATAGATGCCTCCTGCAAATCCTGTTGTTCCGCTATCTTATCTACTTTTTTGTTCTCTTCTATATCGTCCGTGAACTGTATAATATCCTCTCCGGCTATATCTTTTTTATCCTGTAAATTTACAGTTTCTTCTGTTGTTTGGAATTCTCCCATCAATTTGACATTTTCTTCTGTTTTATATTCCCTATCAATCTGAGTGGCCTTGGTGGACTCTTCTTTTCCCCGACATCCCAATAAACTAAATAGTAATATTATAGAAAGACAAAATAGATATTGTTTCTTTTTCAACGATATCCCTTCTCCTTTTCATATTCAACAATCAAATCGCGATTTGAGACTTCGTATTCATTTAATAGAGATTCTTCAAGCTGATCAGGCTCTATTATCCCTTCGTACCAGGAACAACTTTGAAAATATTTTTGAATCGCTTCATCCTGAAACTTTCTTCCATGCCGGGCATAAATTTCATTTCTCGCAAGTCGGCATTGCTCTGCATCAAACTCTTTCAAATCTTCCTTGGTAATATATTTACAATCACTGTCAGGTAATAAAAAATCACCTCCTTCTGTCTCATATTTTTCTTCCATATCGTTTTCACTATCCTCGGTTTGGTACAAAACTACTTCTTCTGAGATCATAGTTTCTGTTTTGGGTTCTATTTCTTCTCCATCCGAATTCTTTTGTGCTTCCTTGTTTTCTACTTTTTCTAAAATCAATTCTTCACCATACTCTTCTGATGAGATTATTTGTTCCTCCTGTATAGCTTGCTCTGTTGCTTTCTGTTGCTCAATGCGTTGAACCTCATCCTTAAGATACGTAAACCATAAAACAATCATGCCTATTGCAACTGCAACGGCGACAATACCTGCTATAATTCCTGCTGCAATCCATTCCTTCTTTCGTATTTCTTTTTCATCCTGTAGCTCTGCCTCATATTTCTTCTGTATCATTACAGGCTCGTCAGGCTGGGAATAATTATTTGTAACATTCCCAATATCATTTTCATCCTTCCTTTCCTGCTTAACCATCAGTCTTTTTCCACATCGTGGACAAAACTGACTATCATCTGTAATTTCATATCCACATCCTGTACAAAACATGATTTTCTCCTTCCTCTATCAAGGGGCTGTATATAACAGCCCCTATTGTATGATTACTCTTTCTCATCCGTCTGATCTTTTTCCTCTATTAATTTGGCACCACATGCCACACAAAATAAGGCATCAGCTGGTATTTTAGCTCCACAATATTTACAAAAACACATATTCTGCCCCTGTTGTTCTCCATTCGATGACGTTGCCCTTAAATACTCAATCTTTTTCTCATTATCCGAAATCTCGGTCATGATTTTATTTATCTCAGCAACTTCCTCTGGAAACTCAGAATTCTCAGGTTCTTTATGTACCATATAATAACGTTCACCCAAAACCTGATACTGTTGTAATAACATCTTATTCAGCTTGGCATTCTGTCCATTTAAATTAGTAATTTCCACTGCATCTCTTGTCTTCGCAGCAACTTCATTACTTTTTTGAGATATTGTTGCTCCTAATCCTTCAAAAAAACCCATATTAATCTCCTTTTTATTCTGCTATAGTAATATCTTCTACCGTAGATACATAATTATAATTTTCAATTTTAGATGTCACGACATTACTAAATAAGGAATCCAGTTTTTCATATCCATCCCATCGAAGCGGGATATCATACCAACCACCAAAATCATATTCTCTTGAGAAAGTATCCTTTGGCTTTTCGTAAAAACTCAAATCAACAGAAACTGTTTCATCCGGCAATACAATTAAGTCTTTAAATGTAAGTGGATAGTAATAAGAAAATTTATCATGCACATCTGTATCTGCACAATCCACAGAAATTGTAACCTTAAAAACAAGTGTTAATTTATTCTGGTTATCGTATGCACTTGCTTTCTTTGCCGTCAACAAATAGCTCCCTATATAACTGATACTTGAAATCTTAGCATTATCATTCCATTTTGTTGCAGCCGCGCTTAAAATGTCTACCCCTTGCTGCTGCATAGAACTCATAACTGTTTCCGGAATTTCTTCAATAGCGGAAACATAATGCCCGAGTCCTTCCACGGTATATTCCTTAGTTGTTTCTGTTGGAATCATTCCGAAATTGTCTGCCGTGTAGTCAGCAAGATTTCTTCCATACCCATATGATGCCGTCAATATCACTGTATCGCCATTAGATAATCCACTGTCTATATCAAGATCGTAGTTAATATATTGATATACACCCGATCTGAACCCCAGTTCCACTTCAGCACGTCCATTTGGTGCAATGCCGGAAAAAGTAACATCAATTCCATCAAAGGGGTTAAACTTTTCAAGTTCTTGCAGTCCAGAAACAGTAGAAGAAATATCCGAGTATTTGAATTTATAGTTAAAATACCCTTCTAACTCTGTTAAGTCATCCCACGTAAAGGTAACCTCATCACCATTTGATAACTCAGTTGCTTTACTAAGATCTCCATGAATAACCAACTCCTCTACTGCACTACACGCAGACATATCCAACATTTCTGCTCCAAGAATAGAGTTATAATCAATGCCATAAGATGTAAGTTCTTTCTTTATTTTATTTAAGTTTAATTTTAGCTTTGATCCGTAATCCTTTTCAAATGAAGTTGAATCAAATTCCCAGCTTGCCGTTCCTATACCATTGTATCCACTATAGGTAATTGTCATATACTTATTCAGATTGATTTTTTTTGAAGCCTTCATTCCGATTGCAATACAGATAATTGCTATAATTACTATAGCTGCAATAATAATATTTCTTCCTGTAATAATGGAAGAAATATTTGCTGTCTTTTTTTCCTTTTTTACAGGATTTGTATTGGTAACTGTTACCGGCTCCTGGATTTTCTCCTCGCTGTCTGTTTTTGCGCCACACTTTGTGCAAAACAAAGCATTATCGTCTAACTCAGTTCCACATTTTTTACAAAACATAATTTTCTTTGGTGCTTTTACGCCCCTCTCCTTCCTGTTTTTGTAAATATTACACTTCTTATGCTGTATTTTCAGGCCTCTCCTATACTCTCTTTATAAGCCTTGTGAATGGGAATAATAGAAAATAGCATCAGCATCCACACTGCTAAAAAGAAACTGAATAGTCCTGTAAAAATATCCATCGGAAATGGAACAACAAGCCATCCCCACTTAGCAACCTTTCCCGCCATTCTGCATGCAGTTCCAAGTCCACCAACAAAAATTGCGACTATCCCCAACAGCCATCCATATAATGCAATCGGAATCCAAATCAAAAGATAACCATTTGGCATTATACCAGTTGCTAATGTGCTCCCCCAGAATATTACCAGTCCAATTACCGCAACATTCTGTGCAATCTTAAATCTGTTCATCGTTTTTCTCCCTTTCATCTGATAGATTATGTATTTTCTATAAGCATTTGTAATGCTAAAACCTGCACCTGTGCAGGATTATTTTATAATGTCAATCAGCAAGTCTAATTTTAATCAATCAAATTTTCGTATAATTATTGATACTGAAGGAATGCTAAAAAAGCCGAATCCATTTTCATAGACTCAGCCTGTAACTATTGCTTTTAATAAATATATTAGTTTTTTCCCACTCATAATGTATATTTTATCCCCTCATTGAATATTACGGTGCGGCAGAGCCGCCAGTCCGGTGTGGCGAGAGCCACCTGTCC
>CAVHRK010000115.1:0-31481 GCA_963638365.1 Anaerobutyricum sp. | reverse complement strand
AACAAATCTCAGGGATGCTCTGTCTATTAAATTCCTACAGTAAGTTTACACGATCTATTCCAATCTGTGTGTTGATGCGTAGAAATGGGAATGATATACTAAATACATGTACCAAGATAAGATCAGAAGTACGTGGGGGAGATATGAATACAAAGAAGAAAATCGTAATAGCAGTTTATATTATCAGTCTGGTAATGATACTGGTGGGAGGCGGCTTCCGGACAATGATTCTTTTTGACTGGTCAGTGCCATTATTGCCACAGGCACTTGTCATGCTGGCAGGTGGTGAATACTTTGACAGGATGGATCTGCCGTTTGAATATCTGGGAAGTGCACGGGTCAATGATGAAGAAGTTGGTCTGGCAGACTGGCGGTCGATCCAGTATGATTATGCCGACCGGCAGCAGTGGACATTTGTGGTTGACAGCAGGGAAGAGTTTGAGGAACGGTTTGAGAAACATGGAATAGATGGGAAGCTTGTCAGGGATTTTGATTTTGAAAACAATATTTTATTACTTTCTTATACACGACCGATTCATTCAGTAGGAATCAGTGAGAAAAACAGGATGTGGAAGGATGAACTTCCCTATGTTTATGCAGATTTTACCTATCAGGCAGAGTGTGAGACAAATGTCATGTATTATCAGGCATTGCCGAGGGTAGAGCTGAATTTTAAAAAGGGTGAAAAGATGGAAACATATCCTTTACATATTTATGATACCCCTTATGAGGAAAGAGAAAATCCGGAATATGGGGACGGACAGTTACGGCGTGTAGACGGAGACCGCCTGTTTCCCAAGTGGGGATGGGCTATAGAGAAGGTAAATACCATAAGATAGGGAGAGGAAGCAGATGAAACGATTTTGTGCGGCGGTCATAGATGTTATTCTTGCAGAAGGAATCGGAACAATGTTGTTTTGTGTAATTCTCAGCATTTGGAGAATCTGTAGAAACCATACAATGCAATATATGGGAAGTTATTCCGGCCTATGGCTGTTATGTGTCCAGCTCCTGTCCCTGTTTCTGGCAAATATTCTGTACTTTTTCTTATTCCTGTGGAAGAAAAATGGCAGAACCGTTGGAAAATGGTTATTAAAATTGCCGAAACCAGAGAGTGGCCCCATGCCGGTCGGAAAGTGTCTGCTTAAAGCACTTTTTAAAACCATTGCCTGCTTCCTGTATCCGGTTACGATTGGTTATTATTTTTATTTTAACCGGATGCCTTATGACCGGGTATTATGATAATATAACGTTATACTGTTATAATAACCATAAATGGAGGACAGATCATCTCACATGTATAAGACAAAGAAACGTGTTTTTGATATTATTCAGATTGGAAACCGTAAGGATTTTATAAGCAGTGCATTTGACATTTTTATTGTAGTAACCATTGTGCTGAATCTGTTCGTGACCTTATTTCAGACATTCGATGAGTCGGCGCCTTATGCCAATGTATTGGATGCGTTGGAATTCATCACGATTCTTATTTTTTCAGTGGAATATGTATTGCGTATCTGGACGGCAGACTTGCTGTATCCGAACAAGCCATACTGGAAAGCCGTACTGGCCTTTGGGTTTTCCCTTTATGGGCTGATTGATTTTTTTACCTTCTTTCCTTATTATCTGCCGATTGTATTCCCGATGGGAGCGGTTGCCTTCCGGATGTTCCGCGTGATCCGGATCTTTCGTCTGTTCCGGGTCAACGCACAGTATGATGCCTTTAACGTGATTATTAATGTCTTAAATGATAAGAAAAACCAGTTGATTTCTTCGATCTGTATGATCCTGATCTTCATGGTGGCGGCTTCCCTGTGCATGTACAGTCTGGAGCATGAGGCACAGCCGGAGCAGTTCGCCAATGCGTTTTCGGGAATCTGGTGGTCGGTTTCAACGTTGCTCACGGTAGGGTATGGTGACATCTATCCGGTGACCACGATGGGAAAGGTCATGGCGATTGTCATTTCCTTCCTGGGTGTCGGAATGGTTGCGATTCCAACCGGTATTATTTCCGCAGGTTTTGTGGAGCAGTACACGAAGCTGCGTATGATGGCATTTCATTCCGAAGAGCATGAATTAAAATTTGTCACCTCCGTGATTCCACAGGGACATTCCTGGTGCCGTAAAAAGATAAAGGAGGTTGCCTTTCCACCACAGATTATTCTGGTTACCATTATCCGGAACGGAGAGGCATTGGTTCCAAACGGTGATACGGTTATGATGGAGAATGACACACTTGTCATCGGAGCAAAGCATTATAATGGCGAGGAATATATCAATCTGAAAGAAATCATTGTGAAACAGGAAAATGAATGGGTTGGCAAGCAGATTAAGGATCTGGATATTTCCCGGCAGGAATTGATTGTCATGATCCGGCGTAAGAACAGAACGATTATTCCGAATGGACTTACCTATATTAAAGAAGGCGATGCGGTAGTGATGTACTCCAAACTGAAGGATGCAGACTAGGGGAGTGAAAAGGAAAGAAGAAGTTGCATGAGGATATCAAGTAGTACCGGCATGAGAACAAATACTACATTATCATCATTAAATCGTTTCTTCAAAAGCGATTGATTTTGCGGCAAGAAACTGGGTAATATACTGATCCCAGAGCTTCTCCGCTGATTTATCCATGACAAAGCTGTGATAAGACACCGCAGTAATGAGCGTAAGAGTGCCCTCCTGATATTTGATGTTCAAGACCAGTTGGTCAAGCTGTTCGGGCAGGGCATCATGCTCTTTGTTAAAGCGATCGGAAGCAAAGAGTGCTTTGATCTTATCCGGTTTCAGATAGAGTGTAAAATGGAAGCGCACAGGAGTCCTTTTTCCACGAATTAATTGGAAACAAAGCTCCTGCAGGTCCTTCCAGCAGGAAAACTGGTAGGAAGTCTCCTCATCCGGCGCATTCACATCTCCCTTGTAAAAGGCGGGAACGATATGCCCGTCAATGGAAAAGGTGTTGTACGTCGTAATGGAAGCTTCCGCCAGTAAAAAATCCTCAAAGCAGTCAGATTTTAATAAAATTCCCATAAAGTTTTTGGTTTCGGTAATTTTCAGTGCTTTCACAAATACCTCTTATTATCGTATTGGAACTATTCGGCCTTGAAGCGTTCTGCCTGTTCGGTGATCAGGGCATGATCTTCAAAGTAGTTGATCTTCATGGAATTCTTTACATCAGCAAGTGTCTGTGCGGCTACCTTTTCTGCTTCAATGGAGCCCTTGTGAAGAATTTCATAAACAGCAGGGATGTCCTTTTCCCATTCTTTACGGCGTGCACGGATCGGTGCCAGTTCCTCCTGAAGAACGTTGTTCAGGAACTTCTTTACCTTCACATCGCCTAAGCCGCCTCTCTGATAATGTTCCTTTAATTCATCTAAATTCGCATATTCCGGAAGGTATTCTGCAAACTGATCATCATGGCAGAAAGCATCCAGATAAGTAAATACCGTATTGCCCTCAAGATGTCCGGGATCGGAAACCTGTAAATGGGTAGGATCGGTATACATGGACATGATTTTCTTACGGACTTCCTCTTCGGTATCGGAAAGGTAGATGCAGTTGCCAAGGGACTTGCTCATCTTGGCCTTGCCGTCTGTACCCGGAAGACGCAGGCAGGCTTTGTTATCCGGTAAAAGAATTTCCGGCTCAACTAAGGTTTCTCCATAGACAACGTTGAACTTGCGGACAATTTCCTTTGTCTGTTCGAGCATCGGAAGCTGATCCTCACCAACCGGAACGGTGGTTGCCTTGAATGCAGTAATATCGGCAGCCTGACTGATCGGATAGGTAAAGAATCCGACCGGAATGCTGGCTTCGAAGTTACGCATCTGGATTTCAGACTTCACGGTAGGATTACGCTGCAGTCTGGATACCGTAACCAGGTTCATATAGTAAAAGGACAGCTCACAAAGCTCCGGAATCTGTGACTGGATGAACAGTGTGGATTTCTCGGGATCGAGACCACAGGATAAATAATCAAGTGCAACTTCGATGATGTTCTGACGAACCTTCTCCGGGTTCTCCGCATTATCGGTGAGTGCCTGTGCATCCGCAATCATAATGTAAATGCTGTCGTAGTTGCCGGAGTTCTGCAGCTCGACACGTCTGCGGAGAGAGCCTACATAATGACCGACATGAAGTCTTCCGGTAGGACGGTCTCCTGTTAAAATAATCTTTGGCATTGTTTTTACCTCATTTCTATGATCTTCAACTTATTTTTTACAATTTTCCTGCGTTTTGCAACGCTTCCTATAGTATACACTATCCGTCTGGAAAAGCAAAGCGCGTAATCTGTGTAATCTAGGTAAACCATCGGCCGGTGGCTCCACAGGGAAGCACCAGTCCGTTGGAAGAAACCGGCAGACCGATTTCGGAGGACTGTACCTCACCGCCACGCTTTTTCTGGATGACCGTGTTTAACATATAGCTTAATACGGCAGGCTGAAGTCCCGTCGTATAAGAGTTAATGAGGAAAAACAGGGCGTCATCGCTTAAGAGCTGGGAAGCCAGTTCCACGAAGGGATAAATGCTTTCCTCAATCTTCCAGATTTCTCCCTTGGGGCCGCGTCCGTAGGAGGGAGGATCCATAATGATTCCATCGTATTTGTTGCCGCGGCGGATTTCACGCTCTACGAATTTGACGCAGTCATCCACCAGCCAGCGGATCGGGGCATCCTCCAGGTGGGATGCTGCCGCATTTTCTTTAGCCCAGGTAACCATGCCCTTGGAAGCATCGACATGGGTAACGCTCGCTCCGGCACTTGCAGCCGCGAGAGTAGCACCGCCGGTATAGGCAAAGAGATTCAACACCTTCACAGGACGATTGGCCTGCCGGATGCGTTCCCCGCACCAGTCCCAGTTCACCGCCTGCTCCGGAAAAAGTCCGGTGTGCTTGAAACTGAACGGCTTTAACCGGAAATTCAGTTCGCGGTAAGAGATGGTCCACTCCTGTGGCAGTTTAAAAAATTCCCATTCGCCGCCACCCTTGGAGCTGCGGTGATAATGGCCGTTTAAGCGGTTCCATTCGGGAACGGTTTTCTCTGTTTTCCAGATGACCTGCGGATCCGGACGCAGGAGAATATATTTGCCCCAACGCTCCAGTTTTTCCCCACAGGAGGTATCTATTACTTCATAATCCTTCCAATGATCTGCAATCCACATATTTGGCTCCTTCTGCCTCTTTCTAATAATGCTTTACTCACGAATTCGCACTTCGTGCTTTACATCCTGCTTCGCAGGATATTCGTTCGTTAAGGAGTGAAGAAAAACAAATGCCTCCGATGGAGTCGCTTGTTTTTCTTTTCACTCATTACATCATATATGTAATTTAGGTAAAAAAGCAAGGTTTTTATTTGAAATCCTACGACGATATGATATGATGAATTACTGAACAGTTACATTTGGAGGCTGAGATGAACAGAGCATATTTACAGGATAAAAAGAGAATTGTCATTAAGATCGGTACATCCACGATTACCCATACCGACACCGGTCATCTGAATCTGGTGAAGATTGAGAAATTTGTGCGGATTCTTACCGATATCCATAATCAGGATAAAGACCTCATCATCGTTTCTTCCGGAGCGATCGGAGCAGGAAGAAAGGCACTTGGCATCAAGGAAAGACCGACGGAGCTTTCCCTGAAACAGGCCTGTGCGGCAGTCGGACAGGCACGGCTGATGATGATATACCAGAAGCTTTTTGCGGAATACAATCAGACGATAGCACAGGTCCTGGTGACCAAGGGCGTGATTACGAACGAGATCAGCAGAGCGAATGCCGAGAATACCATGCAGGAGCTGCTGGATCTTGGAGTGATTCCAATTGTCAATGAGAACGACGTCGTTTCCACCGATCAGATCCAGAATGGGAACTTCGGGGATAATGATACGTTGTCTGCGCTGGTTGCAGAAATGGTGGGCGCAGATCTGCTCATATTGTTATCCGATATTGACGGGCTTTATACCGATAATCCAAGAAATAATCCGGATGCTGAGTTTATCAGCTGCGTGGAAAAGATCGATGAAAATCTGCTTTCCTGTGCAAAGGGATCGGACAGCGCGTTTGGAACCGGCGGCATGACAACGAAGCTTGCAGCCGCAGAGATCGCGAATGAAGCCGGAACCGATATGGTGATTGCAAACGGGGACGACCCTGTCAATGTCATCCGCATTCTGGAGGGCAAAGAGGTCGGAACACTGTTTAAGGCATAGAGGAAGAAAAGGAATAAATAAACAGCAATGAAGCAGTTGATAGAAAGCATGGAACGTTCACAGATTGTTATAATCATTCTTGCAGCCGTTCTGCTGGTGGTTCTGGTATTACTGATCGTCTTTCTCCTTCAGAGAAGAAGACCGAAGACGCGGAGCTACGATGAGATGGAGGGGCACGAATTTGAATATTTCTGTGCCGATCTTCTGGAAAAACGTGGCTTTGAAGAGGTGGAGGTCACGAAAGGAAGCGGAGATTATGGAGTGGACATCCTTGCGGAAAAGGATGGTGTCACCTATGCCATCCAGTGTAAGCGGTACGATGGGCCGGTTGGCGTGAAAGCGGTGCAGGAGGCTTATGCCGGACGGGACTATTATGACCGTATGGTGGGAGCAGTACTGACGAACCAGTACTTCACCACTCCGGCTGTCGAAGCAGCGAAGAAACTCAAAATTCTGCTGTGGGATGGTGGATATTTGGAGAGCATGATGGAGGAAGAATAAATCCATATTTATCTGATTTGAGATGTATTATGGTTGGAAATCTCGCACCACTGGTGCGAAAAATTAGTTGGAGTAATAACATTGTCATTATGGAAAATGCAAAGATGATTTGCAGAGGGAATTTTACATTCAAATGGCAAAACGTTATGGCTGGACAAAGCGTGTGTTGACTAATTTTGTGGAAGCACAAACATATGAAAAATATTTACTGAATCAGACCAATTTTGATTTAACATTACCAGCAGAAAGAAGAGTGCAAGCAAAATTGGCTGTCAAGGACGAATATACCTTTGATTTTGCTGAACTGTCACCAGAATATTCAGAGCATGAGTTGGAAATGCAGTTGGTTAATAATGTTAGGGCTTTTTTGATTGAAATGGGAGGGGACTTTACTTTCATGGAAGAATAGGAAATATACCTGTTATTGATAGTATATTTGATAATGAGTTGCCGTTTAATTAAAAAATATTGACACCAAATATGACACCGCATATAATATAGATAGGAGGTATTTAGAATGTCAAAATGGGATAAACTATTAACGAGAATATGTGCTTTATCAAAAGACCTCCGATTTGATGAATTGCGTAAGGTGTTGGAAAACTACGGATATGTGATGAATGCCCCAAAGGGCGGAAGCAGTCATTACACTTTCAGAAAATCCGGATGTCAGCCGATTACGATACCGAAGCATGAACCCATCAAAAAAGTGTATGTAGAGATGGTAAAGCAGATTGTGGAAAGTGAGGCGGTGAATGATGAAAACGCTGAATGATTATTTGACAATGAATTATCGTATGGAAATTGTAGAGGATAAGGACGAGGGCGGTTTCGTTGTTTCCTTTCCGGAGCTTCCGGGATGTATTACCTGCGGAGAAACAGTAGAGTCCGCTGTTGCTAATGCTTTAGATGCGAAAAAGACATGGTTAGAAGCCGCTATGGAAGATGGTATTGAAATTCATGAGCCGGACAGCTTAGAGGATTATTCTGGGCAGTTTAAGCTTAGAATTCCACGCAGTTTGCACCGTTCCCTTGCAGAACATTCTAAGAGGGAAGGCATCAGCATGAATCAGTATTGTGTATATCTTCTTTCCAGAAATGATGCGGTTTATTCAAAATAGTGGTTGCAGATAGTCACTTCAATCGCTATAATGAAATGGCAACACATTGGCAACAGAAAATCAGTAAGCCAAAATAAAATATGCAAATGAAGTAAAAAATCGGCAGATTTTAAACGGAACTTAAACAAAATGATTTAAGTCGAAGAGATGATTTATCGAGTTTGAATAAAGATGGCGGGGGCTGTGACAGCCTCCGCCATAAATTTATCTTTCTATATAGTTTCTATCATAGAAACCGTTCTTAAGAATTAATCAAGCTGATGAATAAACAATCCGCTGCGGAGTTTGGGCTCGAACCAGGTGGACTTCGGCGGCATCAAAAGGCCGGCATCCGCAACATCGAGAAGCTCCTGAATGGAGGTTGCATACATGGAGAACGCAACGGTGCAGTCCTCGGCAACACGCTTTTCCAGTTCGGAAAGTCCGCGGATTCCTCCAACGAAGTCAATGCGGTGATCCGTTCTGGGATCTGCGATCTGAAGAACCGGTCCAAGCAGGTTATTCTGTAAAATCGAAACATCCAATCCTTCTACCGGATCCTCCACAAGTAAACGCTTGTCTGCGGTAAGCTTGTACCAGCCATCATTTAAGTACATACCGAAAGTGCCTTTTTCTTCCGGGGCAAACGGCGTTTTGCCAAGATAGGAAACTGTAAATCCGGCATTCCGTACAGCTTCTAAAAAGGCTTCCTTCGTCATACCGGACAGATCCTTTACCACGCGGTTATAGGGCATGATGTAAAGCTGGTCATCCGGGAAAAGCACGGAAAGGAAACGATTGAATTCCTCGTCACCGGTGTAGCCGGGATGCTCCTTGCGGCGTTTCAGGCCAACCTTCACTGCAGAGGCACAGCGGTGGTGACCGTCTGCAATATACGTGGAAGGAATGGCAGCGAAAGCCTCTTCCAGTTCTTTAATGACACTATCGTCAGAAATTACCCAGGTACGGTGCGTAATGCTATCCGGGGAAGTAAAGTCGTATACGGGTGTCTTTTTCTTTTCTGCCTCCACAATCTGATTGATGGCCTCCACCGAACGGTAGACCAGGAAGATGGGACCGGTCTGTGCATTTGTGCGGTCTACGTGGTTGATGCGGTCGATTTCCTTTTCTTCCCGTGTGTTTTCATGCTTCTTAATGATGCCGTCCACATAGTCATCGATGGAGGAACAGGCCACAATGCCGGTCTGGGAACGGCCGTTCATCGTAAGCTCATAAATATAGAAGCAGGGCTTATCTTCTATCAGAAAAGAGCCGTCTGCAATCATTTCTTCCAGAGTTTCCCGGGCTTTTTCATAAACACAGTCATCATAAGTATCGACCGAATCGTCAAACTGGGTTTCGGCACGGTCAATTTTTAAAAAGGAAAGAGGCTCCTTACCAACTTCCACGCAGGCTTCTTTCCGGTTGTATACATCATAGGGCAGTGCTGCAATCCGGTCTGCAAGAGCAGGCTCCGGACGGACACTCTGAAAAGGGGTAATCTTTGGCATAAATTTTCTCCTTTGAATGGTTGTATAATAAGTGCTGGTTTCGTATTCCATAGTTTTTTTCATGCGATGATTATAGTATAATAAGGTTATCAATGAGTGTCAACAAAGTCAGAAATACACATAAACGAGACATATGAAAGAGACACCTATGTAGAAATGGAAATGCGTGAAAGAGGTATGAGACCATGGCGAAGAATGATAAAACAAATGTAATGCGTGTTCTGGAACAGCATAAAATCCCCTATGAGGGACATAACTATCTGGATTCCGGTGCAGTCAGCGGAACCGAGGTGGCAGCAGCGTTAAACGAGGATCCTGAGGTTGTATTTAAAACACTGGTTACGGTCGGAAAGACCGGAAATCATTATGTGTTCCTCGTGCCGGTGGAGAAGGAACTGAATCTTAAAAAGGCGGCAGCAGCCGTTGGGGAGAAAAATATTGAGATGATTAAGTCCAAGGAATTATTACCGCTTACGGGATATATTCACGGCGGCTGTTCCCCGATCGGAATGAAAAAGCAGTTCCAGACCGTGATCCATGAAAGTGCATCTTCCTTAGAGAAGATCTTTTTTAGCGGCGGCAAGATTGGTTTTCAGGTCGAGGTACGCGTGGAGGATCTGAAAAAGGTTTTGAAGTTTGATTTCGCAGATATTGCAGAATAGCAACATATAAATTGACAAAAAATTTACAGAATCCTGTTTGTAATAGATACAGGTGACTTGATATGATAAAAAGAGGAGAATCGAATGGCAATCGAAACAACAGATAAGAAAAAGGTGCTCAAAGAATACCTGTGGATTACGTTTGCAGTAATCATCATGGATATTGGAATTTATGTGTTTAAGTTCCCCAACAACTTTTCCTTTGGCGGAGTTTCCGGTATGGCGGTCGTGATTTCCAATTTCACGAATTTTTCCGCTTCCCAGATTAACCTGGTGATTAACCTGTTACTGCTGGCACTGGGATTTGCTGTTTTAGGGAGGAATTTCGGAGTGAAAACGGCGTATGTAACCGTACTTTCTTCCCTTTTACTGAATGTATTTGAAGTGGCTTTTCCAATGGAAACGCCCCTTACGAACGAGATTATGCTGGAACTGTGCTTTGCCATTCTGCTTCCGGCGATTGCATCGGCCCTTTTGTTCTATGAGAATGCCTCGGGCGGCGGTACGGACATTATTGCCATGGTGATCAGGAAGTATTCTACGATGAATGTTTCCATGGCTCTGCTTTGGACAGACCTTGTCGTTGTTGTCTGTGCGTTTCTGGTGTTCGATACGGTGACAGGACTTTGTTCCATCTTAGGACTTCTGGCAAAATCACTGGTCATTGACAAATTCATCGAACGCATGAAGCTGAACAAGTATTTTACGATTGTATCCACGAACCCGGATCCGATCTGCCATTATATCACGCATGACTTACACCACAGTGCGACCACCTATCATGCAGAGGGAGCCTATTCCCATAAAGACCGCGTGATCATTCTTACGGTAGTGGATGTGAAGCAGGCCATTTATCTCGAACGTTTTATTAAAAAGAATGAGCCAAGCGCCTTTATCATGGTGACGAAGAGCAGCGAGATCGTCGGAAAAGGCTTTACGAGTTATATCTAAATACGGAGGAAATACGATGAGCGGACAGAACACCCTGATCCCCAACCTGACAATGAATGAAAGAAAAGAGTATGTGAAGCAGGCGGATATTAATTATCTGGTAAAGGGAGTCGCGCTTCTGGCAGGAGGAATACTGGCAGCATCCTGCATTACGACAGAGCTGGCTTTTCCGGTAAGAGGCTTCCTGTTTTGTGCCGGAGCAGCCCTGTGCGTCATCGGGGTTCCTTTTTTGGTGAAGTTTTATAGGGAAGTTAAGGCTTTTAAAGAATATGTTCCACAGTGGGACAAGGGACGCGGCATTTTTGACCGGATGGCCAAGGAGCTGAATGCCTGGTACGAAGAGGGAGAAGAACCGGTAAGCTGTGATGGCGATACCCATTATTATTTAAAGCTGCAAAGGGATCGGCTGGAGGACAAGGGACTGCGGATGCAGAACGTGGTTCGTCCGGTAAAGGGAAAAAGCTTCGGAACCGCAGCCTTTTCCCGGAAGTCAGCATGGTACACCACGGACATGCTCTACGAAGAGATCAGCAGGGAGCTTCGGTTTTTAAAAGGGGCGCAGACGTTGTATCAGCGTCAGGTGGAACAGGTGATGTATGAAATTGTGGTTCATACACCGAATGAAAAAGAGACGGATCATCTGATGATTACCTGTCCGAACTGTGGGGCTGTCAGCCCGGTGGCTCAACTGGTAGAAGGGTGCCGGTATTGCGGAACCCGGTTCCATATGAAGGATCTTTTCCCAAGAGTAGTGAATACATACTTCATCCGCACAACATCCATTATGAAGCATACGACGAATCAGCGTAGAATCATGGGGATTCTGATGCTGGTCATGCTGCTTGTGAGTATGCCGGGAGCAATGATTTCCAGTGAAGGCGTGATTCCGATTGCATTATTTACGGCTTATCTGACAGCACTCATTTGTGGAGGAGTCGGAGGATTCATGATTACCTCTTTTATGATGATCGGGTCTTTATTTCAACGGGATGGTATGAAGCATCTTCCGCTGTTCCGGACTCTGAGGTCCAGAAGCCGGATCAAAGGAATGATGAAGCGGATGGATCCGAACTTTTCCTATGAAAAATTTGAAGGACAGATGGTTGCACTGATCCGGATGGCGGTTTTTGCAAAAGAGCCACAGAACCTCACGGCTTATTGCGGGGGGAAAAGAGACGAGCGTTTCGCAGACATCATTGAGATGACCTATACGAACGGAATGTGTCTGCAGAAGGTCCGGCAGAATGGCAGTGTACTCCATTTAACGCTCCGTACCTGGTGGATCAACTACAGTGAGGTAAATGGAAAGATTGTAAAGACCGGAGATCTTATTGATGCGACCTTTGCAAAGAATGTTGCCCGCAGGGAGACACCAGGTTTCTCGATCACTTCCGTAAACTGTCACAGCTGCGGAGGAAGCTTTGATGCGGTCCGCCAGCGTAACTGCCCGTACTGCGGAACAGAGTATCGCATGGAAGAAGACTACTGGGTGATTGAAGATATGAAACTAGTAAGATAATGATAGAGGATAGTGAAAAAGAGGATAGTGAGAAAGAGTGTATAGGATAAGGAGATTTTGATGGAAACGTTTACTTTAAATGAGATGCAGGAAATGCAGAAGAAGCTTCAGGAGAAATATCAGGGACAGTGGGAACCGATTGAGATAGAAACCGGTAAGAATAAGATGCTGTGGATGATTGCAGAAATGGGAGAGGTTATTGATATTGTCAAAAAGAATGGTGCACAGAAAGCAGTCACGGAGCCTGCATTAAGAAACGATCTGGTGGAGGAACTGGCAGATGTCCTGATGTTTTATAATGACATCTTACTATGTTATGGAATCACACCGGAAGAGTTAAAGCAGGCTTATGTGGCTAAATTTGAAAAGAATATGATACGATGGTAAATAAGGTAGAGAAGGATAAAAGGTGCAATTAAGGGCGTATAAGCTGTCCGGCCTTAACTACCGCCCGGATTTCCAGCGTATCACGGGTAAGGAGCACACAATCGGCCTGCTTTCCGACTTCGATACTGCCGAGACGGTCGGAGACACCGATGGAGCAGGCGGGATTATAAGAGGCACAACGAACAGCAGTTTCTAGGGGAATTCCCACAGAGACTGCTTTCTTCATGCAATCCATCAGGTTGGTTACGGAGGCGGCAATCGTGCCATCCGGCAGAGTGGCAAGAGAACCCTTTACATCGACCGGCTGACCGCCCAGTTCATAGTGACCGTCGGGGAGTCCGGTTGCACGCATACTGTCACTGATCAATACGATGCGTTTCTTTCCAAACATCTGGAAGCTGGCTTTCATGACCGCAGGGTGAATGTGAACACCGTCACAGATCATTTCCACGAATACTTCCGGATGTTCAAAGGCCGCACCGATCGGACCGGGATTGCGGTGGTGAAGGGGATTCATGGCATTGAACAGGTGGGTCAGATGGTCCGCACCTGCATCAAAGGCCTGGGCAGCCGTATCATAATCGGCAGCCGTATGGCCGACAGAAATATGCACCCGGTCAGAAAATTCCCGAATAAAGGAAAGGGCAGAATCCCCCTCGGGAGCCATGGTGATGATTTTGAGCAGACCGTCTGAGGCCTCCCACAATTTCTCAAACAGTGTGGCAGACGGAGGTACAATATTGGATTCCTTCTGTGCACCCTTTTTCGCAGGAGAAATAAACGGTCCTTCCAAATGGATGCCAACGAGTTCTGCGCATGACGAAGAAAACGATGATGATGTGGGCGATGCTGTGAGGAACCGGGGGCGGCGCGCATATTCCGCAGCCGTTTTACAGATGTTAAGGAGCTGCTCTTCCGGCAATGTCATGGAAGCCGGACAGATACTGGTAATGCCGTGCAGCAATTCATAATGTCCGAGCTTTTGCAAATCCTCCAGGGAGCCGTCGCTAAAGTCTGCGCCGTCCCCGCCGTGAAAGTGTACATCGATCAGTCCGGGGATGACGTAGCAGTGGGAAGCATCGAGAATGTTTCCATCCGATGACGAATCGGCAAAACGAGTTTCTTCTATATATATAGTGTCCGGATAGAATCCTTTATCAAGGGAATGAACCAGACCATTTTTAATAATCATAACGGATACTCCTTCTTCATTTTATAGCTTTATTATGAACGTATTACGCCATGTGTGCAATCCCATTTTAGCTGCCATGCATATGAGAAAAAGATCCGGTGGATCTTTTTTGATTGTACAGATGTGAAAATTAGAATTCGCAAAAAAAATTCACAAAAATTTTTTAAAAATTTCTTGCATATTCCCCAAACATCATGTATACTAGCAATTGTTGTGGCATGATAGCGTTGAAGCGTGAGGTTGCTGCAGGGCTGAAAGGTACTGCAGGTTTTCCGTGGAGCGAATGTCAAGAGGCCATGCAAATGGCCAAAGAACCTGACGGCAAGTCACTGTACAAACAATTTGTCTGCAAGAGAGCAGAGACACGGGCGTTAAGCGTGCCGGACATAAGAGCGCGGAAATCCGCGCATTGACTTATGAAAAGGCAGGACACGCACGGAGGAGTGTACAGTCACCGCTTGTCGTACTTCTGAGGAATTTCATTCCTATATTAAAAAGTGCGAAAAGGAGGCGACTTTTTTTATGGCAAGTCAAGTAATGAGAATCACACTCAAGGCTTACGATCATCAGTTAGTAGATGCATCTGCCAAGAAAATCATCGAAACAGTTAAGAAGAACGGATCTCAGGTAAGTGGACCGGTACCTCTTCCTACCAAGAAGGAAGTTGTTACTATCTTAAGAGCGGTTCATAAGTATAAGGATTCCAGAGAACAGTTCGAACAGAGAACCCACAAGAGACTGATCGATATCATTACACCGACACCTAAGACGGTTGAAGCATTACAGAGATTAGAAATGCCCGCTGGTGTTAGCATTGACATCAAGATGAAGAACAAATAATCATCCGATGCAATGAAGACATAGGAAGTGCAAACTTCCAAAATAATTTAACCCCTACACTAGAATGACCCGATCGGGTCCGCTGTAGAATCAAATGGAGGTAAAGAAATGAAAAAAGCTATTTTGGCAACAAAAGTCGGAATGACTCAAATCTTCACAGAGGACGGATCTTTAGTTCCCGTAACAGTACTTCAGGCTGGACCTTGCGTAGTAACACAGGTTAAGACCACAGAGAATGACGGTTACAGCGCAGTACAGGTTGGCTTCGTTGACAAGAAGGAAAGAATCGTCAACAAGGACAAGAACGGAAAGAAAGAAATCGTTCACAGACATGGCGTAAACAAGGCTCTGAAAGGACACTTCGATAAGGCAGGCGTTTCCTGCAAGAGATATGTCAGAGAGTTCAGACTTGACAACGCAGAGGAATATACACTTGGAAGCGAGATCAAAGCTGATGTATTTGCAGCTGGAGACAAAATTGATGCATCCGCTATTTCCAAAGGTAAAGGATTCCAGGGTGCAATCAAGAGACATGGACAGCACAGAGGTCCTATGGCTCACGGTTCTAAATTCCATCGTCATCAGGGTTCCAATGGTGCCTGCTCTTCACCCAGCCGTGTATTCAAGGGCAAGGGAATGCCGGGACATATGGGTTGCGTAAAAGTAACTGTACAGAATCTTGAAGTTGTAAGAGTTGATGCAGAAAACAACCTTCTTCTTGTTAAGGGTGCTGTACCGGGACCTAAGAAAGCTTTAGTAACTGTAAAAGAAACAGTTAAGGCTAATGCATAATTGAGAGGATGAAAGGAGGACCATTCAGATGGCAAAAGTATCTGTTTATAATATGGAAGGCAAGGAAGTTGGCACAATTGAATTAAACGATGCAGTATTTGGTGTTGAAGTAAACGAACATCTTGTACACATGGCAGTTGTACAGCAGCTTGCAAATAACCGTCAGGGAACACAGAAGGCAAAGACACGTTCTGAAGTATCCGGTGGCGGAAGAAAACCTTGGAGACAGAAGGGAACCGGTCATGCAAGACAGGGTTCAACAAGATCTCCCCAGTGGACCGGAGGCGGTGTTGTATTCGCTCCCGTACCGAGAGATTACTCCTTCAAGATCAATAAGAAGGAAAAGAGAGCAGCATTAAAGTCCGCTCTTACAAGCAGAGTTCTTGATAACAAGCTGATCGTTGTAGACGAGCTCAAGTTTGACGAAATCAAGACCAAGAAGTTCCAGGCAGTTATGGACAATCTCAAAGTTAAGAAGGCATTAGTAGTAATTGCCGATAACGATGAAAAGATCACCATGTCTGCAAGAAACATCCCTACCGTTAAGACAGCATTAGTTAACTCCATTAATGTTTATGATATCTTAAAGGGTGACACACTGGTTCTTACCAAGGACGCAGTAGCAAAGATCGAGGAGGTGTATGCATAATGGCAGCAGTTAAATATTATGACGTAATCCTTAAGCCGGTTATTACTGAAAAGAGTATGGCTGGTATGGGCGACAAGAAGTACACATTCTTAGTTCATCCCGAAGCTAACAAAACAATGATCAAAGAAGCTGTTGAAAAAATGTTCGAAGGAACCAAGGTTAAGAAGGTAAACACCATGAACCTTGAAGGAAAGAACAAGAGACGTGGTCTGGTAGTCGGAAAGACCGCCAAGTCCAAAAAGGCAATCGTATGGCTGACCGAAGACAGCAAGGACATTGAGATCTTCGCAGGTTTATAAAATAAGCGGAGAAGATATGCACAAACAAGTGCGATAAGAAATGTAGAACTCGAAAGGAGACAGAATCATGGGAATTAAAACATATAATCCCTATACACCTTCCAGAAGAAATATGACTGGTTCTGATTTTTCAGAAATCACCAAGAAGACTCCTGAAAAATCTCTGTGTGTATCCTTAAAGAAGAACTCTGGACGTAACAACCAGGGTAAGATCACAGTAAGACATCGTGGAGGCGGTACCAGAACTCAGTACAGACTGGTAGACTTCAAGAGAAATAAAGACGGTATTCATGCAACAGTACTTGGTATTGAGTATGATCCGAACAGAACAGCAAACATCGCATTAATCTGTTATGAAGATGGAGAAAAGGCATACATCCTTGCTCCGGAAGGATTAACCGATGGCATGCAGGTTATGAATGGACCTGATGCAGAAGTAAGAGTAGGTAACTGCTTACCTTTATCTGCAATTCCTGTTGGTACTCAGGTACACAACATTGAATTATATCCTGGCAAGGGCGGACAGATGGTTCGTTCCGCAGGAAACAGCGCACAGCTCATGGCTAAGGAAGGAAAGTATGCAACACTTCGTCTTCCCTCCGGCGAAATGAGAATGGTGCCGATCGTTTGCAGAGCAACCGTTGGTGTTGTTGGAAACGTAGATCATAGCCTTGTTAAGATCGGTAAGGCAGGACGTAAGCGTCATATGGGTATTCGTCCTACTGTCCGCGGTTCCGTTATGAACCCGAATGACCATCCTCATGGTGGTGGTGAAGGTAAGACTGGAATCGGACGTCCCGGTCCATGTACACCTTGGGGCAAGCCCGCTCTTGGTTTGAAGACACGTAAGAAGAAAAAAGCTTCTAACAAGCTGATTGTAAGAAGAAGAGACGGCAAGGCCATCAAATAATAAGGAGGAGAGAAAATGGCTAGATCACTGAAAAAAGGACCTTTCGCAGACGCAAGCCTGTTAAAAAAGGTAGATGCAATGAATGCAGCAGGACAGAAGCAGGTTATTAAGACCTGGTCCCGTCGTTCTACAATCTTTCCCTCTTTTGTGGGACTGACATTTGCAGTACACGACGGAAGAAAGCACGTTCCTGTATATGTAACAGAGGATATGGTTGGACATAAGCTCGGCGAGTTCGTGGCAACCAGAACTTATAGAGGACACGGAAAAGACGAAAAGAAGTCTAAAGTAAGATAAGGAGGTTTTCATCATGGCAAAAGGACATAGATCCCAAATTAAAAGAGAAAGAAACGCGCAGAAAGATTTAAGACCTTCAGCTAAGTTATCTTACGCAAGAGTGTCAGTTCAGAAAGCATGTTTCGTTTTAGATGCCATCAGAGGCAAGGATGTGGAAACAGCACTGGGAATTCTTGAATACAATCCCAGATATGCTTCTGCATTAATCAAGAAGTTACTGGAATCCGCTCGTGCAAATGCTGAGTATTTGTACAGCCAGGACCCTACAAAGTATCCGAATCCGGAAAACCTTTATGTTGCAGAATGCTATGCAAATAAAGGACCTACAATGAAGAGAGTACAACCCAGAGCACAGGGAAGAGCTTATCGTATCGAGAAGAGAATGAGCCACATTACTGTAGTGCTTGATGAAAGATAGAAGGAGGACGATTTAATGGGACAGAAAGTTAATCCTCACGGCATAAGAGTCGGTGTTATTAAGGATTGGGATTCTAAGTGGTACGCTGAAGACGAATTCGCAGATTTTCTTGTAGAAGATCACAAGATTCGTGTGTACCTTAAGAAGAAGTTATACAGCGCAGGAGTTTCCAAGATC
Source organism: Anaerobutyricum sp. (assembly GCA_963638365.1). Lineage (GTDB taxonomy): Bacteria > Bacillota > Clostridia > Lachnospirales > Lachnospiraceae > Suilimivivens. The sequence continues at coordinate 13,064 of CAVHRK010000115.1, read as the reverse complement.
GAGATCGAAAGAGCTTCTGACAGAGTAAAGGTTATCATCTATACCGCAAAGCCCGGTGTTGTAATCGGTAAGGGCGGTGCTGAAATTGAAGTAACCAAGAAGGAACTTTCCAAGATGACCGGAAAGAAAGTTCTGGTTGACATTAAGGAAATCAAGAGACCTGACAGAGATGCACAGCTTGTAGCTGAGAACATCGCACAGCAGCTTGAGAACCGTGTTTCCTTCCGCCGTGCAATGAAGTCCTGCATGGGCAGAACCATGAAGGCAGGAGCACTTGGTATTAAGACCTCCGTATCCGGACGTCTTGGCGGAGCTGATATGGCCCGTACCGAGTTCTACAGCGAAGGAACCATTCCTCTTCAGACCTTACGTGCAGATATCGAGTATGGTTTTGCAGAGGCAAACACCACCTATGGTAAAGTAGGTGTCAAAGTATGGATTTACAAGGGTGAAGTACTTCCTACTAAGAAGAATGAAGAAAAAGTGCAGGAAGGGAGCGATAAATAATGTTAATGCCTAAAAGAGTAAAGCGTCGTAAACAGTTCCGTGGCACCATGAGAGGAAAAGCAACCCGTGGTAATACACTTACTTACGGTGAATTCGGTATCGTTGCATTAGAGCCCTGCTGGATCAAGTCCAATCAGATCGAAGCAGCCCGTGTTGCCATGACCCGTTATATTAAGCGTGGTGGTAAAGTCTGGATTAAGATTTTCCCCGACAAACCGGTTACCGTTAAGCCTTTAGGAACTCGTATGGGTTCTGGTAAAGGTGCTTTAGAGTACTGGGTAGCAGTTGTTAAACCAGGCCGTGTTATGTTTGAAATTGCAGGAGTTTCCGAAGAAGTAGCCAGAGAAGCATTACGTCTTGCTACACACAAGCTTCCTTGCAAGTGTAAGATCGTTTCTAAGGCCGACTTGGAAGGTGGTGTATCAAATGAAAACTAATAAGTATGTAGAAGATTTAAAAGCAAAATCAGCTGCAGAATTAGCACAGGATTTAGTAGCTGCTAAGAAAGAACTTTTCAATTTGAGATTCCAGAACGCAACAAATCAGCTGGATAATACAGCAAGAATTAAGGAAGTTAGAAAGAATATCGCAAGAATTCAGACTGTTATCACACAGAAAGCTAACGAAGCTTAAAAGATTGTTGTTCGAATGTCAAAGAAAGGAGACGTAAAGTCGTGGAAGAAAGAAATTTAAGAAAGACACGTACCGGTAAGGTTGTCAGCAATAAGATGGACAAAACAATCGTTGTTGCCATCGAAGAGCATGTTAAGCATCCCCTTTACAAGAAGATTGTGAAAGATACTTACAAGTTAAAAGCTCATGATGAGAACAATGAATGCCAGATTGGCGATACAGTTAAAGTAATGGAAACAAGACCTTTATCCAAGGATAAGAGATGGAGACTTGTTGAGATCGTTGAGAAAGCGAAATAATGGAAGGAGAAAATTAGCATGATTCAACAGGAAAGCAGACTTAAAGTTGCTGATAACACTGGTGCTAAGGAAATCCTTTGTATCAGAGTTATGGGCGGATCTACAAGAAGATATGCAAATATCGGTGATGTGATTGTTGCTACGGTTAAAGATGCAACACCAGGCGGCGTTGTTAAGAAGGGTGACGTTGTAAAGGCTGTTGTTGTCCGTTCCGTTAAGGGCGCACATCGTAAAGACGGTTCTTACATTAAATTTGATGAAAATGCTGCAGTTATCATTAAAGATGATAAGACCCCCAGAGGAACACGTATTTTTGGACCTGTAGCCAGAGAGCTTCGTGAAAAGCAGTTCATGAAAATTGTTTCTTTGGCTCCGGAAGTATTATAGGAGGGAACAAGCATGGCAAGTTTAAAGATTAAAAAAGGCGATACTGTTAAGGTTATCGCCGGCAAAGATAAAGGTGCAGAAGGAAAGGTCCTTTCCGTAGACGCTAAGAACAGCAAGGTTGTTGTAGAAGGTGTTGGAATGGTTACCAAGCACACAAAGCCTTCCGCAGCGAACCAGAATGGTGGAATTATTCAAAAGGAAGCTCCTATTGATCTTTCAAACGTTATGTACGTTCATAAGGGAAAAGCTACAAGAGTTGGTTTCAAGATGGACGGAGATAAGAAAGTACGTTTTGCAAAGTCAACAGGTGACGTAATTGATTAATTCTAGGAAAGGAGAACTGGAAGCGTGAGCAGACTGAAAGAAATGTATAAAGACGAGATCGTAGATGCTATGATCAAGAAGTTCGGATATAAAAACATCATGGAAGTGCCTAAGCTTGATAAGATCGTTATCAACATGGGCGTTGGTGAAGCAAAGGACAATGCAAAGGCTTTAGAGAGCGCTGTTAAGGATATGGAAACCATTACCGGACAGAAGGCTGTATTAACCAGAGCAAAGAACTCCATTGCAAACTTTAAAATCAGAGAAGGCATGCCCATTGGATGTAAGGTTACTCTTCGTGGTGAAAAGATGTATGATTTCGCAGACCGCTTAATCAATCTTGCATTACCTCGTGTACGTGACTTTAGAGGTGTTAACCCCAACTCATTTGATGGAAGAGGTAATTATGCACTTGGTATCAAGGAGCAGATCATCTTCCCTGAAATCGAGTATGATAAGGTTGACAAGGTTAGAGGTATGGATATTATCTTCGTTACAACCGCTAAGACCGATGAAGAAGCACGTGAACTGTTAAGATTATTTAACATGCCTTTCGAAAAGTAAGGCCGTTGATCTGGAAGGAGGTAAAATAGCATATGGCTAAAACATCTATGAAGATTAAACAGCAGCGTACTCCGAAGTTTTCTACGAGAGAATATACTCGTTGTAGAATCTGTGGACGTCCCCACTCTGTTTTAAGAAAATACGGAATTTGCAGAGTATGTTTCCGTGAGTTAGCATATAAGGGCCAGATTCCTGGAGTCAAAAAGGCTAGTTGGTAAAATATTAAGGAGGAAGAAAGAAAATGACAATGAGCGATCCTATTGCAGATATGCTTACAAGAATCCGTAATGCAAATACTGCAAAACATGATACAGTAGACGTTCCCTCTTCCAAGATGAAACTTGCTATTGCTGACATCTTATTGGAAGAAGGCTACATTAAGAAATACGATCTGATCGATGAAGGAAACTTCAAGACCATCCGCATCACTCTGAAGTATGGTGCTGACAGAAATGAAAAGATCATCAGCGGATTAAAGAGAATTTCAAAGCCCGGTCTTCGTATTTACGCAGGCAAGGATGAACTTCCCAGAGTACTCGGTGGTTTAGGTATTGCAATCATCTCTACAAACCAGGGTGTTGTAACCGATAAGAAAGCAAGAGAGCTTCAGGTTGGTGGAGAAGTATTAGCTTACGTTTGGTAAGTAAAGGTAACTATAGTTAATAGTAAAATATAGGAGGTACGGGCATGTCACGTATAGGAAGAATGCCAATCGCGATTCCTGCAGGCGTAACTGTAGAAGTTGCAGAAAATAATAAAGTGACTGTAAAAGGTCCTAAGGGAACACTTGAGAGAGTGCTTCCTTCAGAGATGGAAATCAAGGTGGAAGGTGCTGAAGTTACTGTCAGCAGACCGAATGATTTAAAGAAGATGAAATCTTTACATGGTCTTACCAGAACACTGATCCACAACATGGTAGTTGGTGTTACGGAAGGCTTTGAAAAGAAGCTTGAAGTAAATGGTGTAGGTTACAGAGCAGCTAAGGCTGGCAAGAAGTTAACCTTATCCTTAGGATATTCCCATCCGGTAGAGATGGATGATCCGGAAGGAATTGAAACTGTTCTTGACGGACAGAACATCATTATTGTCAAGGGTATTGATAAAGAAAAAGTTGGCCAATACGCAGCTGAAATCAGAGACAAGAGAAGACCTGAACCTTACAAGGGCAAGGGTATTAAGTATGCTGATGAAACAATCAGACGTAAAGTTGGTAAGACTGGTAAGAAATAGATAAGGAGAGTATAAAGATGGTTAGTAAAAAGTCAAGACAAGATGTACGTGTTAAAAAACACATGAAAATACGTAACCGTTTTAGCGGTACAGCTGAAAGACCTCGTCTTTCCGTATTCAGAAGCAATAATCATATGTATGCTCAAATTATTGATGATACCGTTGGAAATACTTTGGTTTCTGCATCCACTACCGAGAAGGCAGTAAAGGCAGAGCTTGAGAAGACCAATAACGTTGATGCAGCAGCATATTTAGGAACAGTTATTGCAAAGAGAGCACTTGAAAAGGGTATTGATACCGTTGTTTTTGACAGAGGCGGCTTTATATACCAGGGTAAGATAGCAGCATTAGCTGAAGCAGCCAGAGAAGCTGGCTTGAATTTCTAGGAAGGGAGAAACGTACATGAGAAAGACAATCATCGATGTCAGCAACATGGAATTAACAGAAAAAGTTGTTACCATCAAGCGTGTAACTAAGGTTGTTAAAGGTGGACGTAACATGCGTTTTACAGCTTTAGTGGTAGTTGGAGACATGAACGGCCATGTTGGTGCAGGTCTTGGAAAGGCAACAGAAATCCCTGAAGCAATCCGTAAAGGAAAAGAAGATGCTATCAAGAATCTGGTTTCCGTTGCAACTGACGAAAATATGAGTATTACACATGATTTTATTGGTAAGTTCGGTTCTGCTTCCGTTCTGTTAAAGAAGGCTCCGGAAGGTACTGGTATCATCGCAGGCGGTCCTGCACGTATCGTTTGTGAGCTTGCCGGAATCAAGAACATCCGTACCAAGTCTCTTGGTTCTAACAACAAGCAGAATGTAGTACTTGCTACAATCGCCGGCTTAAGCGAACTTAAGACACCCGAAGCAGTAGCTAAGAATCGTGGTAAATCATTAGAAGAAGTTATGGCATAGGAGGGAATAAACGATGGCAGAACAGAAAATGTTAAAGATCACATTAGTAAAATCTCCTATCGGAGCAGTTCCTAAACACAGAGCTACTGTTGAATCTATGGGACTTAGAAAGCTGAACAAGAGCATCACACTGCCGGACAATGCGGCTACAAGAGGCCAGATTCAGCAGATCAGACATTTAATAAAAGTAGAAGAAGTATAATAGATAAGGAGGTGTCAAGAGCATGGAATTATCAAATTTAAGACCTGCAGAAGGTTCTACACATAGTGATAATTTTAGAAGAGGTCGTGGACACGGTTCAGGAAATGGTAAGACAGCTGGTAAGGGACACAAGGGTCAGAAGGCTCGTTCAGGTGCACCCAGACCGGGTTTTGAAGGTGGTCAGATGCCTTTGTACAGACGTATTCCGAAGAGAGGCTTCAAGTGCCCGAGTCATTTGGAAATCGTTAGTGTTAACTTAGGCTTACTCAATGACAGATTTGAAGATGGAGCTGTAGTAGATGTAGATGCATTAATCGCAGCCGGAATCATCAAGAATCCCAGAGATGGTGTTAAGATCCTTGGAAACGGAGAATTAACCAAGAAGCTTACCGTTAAGGCAAATGCCTTCAGCGCATCTGCTAAAGAGAAAATCGAAGCTATTGGTGGAACTGCAGAGGTGATGTAATGCTTACAACACTCAAAAACGTTTTTAAGATTAAGGAACTCAGAAACAAGATTTTATTTACACTTGGCATGCTGGTTGTGATTCGTTTCGGATCACAGCTTCCCGTGCCGGGAATTCGTATTGAAGAATTTGCAAACTGGTTTCAGCAGAAAGTTGGTGCAGCTGATACCTCAGGGTTCCTGAGCGCGATTACGGGTGGTTCGTTCGAGAACATGTCCATACTGGCCTTGAACATTACCCCGTACATCACATCTTCCATTATTATGCAGTTACTTACGATTGCAATTCCGAAGTTAGAGGAAATGCAGAAGGACGGTGAGGATGGAAGAAAGAAGATCGTTGCAATCACCCGTTATGTGACAGTCGGACTTGCTTTAATTGAATCCGCTGCCATGGCATTTGCTTTCTGGAACGGTGGTATGCTGGATTCCAAAAATGCATTGAATGTGATTACCATTATTGCAACATTGACTGCAGGTAGCGCGTTCTTAATGTGGGTTGGAGAGCAGATCACGGAACACGGAATCGGAAATGGTATTTCCATTGTATTGGTTATTAACATTATTTCCAGAATTCCGCAGGATATTTCCCAGTTGTTTAAGACTTTTGTACTTGTTGAAGGCAAGCCGATTGCCGTACGTGTTGTTGCTGCACTGGTGATTATTGCAGTAATCGTTGCAGTTGTTGTTCTGGTTATCATCCTGAACGGCGGAACACGTAAAATCCCTGTACAGTATGCAAAGAAAATACAGGGAAGAAAGACCGTAGGAGGTCAGTCCTCCTGTATTCCGTTAAAGGTAAATACCTCCGGTGTTATTCCGATTATTTTCGCATCTTCACTGATGCAGCTTCCGGTAGTGATTTGCAGCTTCTTCGGAATTCAGGGAACAGGTTTCTGGGGACATGTACTTCGTGGATTAAGCTCCAGTAACTGGTGCAATCCCAAAGAGCCGGTTTACTCCATAGGATTGGTGGTATATATTGCATTAGTAATCTTTTTTGCTTACTTCTATACCTCCATTACCTTTAATCCTTTGGAAATTGCAGATAACATGAAGAAGTCCGGTGGATTTATTCCGGGTATCCGTCCCGGTAAGCCGACGAGTGATTATCTGACAAAGATTTTAAATTACATCGTATTCATTGGCGCGGTTGGCCTTACAATCGTGTGTGTCATTCCTTTTATCTTTAATGGTATATTTGGCGCACAGGTATCCTTTGGCGGAACAAGTCTGATCATCATTGTCAGCGTTATCTTAGAGACAATGAAGCAGGTAGAATCCCAGATGCTTGTCCGTAACTACAAGGGATTTTTAAATGATTAGTAAGTAATGATAATTAGAGGTGCAAGGGAAGCAGCCGCTTCCCCTATGCCTCTATATTGCTGTTTTTAAAAATACGTTTTTGGACTCATTTTTACAATGCAGAAAGGCATGGTTAATAGTATGAAGGTTATTATGTTAGGTGCACCTGGTGCGGGTAAAGGCACACAGGCCAAAATGATTGCAGAAAAATACGGCGTTCCACACATTTCTACAGGAGATATCTTCCGTGCAAACATCAAGGAAGGTACCGAACTTGGTATGGAAGCGAAAAAATATATGGATCAGGGACAGCTTGTTCCCGATGAATTAACTGTCAAGATTCTTCTTGACCGTGTAGCAAAGGATGACTGCAAGAACGGTTACGTTCTGGATGGTTTCCCGAGAACCATTCCCCAGGCAGAAGTTCTTGACAAGGCTTTAAATGAGATCAATGATAAGATCGACTATGCAATTAATGTCGATGTTCCGGATGAAAACATCATCAACCGTATGGGTGGAAGACGTGCATGTCTTTCCTGCGGAGCTACTTATCATATGGTACACATTCCTCCGAAGAAGGAAGGAATCTGTGACGTATGCGGACAGCCCCTTGTCCTTCGTGACGATGATAAGCCGGAAACCGTAAAGAACCGTCTGGATGTTTATCATAAGCAGACACAGCCCTTAATTGATTTCTACAATGCAAAGGGAATCTTAAAGAGCGTTGACGGAACCGTAGATATGAAAGATGTATTTGCAGCAATCGTTGCAATTTTAGGTTAAACAATGGCAGTTACGATTAAATCAGCACATGAAATTGAATTGATGCGTGAATCCTGTCGTCTGCTTTCCCTCGTTTTTGACGGGATGGAGAAGATCATAAAGCCGGGGATTACCACGGCCGAGATCAATCAGCTTGGCGATCAGCTCATCCGTGAGTATGGCGGGATTCCCAATTTCTTAAATTATGACGGATATCCGGCTTCGATCTGCGTTTCTGTAAACGATGAAGTGGTTCATGGAATCCCTTCCGACAAGAGAGTGTTACAGGACGGCGATATCGTAAGTCTGGATGCCGGTCTCATATATGAAGGTTATCATTCCGATGCGGCAAGAACCTATCCGGTTGGAAACATCAGCAAGGAAGCAGCAGATCTGATCGAAGTAACCAGACAGAGCTTCTTTGAAGGGATTAAGTTCGCACGGGCAGGCAATCATCTTCACGACATCTCCAATGCGATTGATGACTATTGCAGGAAACGGGGATACGGAGTGGTCAGACAGCTTGTGGGCCACGGAATCGGTACACACCTTCACGAGGACCCATCGATTCCCAATTACCACCAGTGGAGAAGAGGAATTAAGCTTCGTCCGGGAATGACGCTTGCCATTGAGCCGATGATTAACATCGGCGGCTATGAAGTGGCCTGGGCAGACGATGACTGGACGGTAGTTACCATGGATGGATCATTATCCGCACACTATGAAAATACGATACTGATCACCGAAGGCGCGCCGGAAATTCTGACGCTTCCTTCCTATCATATGGAATAGGAGACCGATGCAATGCTGGGAATGTTTGCCGTTTCGAAAGCAGGCCATGATCAGGGTCAGATGTATGTGATTTTAAAAGAAGAAGGAGATTCGGTATTGCTTGCAGATGGAAGGCTGAAGACCATCGAATCCCCAAAAAAGAAAAAGAAGAAGCATATACAGCTTGTAAAGACGGGGCTTAATGAAGACCTTGTAAATAAAATCAAAAATCAGCAACCTATTAATAATGAAGAAATTAAAGCAGCGATTAAATGCAGAAATAAGGAGGTAGCGCATGTCTAAAGCCGATGTAATCGAAATTGAAGGAACTGTTGTAGAGAAACTTCCGAATACCATGTTCCAGGTAGAACTGGAAAATGGACACAGAGTGCTTGCTCACATCAGTGGCAAGTTAAGACAGAACTTTATCCGTATTCTTCCCGGAGATAAGGTAACACTCGAACTTTCTCCGTACGATTTAAGCAAGGGAAGAATTATCTGGAGAGATAAATAAATGACAGCCCGGGCTGTACTGTGAAGTGGTATCAGATGCAGGGAAATTAGTACTTGCATTTCGATATATAAGATGCTATAATGTAAAACGGTCTTTTTTGAAAGGAGGGTTTAACATGAAGGTTAGATCATCAGTAAAACCGATTTGCGAAAAATGCAAAATCATCAAGAGAAAAGGACGTATCAGAGTTATCTGTGAGAATCCGAAGCACAAACAGAGACAGGGATAATCTGCTGCATATCATGAATTAAGATGTGAGATGTAGAGGATTCTTGTCTATTTGTATATGAAGCGGCTGCAGTGCCATAGCGCACTGATTTGTATATAAATTGTTCCAAGGAGCCTTAAGTAGATTACTTCTTGATTCGCAGGTTTGCGATGAGATTTGTGTCGCAGTGACCACAAAGGACCAGGTCACGTGATTTGCGTAAGATCGGAAACGTCCGATTGGGCGGTAAGCCCCAATCAATTAGTATCAATGTATGAGGAATTCATACAAGAAAATGGAGGAAAAGTAAATGGCTCGTATTGCAGGTGTTGACTTACCTAGAGAAAAGCGTGTAGAAATCGGCTTAACTTATGTTTATGGAATCGGAAGAGTAAGCGCTAACAAGATTCTTGAGAAGGCACAGGTTAATCCGGATACTCGTGTAAGAGAGTTGACTGACGACGAAGTTAAGAGAATCAGCGAAGTAATCGACGCTGAGTACATGGTAGAAGGTGACTTGAGAAGAGAAGTTGCTTTAAACATCAAGAGACTTCAGGAAATTGGTTGCTACAGAGGAATCCGTCATAGAAAAGGACTTCCTGTACGTGGTCAGAAGACTAAGACAAACGCAAGAACCCGTAAAGGTCCCAAGCGTACTGTTGCTAACAAGAAGAAATAAGTTGGTAATGTAGTAGCACTGTAAAATTAATTTTGAAAGAAAGTAGGTTAGTTTAGATGGCAGCAAAAAAAGTTACGAAAAAAGTGACAAAAAAACGTGTCAAGAAAAACGTTGAACATGGACAGGCACATATCCAGTCTTCTTTTAACAATACAATTGTTACATTGACAGACAACGAAGGTAATGCTCTTAGCTGGGCAAGTGCCGGTGGTCTTGGATTTAGAGGTTCAAAGAAATCTACTCCGTATGCAGCTCAGATGGCAGCTGAAACAGCAGCAAAGGCTGCTATTGTACACGGCTTAAAGACAGTAGACGTATTTGTTAAGGGACCCGGTTCAGGACGTGAAGCAGCAATCCGTGCATTAAATGCATGTGGAATTGATGTTACAAGCATCAGAGACGTAACACCGGTACCTCATAACGGATGTCGTCCTCCGAAGCGTCGTAGAGTGTAGTTGTATATTTTTTATACACATGGAAATCCGTTGGACGAAGGTGAATGATTCACTGTAAACAACAAAATAAAAAGGAGAATAATAAAATGGCAGTAAACAGAGTTCCCGTATTAAAGAGATGTAGAGCTCTTGGTCTTGAGCCTTCTTTTTTAGGATATGATAAGAAGTCTAACAGAACCAACGCAAGAGCTGGTAAGAAAGTAAGTGAATATGGTCTTCAGTTAAGAGAGAAGCAGAAAGCAAAATTCATTTACGGCGTATTAGAGAAGCCTTTCAGAAACTACTATGAGAAGGCTGACCGTATGCAGGGTATGACCGGTGAGAATCTTATGGTTCTCCTGGAAAGCAGACTGGACAATGTTGTGTTCAGAATGGGATTCGCAAGAACCAGAAGAGAAGCAAGACAGATCGTTGATCATAAGCATGTTTTGGTAAACGGCAAGCAGGTAAACATTCCTTCTTACTTAATTAAGGCAGGAGATGTTATCGAAATCAGAGAAAAATCCAAATCTTTACAAAGATACAAGGACATTCTTGAAGTGACAGCCGGAAGACTCACTCCTGAATGGGTGGATGTTGATAAGGAAGCATTCAAGGGAACAGTTAAGAACCTTCCTACCAGAGAAATGATTGATGTTCCTGTAGACGAAATGCTTATTGTCGAGTTATATTCCAAATAATAATGTTTCTTGTATTGTTCGTAAAGGAGGGTATTTGCAGTGTTTGATTTTGAGAGACCAAATATTGAAGTGGCAGAAATCTCTGAAGATAAGAAGTATGGCAGATTCGTTGTTGAGCCTTTAGAGCGCGGCTACGGAATTACACTTGGTAATTCCTTAAGAAGAATTATGCTTTCTTCCTTACCGGGCGCTGCTGTAAGCCAGGTAAAAATCGAAGGTGTTTTACATGAGTTCAGCTCCATCGACGGTGTCAAAGAAGATGTGACCGAGATCATCATGAACATCAAGAGTGTTGCTATTAAGAACAACAGCGATACAAACGAACCCAAGACTGCATATATTGAATATGAAGGCGAAGGTGTCGTAAAAGCTTCTGATATTCAGTGTGATCAGGATATTGAAATCCTGAATCCCGACCAGGTTATTGCTACTTTAAGCGGAAAGAATACCAAGCTTTATATGGAACTTACCATTACCAAGGGTAGGGGTTATGTAAGTGCAGATAAGAATAAGACCGAAGATTTACCGATTGGTGTAATCGCAGTCGATTCTATTTATACTCCCGTTGAGAGAGTAAACGTTACTGTAGAAAATACCCGTGTTGGTCAGATTACCGACTTCGACAAGCTGACACTTGATGTGTACACGAACGGAACACTGGATCCGGACGAAGCTGTCAGTCTGGCTGCAAAGGTACTGAGCGAGCATTTGAATCTTTTCATCAATCTTTCTGAGAATGCCAAGACCGCTGAGATCATGGTAGAGAAGGAAGAAGATGAGAAGGAAAAGGTCTTAGAAATGAGCATTGACGAACTTGAGTTATCTGTTCGTTCTTATAACTGCTTAAAGAGAGCCGGTATCAATACAGTAGAAGAATTAACCAACAAGACCTCTGACGATATGATGAAGGTTCGTAACCTTGGTCGTAAGTCCTTGGAAGAGGTTCTGGCTAAGCTGAATGAACTGGGTTTACAGTTAAATCCCAGTGATGAAGCTTAAATATAAGTAGCTTGTGAAGCATGATCCGGTAAATCCAAAGAGTACGGATGGTGTTCTCATAAAATGGAGCGTATTCACCCGGTAAGTAAGTCCAAAGAGCGTGGCCGGATGAACCATGAAGGGTATATCCCGTTGAGAAAGGAGCCGAAAATGGCAAAATACAGAAAATTAGGTAAGACTTCAGATCAGAGAAAGGCATTACTGAGAAATCAGGTAACTGCACTTCTCCACAATGGAAGAATTGTTACAACTCAGGCAAGAGCCAAGGAAGTTCAGAAGATCGCTGAAGGACTCATTGCACTTGGTGTAAAAGAGAAAGACAATTTCGAAATGGTTAAGGTTTCCGCAAAGGTTCCGGTTAAGGACAAAGACGGCAAGAGAGTAAAAGAAGTCGTTGACGGTAAGAAGGTTACCAAGTTTGAAACCGTTGAAAAGGAAATCAAGAAGGATCTTCCTTCCAGATTACATGCAAGACATCAGATGATCAAGGTTTTATATCCTGTAACTGAAGTTCCTGCCACAAACGCTGGTAAGAAGAGAGGCACAAAGGAAGTTGACCTTGTAGCAAAGCTTTTTGATGAGTACGGTGTTAAGTATGCAAGCCGTAACGGCGGTTACACCAGAATCATCAAGATCGGACCCCGTAAGGGTGACGCTGCAATGGAAGTTGTACTTGAGTTAGTATAATTCCGTACGAAGCCAAAGAATGAAGCGCTGTGAAGACAGAAATGTCATCATAGCGCTTCTTTTTATGCAAATAGCACAAAATGTACGTGTACAATGCGCCAAAATATGTTATAATGTAAAGACAAAATAAGAAAAAGCAGAGGGGCTGTGAAAACTATGAAAATGCAATCTAAAATGTTAGCAATGTCATTGTTTCCATTAATTGTTCTTGGTTTAACAACCATTATTTTTGGAAACGCCAGAATCAAGGAAGTCGTTACCAACAATATTGAGAACGGGCTTCGTGGTGCGGCAGTGGCTGTCCGGGACACCATCGATTATGCAGATGAGGGTGAGTTTCATGTAGAGGACGACACTTTATATAAGGGTGAATTTGACGTTACCAATGCAACGGATATTGCAGATCATATACAGACATCTGCCGATTGTATTTGTCAACCGAAAATTCGGTCAACCGCTCATTGAAAACTAGGTCACTTTA
>CAVHRK010000114.1:0-21539 GCA_963638365.1 Anaerobutyricum sp. | reverse complement strand
CATAGGAACAATATATGGATATGGCTCATTCTTTATAGCTAATCGGCATATTCCTTCTTCCTGGATGATTTTTATAATTTCTTCTCTGGAACTTATTTCTCTGTCTTTTCTTCTCATGTTCTTGTACCTCATTAGTTTATTATGTAGTATCTTATCTATTTTAAATATTTTGATATTCGTTAGCGTACTTTATTTAATGTCAACTAATTTAAAGATCTATTATTTCTATTATATATAACTTACTTGTATTTGTAACTCTTTATTCTGCAAATATATAATTGGAAAGTATATCAAATCAGATCATAAACCTATCCATACTCCTTTAGAAGAAACTTAGATATTCTTAGAGTAACCTTCTATATAGCAGCGTTCAGCCATGGACGGCTGAACGAGACACAATCGAACCCGGATGGTTCGTTGGGTCGTCTGCGTCCGTGATAAATAATTTACATGGTTACTCTTAAAATATCTTGTTTCTGGATAACGAGTATGGATGGTTTATGTCTGATATTTGAAGCACTATAAAGTTTATTGCATTAGTATTGATTCTTCATATAATTCGTATGTTATAATTTTCTTTTTTACGATGAACATAGAAAAACTTTTTATAGCTGCTCATTTACTAATTACTTATTTTTTTAAGACAATTTATTTATATATAAATTCATTATTTGTACTGCATTTTAGACTGATTTTGCATTAAAAGATGAGTAATATGTTTCACGTGAAACATAAAACGTTATTGTAAAACATAGTCACAAGATAATGTTTCACGTGAAACACGTAGCCCCTAAATCTTGTAGCTAATCCGTGAAACATCGAAAATATAGACGGCGTGAAACATTAAATTTAAAGAAAATACTTTAAAATAGGGCACTAGATGTAGTAGTGACGGGAAAATAGGACTACAAGTTTATTTTTGTAAGTAAAAATCCTAGAATATCACTTTCAGAAGTGATATAATCAATAATGCACTGTGATAAGAAAGGAAATGGATAACAGTACAGCCATGCAGAAGTGAATATACAAAATGGCCGTGGGAGCATGCTCACGAAGGACATCTTGTATATTCATTTCTATAGGGCGAACGCCCGACATGAAATAAGTTGTCGAAAATAATAAATATCTAAGTTAATAATGTAGATTGACAACTTATGAATGAAATGGCTGATCTGTTACAAAATGGAAGAGCGAATGGGAAAAACGATTGCGATTGCTAATCAGAAAGGTGGAGTAGGAAAGACAACTACTTCCATTAATTTATCTGCATCATTAGCAGCAAAGGGAAAGAAAGTTTTAGTAATTGATACAGATCCACAGGGAAATACAACCAGTGGATTTGGTGTAGAGAAGAATGATCTGGAAAATACAGTTTATGAATTAATGCTAAGTGAATGTTCCATTAAAGAATGTATTTTAAACGATGTAATAGATGGAGTATCCATTATTCCTTCCAATGTAAATCTGGCTGCAGCAGAGATTGAACTGATTGGTGTAGATCGTAAAGAATATATTTTGAAGAGAGAAGTAGAGTGGATCAAGGATAGCTATGATTATATTATCATTGATTGTCCTCCTTCTTTAAGTATGTTGACAATTAATGCAATGACAACCGCAGATACAGTTTTAGTTCCAATTCAGTGTGAGTATTATGCGTTGGAAGGATTAAGTCAGTTAATACATACAATTAATCTGGTAAAAGAAAGATTAAATCCAGATCTGGATATTGAGGGTGTTGTATTCACCATGTATGATTCAAGAACCAATTTATCTATGCAGGTTGTTGAGAATGTTAAAAAAAATTTAAGTCAGAAAGTATTCCAGACATTAATACCGAGAAATATTCGATTGGCAGAAGCTCCAAGTTACGGAATGCCAATTAATGCTTATGATCCAAAATCTGCAGGAGCAGAAGCATATATGCAATTAGCAGAAGAAGTAATTAATGGAGGGAAGTAATATGGCAGCAAAACGTGGATTGGGAAAAGGGTTAGATAGTTTAATTCCGAATAAGTTGGAAGATGAAACAAAAAAAGCAGCGGCAAAACCCGGTGCTAATGAAGCAGCTCATGAGGATGGTCCTGTTACGATTGTAAATATTACAAAAGTAGAGCCGAATCGTGAACAGCCTCGTAAGAATTTTGATGAGGATGCTTTGGAGGAACTGGCAGAATCCATTAAGCAATATGGGTTATTACAGCCGATTCTTGTTCAGGATCGGAAAACCTACTATGAGATTATTGCAGGTGAACGGAGATGGCGTGCTTCCAAGAAAGCAGGTTTAAAAGAGGTTCCTGTCATTATCCGGAATTATTCGGAGCAGGAAATTGTAGAGATTTCTTTGATTGAAAATATTCAGAGAGAAGACTTAAATCCGATTGAAGAGGCACTGGCTTACAAGCGTCTGTTAACAGAATTCAATTTGAAACAGGATGAAGTTGCAGAGAGAGTATCAAAAAGTAGAACAGCCGTAACCAATTCTATGCGTCTGTTAAAGCTTTGTGATGATGTGCAGCAGATGATTATTGATGATTTAATCAGTACAGGACATGCCAGAGCATTAATCAGTATTGAAGATCCGGAACAGCAGTATGCAATTGCACAGCAGATTTTTGATGAAAAGCTGAGTGTACGTGATGTTGAAAAGCTGGTAAAGAATCTGAACAAACCTGCAAAGGTTAAGAAAGCCAATCCTGTTGATAAGAGTCTGGAAGCAGTATATCAGGACATTGAAGAAAATCTGAAGCAGAAATTATCTACGAAGGTTGCCATAACTTCAAAAGGAAATGGTGCCGGTAAGATCGAAATTGAATTTTACAGCCATGAAGATCTGGAAAAAATTATGGATTTACTTTCCAGATAAGAAATAGAAAGGTACTTAAGATATGAATGCATTTTTTGCAATGATTGGTATGGGCAATGCAGAACTTGGAATGATTATTCTGGCTCTTGCAGTCATTTTGTTAGTATCACTGGTTCTTAATATTATTAATATGTGTGCTATTCGTAAACTCAATAAGAAGTATCAGAAATTTATGAAGGGAAAAGATGCGAAGAGTCTGGAAGATGAAATTGTGGGACTGTTCGAGGATAATACATTTCTCAAGGCATCGATTGATAAAAACAAAAAAGATATCCGGACATTATATAAGAAACTGGAATCCACCATTCAAAAGGTTGGTATCGTGAAATATGATGCATTTCAGCAGATGGGCGGTAAGTTAAGTTTTTGTTTATGTATGCTGGATGAAGAGAATAGTGGTTTCATATTAAACTCTGTTCATAGTACAGAAGGTTGTTACACGTACACAAAAGAGATTATCAAGGGTAAGGCTATGATTGATCTCGGAAAAGAAGAAGAAGCTGCTTTGAAAATGGCAGTAGGGGATGATGAATAATTGAAGATTGTTAAAGTCGATAATTTGAAGGGTGGAGAAGTATTAGCCAAACCTATTTTAACAAAAGAATACAAGATCCTGTTATCAGAAGAGCTTGTCCTTCGTCCGGAATATGTCGATAAAATTCGTGATCTTGGTATCACGGAGGTATTTGTTAAAGATGAAGAACTGGTAAAAACACAGGAAGTAGTTCTTTTGAAATCAGATATTGAAGAGGGCTTTAAGAGACAGGTAAGGAATATTATTGAGAAGCATACCTACAATAATAATCAGGAACTGGTTGAGTTATCCGGAACGGCCGATGGAATTATCAATGAGATTCTTGAAGAGGATGATGTCATCGAACAAATCTATGATATTAGGGAGCGAAGTTCGGATATTTATGAACATTCCATTAATTTGTGTTCGCTGGCTACTTTAACTGCATTGAAATTGAATCTTGCCAAGGAACGGGTTCATGACATTGCTGTCGGTTCTTTGCTGCATGACCTGGGACTTCGTTATATGACGATATCATACCAGAATCAAAATCTGGATTCTTTATCAAAGGTAGAGTTATCCGAGTATATGAAGCATCCGGTTTATGGATATTCTGCGGTGAAGAATGAAAACTGGATTTCGGATACCGGTAAAAGTATTATTTTGTTTCATCATGAAAGAATCGATGGAAGCGGATATCCTTTGAAAGCAAAGGAAATACCATACGAGGCAGCAATTGTTGGTGTATGTGATGCTTTTGATGAAATGATCTGTGGCATTGGATGTCGGAGAACTAAGGTATACGAAGCCATTGAGTATATGAAAATCTATAAGGAAAAACGTTTTCCGAAAGAGATTGTAGATGCTTTGCTTCAGTTTACAGCGGTTTATCCGGCGGGAAGTACCGTACTTCTTACCAATGGACAAACCGGAAAAGTGGTTCGCCAGAATAAAGAATTTTCCGATCGCCCGGTGATTGAATTGAAAAATCATGATATTATTGATTTAGTTAAGATCAATAATGTATTTATTGAAAAAGTTTTGGAATAATTATTAGGAGGAAATAGAAATGATCGACATTAAATTTTTAAGGGAGAATCCTGAAGTAGTTAAAGAAAATATTAAGAAGAAATTTCAGGACCCCAAGCTGCCTTTGGTAGACGAGGTAATTGAACTGGATGCAGAAAGCCGTAAGACTCAGCAGGAAGCCGATGATCTTCGTGCAAACCGTAACAAGATTTCCAAGGAAATCGGTGCATTAATGGCAAAGGGCCTGAAAGAAGAGGCAGAACAGAAAAAGGCAGAGGTTGCAGCAGGTGCAAAGAGACTTGTTGAACTGGAAGAAAAAGAAAAGGAACTGGAAGAAAAGATCACCAAGATTATGATGGTTATTCCGAATATCATTGATCCCAGTGTTCCGATCGGTAAAGATGATTCTGAAAACGTTGAAATTACCAGATATGGTGAACCGGTTGTTCCTGATTTCGAGGTTCCTTATCATACCGATATTATGGAAAGACTGAACGGTATTGATTTAGACAGTGCGCGTAAGGTTGCAGGTAATGGTTTCTACTATCTGATGGGTGATATTGCAAGACTTCATTCCGCAGTACTTGCTTATGCAAGAGACTTTATGATTGACAGAGGATTTACCTACTGTGTACCTCCTTTTATGATCCGAAGCAATGTAGTTACCGGTGTTATGAGTTTCGCAGAAATGGATGCCATGATGTATAAGATCGAAGGTGAAGATTTATACCTGATCGGAACATCCGAACATTCCATGATTGGTAAATTCATTGATACAATTGTACCGGAAGCAGAGCTTCCGAAGACTTTAACCAGCTATTCCCCTTGTTTCCGTAAGGAAAAAGGAGCTCACGGCTTAGAGGAACGTGGTGTTTATCGTATTCACCAGTTTGAAAAGCAGGAAATGATCGTTGTATGTAAGCCGGAAGATTCTGCAATGTGGTTTGACAAGTTATGGCAGAATACGGTAGACTTATTCCGGTCCATGGATATTCCGGTAAGAACCATTGAGTGCTGCTCCGGTGACCTGGCCGACCTGAAGGTGAAGTCATATGACGTAGAAGCATGGTCTCCGAGACAGAAGAAGTACTTCGAAGTCGGAAGCTGCTCTAACCTTGGCGATGCACAGGCAAGAAGATTAAAGATCCGTGTTAATGGAGAAAAGGGTAAGTATTTTGCACATACCTTAAATAATACCGTAGTTGCTCCTCCGAGAATGTTAATTGCATTCTTAGAGAACAATCTTCAGGCAGACGGTTCCATCCGCATCCCTGAGGTACTTCGTCCTTACATGGGTGGCATGACAGAGATCCGGTAAATCGAAATATTAAATATGAAACATTGAAACAGATAAGGAGGTGAATTCTTTGCATAAATATATGAGAGCAATCGGTTTTAGTGAAGTCTGGAACCGGAAGGAGCTGCAGAAGCTTTTGACCGATGTAGTTGTAGAAGGGAAAGAAAGAGCATATACTTCAAACGGTGACGAAACGCTGCTTGCATCATTTAGCAAAGAATTTGCCCCTAATATTGGTGTTACGGTATGCGGCGAATTTGACGAAGATGATAAATTTGTTTACGAATATTATTTTCCATTTTTACGTGGAAGTAATATCACCACACAGGAAGACGTTTCCATTGAACGGCATGCTGCTTTGGAATCCTATGCCGGAGTCTGTGATGACATCCGTATTGGAGTTTCATTGATTTTTTATCTTCAGAATATGATTCCTTATGTAAGAGCCAAGAATTCCAACAATCTGCCGATCCGTGGAACGACATTAACTCTTTCCGCACTTTCTTTATCCGGTACAATTATGATGCCGTTAAAGAAAACAGAAAAAGATCTGATTCGTAACCAGCAGACGCTTCGTGACCGCAGCCAGTTATTGAATGCGGCGCGCAACGGAGATGAAGAAGCCATTGAGAATCTGACTTTGGATGATATGGATACCTATTCTGCTATTTCCAAGCGGATTCATAAGGAAGATGTTTTTACACTGGTAGATACTTATTTTATGCCATATGGAGTAGAATGCGACCAGTATTCTGTGCTTGGAGAAATTATCGAGTATAATTTTGTAAAAAATACGCTTACAGATGAAGAAATTTGTGTTATGATATTGAGTTGTAATGATTTACAATTTGATGTTTGTATTAACAAAGCGGATTTGTTTGGTGAACCTGCTGTTGGACGTCGTTTCAAGGGAACGATCTGGATGCAGGGCTACATCAATTTTCCGTAGGTCTTTGTTCTCTTAGTTAAATGGATATAACAATAGCCTCCTAAGCTGTAGTTGTGGGTTCGATTCCCGCAGGGAACATTTGAATTGGCACGAGATGTGTAAAAAAAAGAGATACTTATAAGGTCGGAACAGAGACCTTAAACCTGTTCCAGTGGTCGGGATGGAGACCGAAAACCCATTCCCATTGCAGAATAAACTGTGAAAAATTGGTAGAAGGATGACTGCGAGGTCGTCCTTCTATTTTACTATATGGAGGTTTAATGGAAGAACAAAAGAGTTTTTCGCAACGCGTAAAAGAAACAGTTGTTCAATGTGCAGATTTATATAAGAAATATTATGTTCCTCCTTCTCCCGGTAACTTTACTTCTGTTACCGGGAGATTTTTATACGCCGCATGATGTATGTATATTTGCTAATTGGACTCGAACGCTTTTCAGAAATTTGCTAAGAAAATTCTACATTTTGCTAATTCGATTTTTCGAATCACTTTGCAGGTTTCTTCGGCGGACGAAGCTGGAAAAGAATAAGTTATCCTCTTTCGGTCATTAACTGCTGCTTACTTTTCAAACTGGCTGTTATACAACTCTGCATAGAAGCCGCCCTTGCGGAGCAGTTCATCATGGCTGCCGCTTTCAATTACATCGCCATCCTTCAGGACGAGAATCATATCCGCGTTTTGGATCGTAGACAGGCGGTGTGCGATCACAAAGGAAGTGCGTCCGGCCATGAGTTGATCCATTGCTTTTTGAATGAGGACTTCGGTTCGGGTATCAACGGAACTGGTGGCCTCGTCCAGAATCAGCATAGGTGCGTTGCGGAGCATGGCTCTTGCAATCGTGACAAGCTGGCGCTGCCCCTGTGACAGACTTACTTTATCGTCCAGCACGGTATCATATCCATCCGGCAGGGTCTTGACGAAGTGATGCAGGCCAACAGCTTTGCTGGCGGCAATCACCTGTTCGTCTGTTACATTAGGTGTCAGATACACCATGTTTTCACGGATTGTTCCCTCAAACAGCCATGTGTCCTGCAAGACCATACTGAACTGCTGATGAACAGCCTCGCGGGTCACATCTGTTGCAGGAACGCCGTCAATCAAAATCTGGCCACCATTCACCTCATAGAAACGCATGAGCAAATTGACAAGGGTGGTCTTGCCTGCACCTGTCGGGCCGACAATAGCAATTTTCTGTCCGGGGCGGACACGCAGATTAAAGTCTTTGATGATGGGCTTCTCCGGGTCATAGCCAAAGCGCACATGACGGAACTCCACACTCTCGGCTTTTTCCGGGAGCAGTTTTGTTTTTGTGCTTTCGTCTGCCATTTCCGGTTCATTCAGGAAAGAAAATACACGGACGCTGGCAGCGGAAAGACGCTGCATATTCTGCATTGCCTGTGCAAGCTGGCTCAATGGGTTGCTGAAAAAGTTGACATACATCATAAATGCCATGATAACGCCGAAGTCGATCATGCCCTTCATCGTCAGAACAGAGCCGACCGCGCAGACCGCAACATAGCCAAGATAGCCAACAAAGGTCATCAGGGGCATCATCATGCCGGAAAGAAACTGCGCCCGCCAACTGCTGTTGTAAAGGAACTGGTTTCTTCCCTCAAAAGTTTTGTCCGCCTCGGCGCTGTGGTTATAGACTTTAACGATATTGTGGCCGGAGTAAATTTCTTCGATATATCCGTTCAGGCTGCCAAGTCCCTCTTGCTGCTGCATGAAGTATTTCTGCGACTGCGACATGATAACCATAACCAGCGCCGTACCGAGCAGGCTTGATACAATGGCTGTCAGCGCCATGATCCAGTTGGTAACAAACATAATGATGAGTGCGCCAATGAACATCACCGACGCGGAGAGCATAAGGCCAAGGCTCTGGTTCAGCGTCGTTCCGATGGTGTCCACATCATTTGTCATGCGGCTCAGAACATCTCCCTGAGAGGTAGAATCAAAGTAACTGAGCGGCAGACGGCTGAACTTTTGGAGCAGGCTGGTACGCAGATTTTTAGAGATCGCCTGCGTCACATTTGCCATAATGACACCCTGCACGAAATTCAGTACGCTGCCTGTAACATAAAGGATGACCAGAAGAACAGCCAAATGCTTCAAAGCCTGCATATCCACCATACCGCCGCCAAGCGCACCGCTGATCTCATTGACCATGCCGCGCAGCTTGTCAGGTGCCATGATCTGCAAAACAGTTGCACCTACGATGAATAGCAGAGAAATCAAAATAGCCGGAATATGTTTGCGGCTGAAAGAAAAAAGCTCGTTCCACGCCTGCTTCGGCGTCATTGTATTCTCATTGTTCATGCGTCCAATTCCTCCTTACTGAGCTGATTTTCCGCAATCTCCCGGTAAATAGCGCAGGAGTGCAGAAGCTCTTTATGTGTGCCGATTCCGACGATCTTACCCTCGTCCAGCACAACGATCTTGTCAGCGTCCATAATCGTGCCGACGCGCTGTGCCACGATCATGCTCGTTACACCAGCCGTTTCCTTTTTCAGTTCCCGGCGCAGAATACGGTCGGTCTTATAGTCCAGAGCAGAGAAAGAATCATCGAAAATATAAATTTCCGGGCGTCGATGAATGGCTCTTGCGATAGAAAGGCGCTGCTTCTGACCGCCAGAAAGGTTTGTACCGCCCTGTGCGACTTCTGCCTGATAGCCTCCGTCCATCTTTTCTACAAAGTCAGAGGATTGTGCAATCGCAACAGCCTGTTTCACTCCATCAAGGGCGGCTTCGCGTCCATTATCGCCAAAGGCAACATTGGACTCCACCGTGCCTTTGAACATAACTGCCTTCTGCGGCACATAACCGATTTTGTTATAGAGTGCGTGTTCTTCATAGTCCCGAATATCTACATCGTCAATCAGGATCGTTCCCTCGGTTGCGTCGAAGAAACGGGGAACAAGATTGATGAGCGTGGATTTACCGCTGCCGGTTGAGCCGATAAAGGCAATGGTTTCACCCTGATTGACGGTAAAGCTGATATTCTGCAAAACGGGTTCCGTGGCATCCGGGTAGCGGAAACCGACATTGCGGAACTCGATTTTTCCCGTGACACCCGGCTTGCCCTCCGTTGCCTGACCAAAGGTGATGTTGGAACGGGTATCCAGAACCTCATTGATACGCTTTGCGGATACTCTGGCACGGGGCAGGAAAATGAACGTCATGGAAAGGCTCATAAACGCCATCAGGATTTGCAGGGAGTAGAACACAAAGGATACCGTATCGGAGAAGATCATCACGCGGCCGCCAAGGTCAGAAGCGTTGATAAGTACCGCACCGATCCAGTACAGCGCAACTCCCAAAATATTTACAAGGACATTCATAGCCGGGTTCATCAGAGCCATTGTCCGCATGGTAGTAAGGTTGGCATTTGTCAAGACCTGATTGCTGATCTCAAATTTATCCTCCTGATACTTTTCCGCATTGTAAGCACGAATAACGCGCAGACCTTGCAGATTTTCCCGTGTCAGGCCATTAACCTTGTCCGTCAGGTCTTGAATTTTGGTAAAGATAGGATTCAGCACAAAGATAATGCCGATCAGCACCAGCGCCATAACGAGGGCATCCAGCAGCGTCACCATCGTCCATGCCGTTCCCTTATCAACGATCTTGAGCAGCGCCCATACAATCGTGATCGGCGCACGAACGACCATCGAAAGCAGCATACCCAGCAGTAATTCCACCTGCGTAATATCGTTGGTAGAACGGGTAATCAGACTGGCCGTGGAAAACTGGTTGATCTCCTCCATTGAGAAAGAATCGACCTTATGGAAAAGTCTGCTCCGCAAATCTCTTGAAAAGGACGCGGTGATCTTTGCGGAAAAGTAACCAATGACAAAGGCGCAGATCACACTTCCCACGGCGCACAGCAGCATATATCCTCCGGTAAGCCAGACTTCCCGCAGGGAGCTTCCGGGCGTCTGCACCAGCGTTGTGATTTGTGACATATACTCCGGCAGCTTCAAATCAAGCCATACCTGTCCGAAAATGAACAGCAGGCCGATTGCTGCCTGGCCCCATTGTTTTGGGTTCAGGTATCGAAATAATTTCAGCATAATGTTCTCCTTTTATAATAATGAATGTTCATTTATGTAGTGACTGAAAAGTGTGCGGGAGTTCACACGCGGATACTCCCGCACAAATTCAAATCTGTTTGCCAAGCTGATAAGCCTGTTCCAGATAATCGGTCTTTTGAATATCCCCCGGCATAGCACAGCCTCCGGCGATAATGCGCCCACGGTCAACCGCCTGAAAAACACCCAACAGATATTCATAATACTGTGTAAAGATGGGATAGATCATATTTTCAGGGGATGCCGCCGCAGCCAGCAGCACCATTTCCTTTTTCTTCGGGTGTAAGGCAGTTGCCGCAAACAGGCGATCACGGAAAATTGCAAACTGCGCCGTAAAGTCCATCCAATAGATAGGGGACGCAAATACTACCGTGTCGGCCTCCGCCCACACATCATAGATTTCCTGCATACCGTCTTTCTGAACGCAAGGTCTACCTTTCCCGGCCTGACAGCCATAACAGCCCATGCAGGGGTGCAAATCCATCCGGGCAAGATCAAATCGCTTGACGCTGTGACCGGCTTCCTCCGCACCTTTCATAAAAGCGTTTGCAAGGGTGATCGTGTTTCCGTTTTGCCGTGGGCTGGCATTGATAATCAGGATTTTCTTCACCAAGGCAGCTCCTTTCCATCCCGGAAGAAACCGCCTGTCGGCCCATCATCGGGCAGCATAGCAGCCCAAGTGACGCTTTTTGCGCTTTCCTGTACCGGACGTCCAAATCCCATTCCAAAGGAATCCGTAATATCCGGGCAAACGGCATTAACAAGAATATGGTCGCCTGCCAGTTCCTTTGCGGTCTTGACGGTAAGGCCGTTGACCGTCAGCTTGCTCAGACCATAGCCGGAACACGGAATACCAAGCTGGCCATTCAGGAATCCGTACTGCGGATCGTTATAAGAGCCTGCACCGCTGGAAACATTGACAATTCTTCCATGTTCCGATTTACGGAGCAGAGGGATGAACTTCTGTGTTACATTCCAAGTGCCAAGGACATTGGTTTCAAAGGTCAGGCGGATCTCGTCAAGGCTTTCTTCCTCAACGCTTTTTCCCGCACCCATACGAGCTGCGTCATTGATAAGCACATCCAGCCTTCCATATTCCCGCATAACCTGTTCGGCTGCCTGCTTTGCGCTTTCCTCGCTGGTAATATCCAGTACCACATAGGACGCGCTGATTCCCTGATCCGTCAGCTCTTTTGTCAGCGGGGCAAGCTGTTCTGCTTTCCGTGCAGCCAGAATGACATGGTAGCCATGCTGTCCCAACTGTTTTGCTGTTTCAAAGCCAAGCCCACCCTTACGGCCTGAGCCTGTAATCATTGCAATATTCATATTACTTCTCCTTTACCTTGATTTCTTCGCCAAGCTGGAAGTAGCCGGAAAGCGGTGCATCCAGAATAGGGCGTACTTTTGCATAGTCGATTTTCCCGTCTGTCAACACATCCTCACGGGCATAGGTGTTCACAATATTTACGACGAAAATATCAAACTCCGGGCGGTCATACACATCAATGACTTCACACTCCATAGAAACCGGGGCGTTTTTAATCATCGGTGCGCCTTTTAAGGTGCCGCGCTCTACTTCAAAGACCTGTGACTTATCCACCTGTGCGCCGGAAACGCTGCCGACATAATTCATCTTTTCCAGCATTTCAGGCGAGGTCAGGTTAATGCTCAGGGTCTTGTTTTCCTTGATACCTGCGTTAGAATAGTGCATTTTTCCCATACTCAAAGAGAGTGTATGAAAGTCCATCACACCAACATGGGCGATGGCGTTAAAGTTTACCCGTCCGTTCTGCTCAGAGCCAACTACGGCCACAGGCAGCGGATACATGGCGATTACAGAGCCAAGATTTTTTCTCACTTCAAGATACCTCCTGTTTATTCCTGATTTTCAAATTCAATGACCCAAGGAAACGGCTGTGTCGGATCGGGGTCTACATCCGGCATAGCAAAGTACGGTTCGCCACGATCAATTTTCTGGATTTCCGCCATGTCTGTGGCAGACAATTCAAAATCAAATACATCAAAGTTGTCCTGTATATGTGCCGGATTTTTGCTGCCCGGAATTACGATATAGCCCATCTGGATATGCCAGCGTAAAATGATCTGCACGGCTGTCTTTCCGTATTTCTCACCCAGCAGACGAAATACAGGCTGCTCCATCAGGGTCTTGTCGCCATGCCCCAGCGGATACCACGATTGCAGTAAAATACCGTTCTGCTTCAAAAGCGCGGCCTGTTCTTTTCGTGGAAAGTAAGGGTGCGTTTCCAACTGCACAACAGAAGGCTTGACTTCTGCACGGGCGAGAATGTTATTGATCTGGCGGGGAGAAAAGTTAGACAGTCCGATTGCCCGTACCTTTCCGGCCTTGACCGCCTGCTCCATCAGTTCATAACCGCGCATGAAGTTTCCGCCTGGCTGGTGCAGCAGAAGCAGATCAATATAGTCCGTGTTCAGCCGTTCCAGCGTTTTGTCCACAGCGCGCTCGTCCTCATAAACCGTAGGCCAGAGCTTTGTTTCCAAAAAGATTTCCTCACGGGGAACACCGCTTCGCTTGATCCCACGACCAACGGCTTTTTCGTTGACATAGGCATTTGCTGTGTCGATCAGGCGGTAGCCGTCTTTCAAAGCATGATAAACGGCGTTCTCGGCTTCTTCCGGCGTGAGCTGGTAAGTGCCAAGCCCCAACGCTGGAATACTGGCACCTGTGTTCAGTTCAAAATATTTCATAGTTCCTCCTTTATAAGTGAATATTCGTTTATGTATGTTTCAAAAGAAATGCGGGGATATGTCCCGCATTTCTTTATGAACGCAAAACAGCGTCCTGTGTAGCATGAATCAGTTCCTCCAACAAGGAATCTGCGTTCTGCTCAAATGCAACGCTGCCCGCCGCCAGTGCCTTGACGGGAAAGAACAGCATAGCAAAAAGACTGATCGAATTGTACGCTTTCAATACCTGTTTGTTCTTTAAGGTCTCAAGCAGATTTAATACATCACTGGCGTACTCCTGCCCGGAAAAATTCTTCGCTAACGCGGGGCAGCTTGCAAACTGCTCCACGAAGCTAAACACCGTGGCGTTTTCGGTCATGTAGTTGTAATAATTGTGCAGCAGCTTATTTACAATTTCAGAACCGCTTGCGTTTTCATCCACACCGCACAACACAGCTGCCCACATATTAGAAGCGAACTCCGCAAAAATGGAGTTCATCATATCCTCTTTGTTTTCGTAGTAAATATAAACTGTAGCCGGAGATACCCCAGCGTGCTTTGCAATTTTGGCAATGGACGCACCGCCAAAACCCTCTTGAAGAATGACTTCTTTTACCGCGTCTTTCACGCGCTGTTTCTTATCATCGTCCTGCTGTCTCATTTGTTCACCTCATTTCAAGAGCATTATAAATGAATGTTCATTCTTTGTCAAGAGGGATGATATCATCCTTGTGTAAATCAAAATATAATCTAAGATAGCTTGTGTGTAAAATAGTTTTGGCGTATACCTACGTCGATAGACCAAAATAATATGAATTATAAAATGTATATGGACAAGGCAGAGACGCGGTTCTTTTCACATCGGAATCCTGCGTTAATAGATCAGTTTACTAATGGAATTAAGGAATAGAGTATGTGAGGCAGTCAGAAGTAAGTAAATAATGGTCAAAAAACAATCGACATCCGACCTCACACACGTTATAATATAAATAATCTAATAAGAAAACAGTGTTATCATTACCGCGTACAGAGTGAGAATGGTAGCCATAAATATGAATTCGTAGGAACGGAATGGTTGAACCCTCAGGGTGACAGTGTCACTCATTTGTCAGCGAGAGGTGCTTAACTTGGATGATTTTCAGTTTTCTTATTTTGACATGGATTTACAGGGAAGTCAGTAAAATCAAGTCTTTCCTTGACTTATATTAATCTAACTAGTCATAGATTTCCAGTGGGAACTTGAACTCCTAAGCTGTAGTTGTGGGTTCGATTCCCGCAGGGAACATTCGAATTGGCACGATACCGTGCAAAAAAGAGATAATGTGAATTGTGCGAGTTTACTTGCAGACAAGACACATTATCTCTTTTTTTTTCTGCTCAAAGATTTTTGGATAGTATACGCCTATATATGGTTTAATGTTTGCAAGCTTACTTTCAAAAAATAAAAAAATTTGTGTTTTTGAAATCGGCATCTTGCATATACTATTCGCAGACAATATAATAAGTACATCAAAGCAGTTTCAAGAAATGAAAAAATTTCAATTTTTGAAAGCGGGTGACTATATGAAAACAATAACGAGAGCAAATTATCTCAATAGAATCATTGAACTGAATGGCACTCCTGACATCAAGATCATCACGGGTATTCGTCGATCTGGTAAGTCAAAACTGATGCAGGCGTATACTGAGTATCTGAAAAGCAATTTTGAAAACATCAATATTATCTTCATTGACTTCATGGATTTGTCGTATGAAGAAATCAAGGAATACCATGCCTTACATGCCTATGTGGAAGAACATTATCAGGAAGGCAAAACGAACTACCTGTTTGTAGACGAAGTTCAGATGTGCCCCAAGTTTGAGCTGGCAATCAATAGCCTGTACTCTAAGGGAAAATACGACATCTATGTAACAGGCTCTAATGCTTTTCTACTGAGTGCGGATTTGGCAACTCTGTTTACCGGACGTTATATTGAAATTCATGTGTTTCCTTTCAGCTTTCAGGAGTATTGCCAATATTACGATGATGTTAGTGATAAAGATAAGCTCTTTGATGATTACTCCATCAAGGGCGGTTTAGCAGGTTCCTATGCTTATAGAACTGAAAAAGACAGAACAAACTATATCAAAGAGGTCTATGAAACTATTGTTACAAGAGATTTGGTACAGAAATATGCTCTTCCGGACACTTTGGCTTTACAACGTCTGAGCGAGTTCCTTATGGATAACATTAGCAATCTGACTTCTCCTAATAAGGTCAGTCAGCTACTGACAGCAAATGGGACTCCAACCAATCATGTAACCGTCGGCAAGTACATTAAGTATTTGTGCAATGCTTTTGTATTTTATGATATTAAGAGATACGACATCCGTGGCAAGAAATATCTTGAAAGCTCTGAAAAGTTCTATTTGTGTGACAGCGGCATTCGATATGCGATCCTGGGAAGCAGAAATATGGATTATGGCAGAGTATATGAAAACATCGTTTGCATCGAGCTTCTTCGGCGTGGATACGATGTCTATGTCGGCAAGCTCTATCAAAAGGAGATCGACTTTGTTGCTCAGAGAGGTAGCGAGAAGATTTATATTCAAGTAAGCGACAACATTTCCGGGCAAGAAACATTTGAAAGAGAATGCTCTCCTCTTCTTCAGATCCGAGATGCTTATCCGAAAATGATTATTGCCAGAACCAGGCATCCGAAATATAGCTATGAAGGGATTGAGATTTATGATATAGCTGATTGGCTGCTGCAAGAGAATGATTAGTAAAATTAAGGAATCTCATGATCATAAGAATTATATGTATTTACAGTGGGGACTTGAACTCCTAAGCTATAGTTGTGGGTTCGATTCCCGCAGGGAATATTCGAATTGCACATCTCGTTGATATAATATCATTAAGCCCATTTTATCAGCGGTATTTCGGAAGAGCTCTCTTCTGTCATCATCTGGCAGACATGCAATTTTTCTCATAGTGTATTACCTCCGCATATTTGTCGTATTGTATCATAAACCCAGTCGGTGGATTCTGTTGCTTCTTTCAGACAAGCCTGTTTTTCGGATAAAGAGAGTTTTGTTGAAAGAGTCTGGATAACTTCCGGGGTTACATTATTTTTTCCTAGTGTTTTCAATGCCTGAATTACCAGACTTGTCATATAGGACAGACCGGTAATTTCTTTATTGGTACGGTGTTTGAATTCAAGTTTTGTAGAATTCCATTCATAGGTTTTATAAGGTCCGTCACTGATATAGGACCAGACAGCCGTTACCTGAGTGGAAAGTCCAAGTAAATTAAGAGCAGTGTTCCCACATGGAGCGATGGTCCAATGATAACTGCGAGCTAATGCCTGTGCAACGGTAGCAGGATCAGCAGCTACATATTCATCGAGTAATTTACTGTATTTTGGTTTTTCATAAATTCCATTTATAATTCTGCGGAGAATATTATCCTTAACAAGTCGATATAATGCTGAACGAACCGTGTTAGTGTCAGCAATATCCGCAAAATCAGAAGTGGAAAAAACCGAGCCATCTTCGGAAGACAGGATTCGATTTTTAATTTCCTGCATATAGTTTTTGGACATATAGACAAACCTCCTTTGCAGCGAATATTATATATTATTCGTTGCATTTTTGCAATCGCGTATGGTTCACTATTTATATAATTACAAGAAATAAAAGCATTATTCATTTTTGGCAGAAATGGGTGAAATAGTTAAATACCAGAAAGAAGGGCAATGTATGGACCAAATGTCGGAGGAAGTTGGAATAAATGAGGAAAAATTTGGGCAGAAAAAAGGAAAACGGTGCTACCATTACCGTATTACTTAATGAGAATGGTAGCCATAAATATGAATTCGAAAGAACGGAATGGTTGAACTCTCAGGGTGGCAGTTGTATAGAAGGCAGTTATATTTAGAAAAACTCATAAGAATGCTAACGGTTAGAACTACACAAATGAATATCGGAATTCGTATTGGCATGGTATATGTAAAATAGATTATTGCAGAATATTATTGTTGTCTTTTTTAGTCTTGACAATAGTACGTTTTCGTACTAATATTTAAAAGGTACGAAAACGTACTATATAAAAGGAGGATGTAACTGTGATAAGAGATAAAGTCGACAGAATGTATGAGGCAGTACGGAAAATAAATCAGGCCTATGAAAAATGGTCCACATTACACGGCCTTACATTATACGAAATGCAGATCTATTATGAAATCATGAAAAGCGGAGAAGCAGCAATTACTCAAAAAGATTTATGCATGAAACTTGATGCTCCAAAGACATCTATAAACAGCATTATAAAAAAGCAAGTGCAGGCAGGATATATTGAAATGAATGTAAATCCATCGAATAAAAGGGAAAAAGTAATATTGCTTACAAAGTTCGGAGAGAAATTCGCAAAAGAACTTATTGAGCCATTATTTCAATATGAGGAGGAAGCCGCCGGACAGATTTGTAATGACGAAATGGAAACAGCAATAGAAACACAAAACAAATTTGCAGATATTTTATTAGGAAAGGTGGAACAGAAGAATGAATAAAGTAGCAATGATCACAGGATCAAGCAGAGGAATGGGAAAGGCAGAAGCTTATGAGTTCGCATCAAGAGGATACGATGTGATTGTTCATTATGTAAATAGTAAAGAGGCTGCGGAAAACATCAGTAAGGACATAGAAGAAAAGTATGGTGTCAGAACAGCCGTGATAAAGGCAGACCTGTCTAAGGAAGAGGAAGTAAGAGAGCTGGCGGCAAAGGCTTTAGGAGTATTTGGAAAAGTAGATGTGCTTGTAAATAATGCGGGGATTGCTTTGTACAATGAATTTGAAAAGAAAACGGTACAGGGATTTGAACAGTCGATGCAGGTGAATCTGTATGCACCGTTTCTTCTTACACAGATTCTTGCTCCAAAGATGGCAGAGAACAAGTATGGAAAGATTGTCAATATTGCAACCATAGATGTCATGACAACATACAATGCGGAAAGCGCAGAATATGACGCTTCTAAAGCTGGGCTTATCAGTCTTACCAAAACATCTTCCTTGCAGTTTGCTCCGTATGTAAATGTGAATTGCGTGTGCCCAGGCTGGGTGTCCACAGATATGAATAAGGATTTACCACAGGAATTGTTAGATTATCAGACTTCCAAGACATGTAAGGGACGTATGGCAAAGCCGGAAGAAGTGGCAAAGCTCGTAGCATTTCTTGCAAGTGACGATGCAGAATTTATCGATGGAGAAGTTATTAAGATTGATGGTGGATATAAGTTGATGTAAGAACAGTATATAGATGAAAAAATAACAATTAAAGATAGTGAAATCACATTTTCCGTTTACTTTCATCTGGTTATATCCGATACTAATAGTGAAGACTTGAAAAGCAGAGGCTTTAAATTTCTGGGGAAGTGCTGCATACGAAAAAATAATCCGAGGTAGTGTAGTAGACAATGATACTTTGAAAGAGGCTATGAAGGCGGCTGTAAAATCCAATCTTCTATTTGTGGATTCGGCGAGAGATTATGGCTTTGGAAAAGGTCCAAAACTAATTGGCATGTGCTGTCCCGATGAAGTCAAAATATCATCAAAATACACACCATTTACTAAATTTAAGCCGGGTCAGGTACGTGAGTCGGTGAGCAAAGATTTAAAGGATTTTGGCCGGACAAGCATAGAAGTGTACTGGCTTCATATGCCCAATGATATTCCTCAAAATATGGAAGAATTGATAGAACTTTACCGGGAAGGAAAAATTGAAAATATCGGTGTTTCCAACTTTAATCTACAGGAATGTAAAATGGCCAAGTCCATTTTGGATAAAGCAGGAATTCCATTGTTCGGAGTCCAAAATCACTATAGCCTCATTGACCGTGAATGGGAAAAGAATGGACTACTTTCCTGGTGTAAGGAAAATGGAGTGCAGTTTTGGGCATGGGCTGTATTAGAGGAGGGCATTCTGACAGGTCCAAAACAAAAAGATGAAAAATTTGCCATCATGAAAGCTATTTATAGCAGAAAACGCAGGAAATTAAACCGGTTGTTTGCATTAATGAAGAAAGTAGCAGCAAGACATGATATGACGATTCCACAGGTTGCAATTTCATTTGTGGCAAATAAGGGAATTGTGCCGATCTGCGGATGCCGTAAACCATACCAGGTAGAACAGTTGGCGGTTGCGGCAGACACAAAGTTAAGTGAAGCGGAAATGAAAAAATTAGAAGAGGTTGCAGATGAGTTAAATGTAAAGGTACTGGGACCGGATCTGTTCCGCTTTGCTGTCAGAAAGTAAGTATAGCAACTATCTATTTTGACAATCTATTCTTCTGTGGAAGAATAAACAGTTATTAAAAACGGCAGTCATAAAACTGACTGCCGTTAATCATTAATTTTTCTCTGGTAATTTTAAATAAATAATGCTTGCTCAATCATTTAGAAAAAACTCATAAGAATGCTAACGGTTACAGCTACGCAAATAAATACCGGAATCCCTCTGACAAATGCCATAAAATGCTTTTTCGGATTTTTATACTCTTCTGCATCTGCGTCCAATTCCTCAAATCGGGTTCTCTTTGTGTTACGCCACCACAGCATATCAATAATAAACAAATCAAACAGATTGAGTCCGATTCCCATAATTAAAAAATACCATAGATTATTCCAAAAACCGTCAATCCTTAATATCAATCCGACGATAGAAAACACTACTGTAAACAATACATAATTTGAAATGAAAGAAGCCAAATAAGATGACTTTTTCGGAATCATACCGGAAAGCTTATCATTTGTTCTGATTTTTTCTTGTATAATATCCGGATAGGAATAAAAGCTTTTTAAATTCTTTTCTGTTGTTCCAGTACCCAGATAACACATCAAAAAGAACAGGCCATATATCACTATTACTGCATAAATCATACTTTACACCTCACTGTAAAATTCAAATTTTCTCTTTCCTCGAACACCACCAATTATATCATGCTATATACTACTTTTCTATATTTTGAATTATAAGGATTTACCACAGGAATTAATAAAAACTCTCCCGATATTCCCTTGGTGAAACCCCGGTTTTTTCACGAAAACATTTTCCAAAGTGGCTGACATGATGAAATCCTACCTCAGAGGCGATACTTTCAATCAAGTCATCTGTATTTTTCAGTAAATCAGCCGCTTTGGACAAACGATACTCTATCAAATATTTATAAGGTGTTGTTTGAAGTGTGGTCTTAAAGCAGCGAAGACATTCCGATTTACTTACATTTGCACTTTTGGCGAGCGATTCCAGCGTAACATCTTCCTGATAATGAAGATCTATATATTGAAGAAAAATAGCCATTCGATTTGTAATCTGGCTATTTTTTTTATGAGCTTGGTTCTCAGAAATTTGGACGGCACGACAAAACTCTAACCAAAGAACAGAGAGTGTTGATAACACTTCATAAGGATATAGAGAAGTTTTATTCTGTTCAAGGGAGGATAATTTTCTCAAGGTATTTAATACAGCCATATTTTCCTTTACATTTAAAATTGGAAAAACAGGAAAATCCTCCAGTCCAATAATCTGACTTACAATCTGTTCAGCAGGACCTCCTGAATAAAATCTTAAAAAATAATCGGGAAATATAAAACTGTTATAGTGACAGGCATCCACCTTATCAACTAAATGTACAACATTTTTGTTAATAAAAAACCCATCTCCTTTGTGTAATACCGTTCGACTTTCTAATGTAACTACTTCAATTTCTCCATCCAGGACGTAAATAAACTGAATATCCTCATGCCAGTGCATAACACGAAAACCGGGATTTCTTGGATAACTGTTTCCATTGATCACATTTAATACCAGATATGGAAAGTTTGTATTCTGATTGAGGTTAACCGAATTTATATAGTTATCATGATTCATAGATACACCTCTGCTTATTTTGACGATTTTGTTATATTATCTGGATATAATCTGATAATCTCATAGGATAAATTGCGATATAATCATAGCATAGGGAACCGGGAGATACAATAAGCAGCTTGGAGATGGGAAATAAGGAGCATTCCTGTAATTCAGAAATAACGTCAATTGAATAAAAAGAAACCT
>CAVHRK010000113.1:0-20662 GCA_963638365.1 Anaerobutyricum sp. | reverse complement strand
GGGAAATTTTGATGAAGGATGGAAATTTTTGCAACAGGAATTTGTAAATAAGAAAGCAAGTAATAATTTTGCATGTATGCATTGTAATGATATACGCTTTTGCGAACAGTGCACAGCTAATTTTGGACAGGCCTACAATGATGAAGAAAAGATAGATGATTTTTATTGTAAAGTGGCAAAAATGAGACATGATTTTGTTAATAAGGAAATTAGTAAACTAAAGCAGGATATGTTATAGAAGGGAATTAATAAAAGGCTGGAAATTTTTTATTTAGTGTGATTAAAAATTTCTGTTTTACAATCATATTTATTGACGTACAACATTTTGTATGCTATATTCACTGTAAAATATATATTTTAATAATCTGATTTACGTCATCTGTGTTCTATACAGATGACGTTCTGGATTCAATAAATATAAATAATAGGTACAGAATTAATTAAGGTTCTGACTATGGTTTTATATTATTCTGACTATGAAAATAATAGTTTTCTGAAATCCATGCTTTTTAAATCTCACTTAAATTTAAAGGTAGAATAAGTTTGTTTAATGTTATTGACAATATGTTGTATTCGACATATTATAATTATGACGGGAAAGGTTATATTAATGTACGAAATCGTTTTTTATGATACAGAAGACGGAAGATGTCCGGTTCGGGAATTTTTGGACTCTTTAGAGCCCAAATTACTTGCTAAAACCCTGCGGACAATTGACTTGCTGGAAATTAATGGACCTTCTTTAAGGGAGCCCTGTTCCAAACTGTTGGAAGACGGGATTTTTGAGTTACGTACGAAACAGGGAACAGATATTACCCGGGTATTGTATTTCTTTGTTAGAGGGAAAAAAGTAATTTTAACAAATGGATTTGTTAAGAAATCCGACAAATTACCTGTATCAGAGAAGAAACTGGCAAAGAAGTATAAAAATGATTATGAACGGAGATGTAGCTATGAGTAGTTATAAAGAGTATAAGGAAAAGGCATTGCAGAATGCAGAAGTTAAGGCTGAATATGAGGCATTGCAGCCGGAATATGATATTATACAGGCGATGATTGAAGCCAGAGTAAGTCAGAATATAACACAAAAGGAATTATCAGAACGAACCGGAATTACGCAGGCAGATATCAGCAGGATTGAGAATGGAACCAGAAACCCGAGTTTAAGTATGGTCAAAAAGCTGGCAAGGGGCTTGGGATTACAATTGAAGTTGGAATTTGCTCCGACGCCGTCTGAACGATAAAGAATGACAAAAAATACTTTTCAGGTTTCCTGTATGAATGATATACTGAAAATATGTGTTTAAGAAAAGGAGAAAAAGCAATGAGATTAAACATCGAGAAGAAAAGGGAAGGAACAGAGGATACCGTATTCCTGACCGGAAGATTGGATACAACAACCGCTCCGGAGCTGGATGCTTTTGCAGAGAAGGAATTAACGGATACGAAGGAGCTTGTATTTGATTTTGAGGGACTTGAATACATTTCATCGGCCGGGCTGCGGGTTCTTCTGAAAATACAGAAGCTGATGAATACAAAAGGAACAATGAAGGTCATTCATGTCAGTGAGATGATTCAGGAAGTGTTCGATATTACAGGATTTGTAGATATACTGACCATAGAGTAAATAGGGGATTAGAGCTTTATATTAATAATTATAAGAAACAACCGAGCCATCATCCAGAACGAAGATTGCCTGAACATCAGGATAATTTTCGAGCAGGGTGGTGGCTTTTTCATAGCCGAGGATGAAGCATAATGTAGATAGGGCATCGCCGGTAACGGAGTCATCACTTAAAATGGTGACCTGGGACAGGCCGCTGTTTACCGGATATCCATTTTCGGTAGAAAGAATATGATGGTAGAGAATGCCGTTCACCTCAAAATAGCGTTCGTAATTTCCGGAAGAAACCACGCTGCGGTCCGAATCCTCAACCGTAAGCAGGGCAGTACCGGTATTGGCAAAGGGCTTCTGGATTCCGACGCGGAACGCAGAACCGTCGGGCTTTTCTCCAATGGCGAGGATGTTGCCGCCAAGACTGATGATGGCGCTTTGAACTCCCTCACCTGACAGGTATTCCTTCATACGGTCGGCAATATACCCCTTGGCAATGAAACCGAGATCAAGAGCCATTCCTTCTTCGGTAAGCATTACCTGCTGGTCCTTTATGGAAATCTTACGGTAATCCACATGCGTTAAGGCTTCGGAAAGAACATCATCCGAAGGGATAGCAGGATCGGTTGTTTCATGGAAATCCCAGAGGGATGATACCGCACCGACGGAAGGATCGATGGCACCATCCGAGAGGGATGCATAATCGCATGCCGTCTGTAATAAGGCAATCGTATCCGGATCTACGGT
This sequence comes from Anaerobutyricum sp., assembly GCA_963638365.1. GTDB lineage: Bacteria > Bacillota > Clostridia > Lachnospirales > Lachnospiraceae > Suilimivivens. The sequence continues at coordinate 18,300 of CAVHRK010000113.1, read as the reverse complement.
AACATACTCACCGGGATGTGCATTAATCCGGGAAACGTCACTCGCTGGAATACTTTTGCTGTATAGGTTTTCATAATGCTCTGCCAGAGACATGCAGCCCTCTAATAACTCATTCCCACGGTCTTCATTCTCCGCATCATAGATGGTAACGGAAATAAAGGTATCAAAATAAAAGCCTGTTGCAGATACCTGTACAGGCAGCGGATTACAGCCGGTCATTCCAAGAAGGAGCACACAGGATAAAAGGAAGGCAATATAGGGTTTTAATCTTTTTTGTTTGTATCGGAACATGAATCTATGGTACAATGTGCGAAAGAGAAAATCAAGATAAAGAAGGTACATATGAAATATTCCAATTATGATGATGACGATAACGACAGAGGCTTAAGCCTTCCTGTGATTTATACGATTATTGCGATGGCAGGGATTGTGCTCATCGTGATTCTTGTGGTGGTTTCCCAGAATACACGAAGCAATCGGAAAACGGTTGTGAAGGTTACCCCGACACCGGTTGTCGAGGCGGTGGATTTAAGCAACGGAGAAAGTGCAGAAGCGGGAGAAAACACCGGTCTCCGTTCCGAAGATCTGGACTTCTGGAATATGTATGGAGGCCGGAATGCAGGCGAAGTAGTAGAAGAATCCCCGACTCCTTCCCCATCCCCGTCTGAGGAGCCGTCTCCATCGCCGACACCGACGGAGGACCCAGCCTATGAGGATGTACAGAAGAACTCTATAGATTTTACCAAAATTAAAATTGTAAATGACCAGATGGGGTATTATCCGGAGGGCGAGAAAACCTCCAGACTCGGCGTAGAATTGTCCAAGAGCAATGGAAAGGTAGACTTTGACTGGCTGAAGCGGAATGGTATTGATTTCGTGATGTTAAAGATCGGTGGAAGAGGCTATGAAAGTGGAGTGATTTCACTGGATGAACAGTTTACGGATTATATCGAAGCTGCAAAAAAGGCAGATCTGGATATCGGAGTCACCTTTTATTCCCAGGCGGTGAGCGTAACAGAGGCTGTCGATGAAGCCAATTTTGTAATAAATCAGTTACAGTCCTATACAATCCGTTATCCGGTGGCACTTGTTATGGAAGAAATTACGAATGATACCGCGAGAACCGATACGCTTTCCGTGGATCAGAGGAGCCGGATCGCAGAAGCCTTTTTGCAGACGGTCCGGTATGACGGCTATCATGCGATTCTGTATGGAAACGAACAGTGGCTGTTAGAAAAGATCCGGCCGGAGGGATTGCTTACCGATTATGATGTGTTGCTGAATGATACGTCTCCCCTTCCGGAATATCCGTATGACTTTAAAATGTGGCGGTATGCCACGGATATTTCCCTTGCCGGAATTGAGAATGGCGGTTCATATATCATCAGCTTTGTGGATTATTCCATGAAGTAGGCAAGGGACGGTAGTCCAGGATTTTGCGGGAAACAGAAACTTCAGAATAAATATCGGCGTAGGCAGAAGGAGACAGATTCTCAATATAATTGGGAGTGAAATTCCTGCTTACGCCATTTTTTATTAAAATATCAATGGCTTTATTATAGGCAATGGCAGCCTCGGTATCACTCTGATAGATACCAATGGTGAAGTTGCCGTTTAAATGGATGACTGCAGCATAACGGATGCCCCTTTTGGTATTGCGGACACGGACACCGTGATAACGGTTCAGAATCTCAATATTTTCGTAGCGGAAATCGTAAGGATCCCCGTTGATGAAACGATAGTCGCGGTTCTCTACCGCATAATTTTTAATGCCGTAGCGGTTTGCAATGTTGACCTGCATGCCGTAGTCTGCAACGAAAAAGTGACGGCCACGCTGCATGATTTTGTGGGAGGAATAATAAAAAAGATCATCCCGGTCGAAACGTAAAATGGTATGTGGAGAAAGATAATATTCAAAATATTTCTGACGAAGATAAATGGGGTTTGCAAAATACAGGCCATTGTCACGGAAATTGAGAAGAATCACCCATTTTTCAAAGGGGATTACCGAACCGGTTTCGGAATAGGATGTTAGGGTAAGGCAATCATCAGACAGGAGCTTACGGGCCAGTAAATAGGCAGCGTGGGCTTCTTCTTTCGTAGCATAGCTTCCCAGACTGATATGTTTACTTTGATAAGTAAGTGAAGAGCGGTACGTTACAGTACCGTTTTTTTGTGTGGTTTCATAAACACCGGGGAGCTTTACCGACATGAGCATTCCTTTCTTTATTAGGGTTTCTTTCTAAGTATAGCATAACTTGTAGTAAATCTGTAGAAATTATGAACGAAATTACCAGTAAAAATAAAATATTTTGTAATTATTTAGTACAGGTCGAAGCATTTACTGCTGAGACCGTAAGAATATGATTCAGGAATGAATTTTGCATTGTAACTGTGAAAGTATTGAACAGTTACAATATTTTTCTTAAATTAGTAAAAATTAGAAATATTTTGGACAAGTGCTGTATAGAATATTAGGAGAAAGGAAAAAGGTGATGTATAAAAAGTGGATTATTTATCTGGCAGCTTATGTTTCCCTGCTGTTTTGTTTTATTAAAGTATTTGCTTATGATGTTCTTGAAAAAGATACCATGGTCCGGCAACAGAGCCTGGTGGCGTCCGGACAGCGTGTGGTAGATTATAAAGTACTTGAGAAAGAAGCCTGCAGTGAATTGTCGGATGCAGATTACCAGTGTCTTTTGCGTATTGTGCAGGCAGAGGCCGGTTGTGAGGATATAGAGGGCAAGATGCTTGTTGCCGGAGTGGTACTGAACCGTGTTGCGGACGAGCATTTCCCGGACAGTGTGACCGAGGTGGTGATGCAGAAGGAGGGAGGAACCTATCAGTTTTCACCGGTGGCAAACGGAACTTATCAGAAGGTGAAGGTATCTGAGGAAACCAAGGAAGCCGTGGACCGTGTCCTTAACGGAGAAGACCTCACGGAGGGAGCGCTTTATTTTGCATCGAGGCAGTATGCAGCGGGAGATAAAATGGCATGGTTTGACAATCATTTAGACCGGCTGTTTGAACATGGAGGGCATGAATTTTTCCGCTGAATAACTATTTATACAAAATCGTGATGGAAAATCGGGAGAAAAAATTGATTCACCTGTATTTTTATGATACAATAACCTAAAATTTACTAACGATTCAAAGGAGCTTAAGGGACATGTTATATAATAGTACGAGAACGGCAGGAAAACAGGTGAAGGCTTCAGAAGCAATCTTAAGAGGTTTATCTGAAGATGGAGGCTTGTTTGTACCGGAATCCATTCCGGCATTGGACAAATCTTTAAAGGAACTTTCACAGATGTCGTATCAGCAGGTTGCCTATGAGGTAATGAAGCTGTATTTAACCGATTTTACGGAAGAAGAACTTAAGAACTGTATTGAGAAAGCTTATGATGAGAAGTTTGATACCGAAGAGATTGCTCCTCTGGTTCAGGCAGAAGATGCTTATTATCTGGAATTGTTCCATGGTGCAACCATTGCATTCAAGGATATGGCATTATCCATTCTGCCTCATTTACTGACCACCTCTGCAAAGAAGAATCATGTAACGAATGAAATCGTGATTCTGACGGCAACCTCAGGTGATACCGGTAAGGCAGCCCTCGCTGGATTTGCAGATGTAGAAGGAACCAGAATCGTTGTATTTTACCCGAAGAATGGTGTCAGCCCGATCCAGGAAAAGCAGATGGTTACCCAGAAAGGCAAGAATACCTTTGTAGTCGCAATTCATGGTAACTTTGATGATGCCCAGACCGGAGTGAAAAAGATCTTTAATGACCGTGACCTTGAGAAGAAGTTAAATGAAAGCGGATTCCAGCTTTCTTCCGCAAACTCCATTAATATCGGTCGTCTCCTTCCTCAGGTTGCTTATTATGTATACGCTTATGTGAAGCTTCTTGCAGAAGAGCAGATCGAAGACGGTGAGCTTGTGAATATGGTCGTTCCGACTGGTAACTTTGGTAATATTTTAGCTGCTTACTATGCAAAGAAGATGGGAGTGCCGATCGGCAAACTGATCTGTGCCTCCAACGAAAACAAGGTTTTATATGATTTCTTCCGTACCGGAACCTATGATAAGAACCGTGAATTCGTATTAACCACCTCTCCTTCCATGGATATTCTGATTTCCAGTAATTTAGAGCGGTTGATTTATCACATTGCAGGAGACAATGCAGACCGTAACCGTGAACTGATGGAATCCCTGAATCAGACCGGTGTTTATACGATCAGCGAAGACATGAAAGCAGAGCTTAAGGATTTCTACGGCGCTTATGCAAGTGAGCAGGAGACGGCAAAAGAAATCCATGATTTATATGAGGATACCGGATACATCATTGATACCCATACCGCAGTTGCTTCTTCCGTTTATAAGAAATATAAGAAGGAGACCGGAGATCAGACGAAGACCGTTGTGGTTTCCACAGCAAGCCCGTACAAGTTTACCAGAAGCGTCATGACGGCCATTGATGAAGGCTATGCGAATATGGAAGACTTTGCGCTGGTCGATGAATTGGAGAAAATTTCCGGAGTACCGGTACCGGGAGCTATTCAGGAGATCCGTACCGCACCGGTATTACATAAGACCGAATGCGATAAGGAAGATATGGAAAAGACGGTATTAAGCTTCCTTGAAAAGAAGATCTAAAAAAACGGTGCGTCAGCACCGTTTTTTCATTTCTACATATGCAAGATCTTCTGTAATGGGTTTATAAGCCGGACGGATGATTTTACCATTGTTGGCAAGTTCTTCCATGCGGTGTGCGCTCCAGCCGACAATACGGGCAATGGCAAAGATCGGCGTGTAGAGCTCTAAAGGAAGTCCGAGCATCTGATATACGAAGCCGGAATAGAAATCGACATTGATGCTGACGCCCTTATACATCTGACGCTCATCGGCAATGACCTTCGGAGCCAGGTTCTCAACAAGAGAGTATAAGGCAAATTCCTTTTCCAGATGTTTTTCTACGGAGAGCTTTTCTACGAAGGACTTGAAAATAACAGCTCTCGGATCGGACTTGGAATAAATTGCATGTCCTACACCATAGATGAGGCCGGCATGATCAAAGGCATCTTTATGAAGAAGCTTGCGAAGGTAATCGGCAACTTCATCTTCGTTCGCCCAGTCTTTGACTTCACGTTTCATTTCCTCGAACATTTTCACAACTTTAATATTCGCGCCACCATGACGGGGACCTTTCAGGGAACCGATTGCAGCAGCAATGACCGAATAGGTATCGGTGAGAGAAGAGGTTACTACATGAGTCGTGAAGGAGGAGTTATTACCGCCACCATGTTCCATATGTAAGACAAGAGCAATGTCAAGCAGCTTGGCTTCCAGAGGAGTGTACTGGCTGTCCGGTCTTAAAATATGCAGAATGTTTTCTGCTGTGGAAAGAGACGGATCCGGGCGGTGAATGAACAGACTTTTCCCATCGTGATAGTGGCAGTAAGCCTGGTAGCCGTAAATGGAAAGCAGCGGAAACAGGCTGATAAGCTGCAGACACTGACGAAGTACATTAGGAAGGGAGACATCATCTGCACGGTCATCATAGGAATATAAGGTAAGCACGCTTCGTGCAAGGGTATTCATCATATCCTGGCTCGGAGCCTTCATAATAATATCACGGACAAAGCCGGTAGGAAGACTGCGGTAGGTGGCAAGCATGGAACGGAAATCAGCAAGCTCCTTTTCATTGGGAAGCTCATCGAACAGGAGAAGATAAGCGACTTCTTCAAAGCCGAAGCGTCCATCACTCGTAAAACCATCGACCAGATCCTTGACATCGTATCCACGGTAAAACAACCGTCCATGACAGGGGTGGGATTCCCCATTGATGATCTCGGTTGCACGGACATCGGAAATCCTTGTTAAGCCTGCCAGAACACCCTTGCCGTTTAAGTCACGTAAACCCCGCTTTACATCATACTTTGTGAATAATTCGGTATCAATGATGTCTGCGGTTTCGCTTTTTTGGGCAAGCCGTATGATGTCGGGAGTAATCTCTGAAAAAATGTTATTATCTGCCATTGCAAAACTCCTTTCTATAGATCAATGTTGTGTGGTTTTATATACGGGAAACATTTAATATCAGCTATTCAGATGTTATGATTCCATACTGCAGCAGAATAATGCAGAAAAGTTAGTATAATTAATATAGCACAAATGAAAAAAAGCAGGCAAGTGAAAATGCCATTGTTTACAAAAAATTAATATTTATAAATTTTATCTTGCTTTTTTCGACAATCTTCGGTATAAATAAAAGAGATAATTTAAGAGAGGGGGGCTTCACGATGAAGAATCGTAACATTGCTTTATGTATTATCTTTACCATTATTACATGTGGAATTTATGGTATTTACTGGTTTATCTGTCTGACAAATGAAATGAATATGGCTACGCCGGATGATACCTATCAGACTTCCGGTGGTATGGCATTTTTGTTCACATTGATCACATGTGGAATTTATGGTTTTTATTGGAATTACCGTATGGGACAGAAGATTGATTCCGTTAAAAATGGAAGCAATGCAGTTTTGTTTTTAATTCTTTCCATTTTTGGTCTTGGAATTGTGAATTATTGTATTGCACAGAGCTTCATTAATGACCGGGTTGCATAATGTGCCGTAGGGACAGAATCCGGAATGTGGTATTTTTAATTTTAATTGGTATGGTATATGCAGGGATTGTCATTTGGTTTCATGTTGGCATACCCTGCATGTTTCATGTGATCACAGGACTGCAGTGTCCGAGTTGTGGAATTACCCATATGCTCATCTATATGGCAGAGCATGATTTTAAATCCGCTTACGAATCGAATCAGATGGTTTTTGTTCTGCAGCCGGTGATATATTATTTCGTTCTGAAAAATGTGATTGCTTACATCAAAGGAGATCGGGTCCGGTATCAAAAGGCAGATCATTTCCTGTTGTATCTGACAATTGTACTGATTCTTGTTTTTTCTCTGATCAGAAATATAGTGAAATTTATATAGGATGCATAGATACAGAATGTGAAAATCCCCGAAAAATCGCATCATAGCATATTTACTTCTGAAAAAAAATATGGTATATTTTAACTTGGCTATGGAAATAGTTATATATTTAACAATAAGGAAGAGAGGTTTTTGGAAATGGCAGACATTAATTTAAGTCAGTATGGCATTACTGGCACAACAGAAGTTGTTTACAACCCTTCTTATGAACTTTTATTTGAAGAGGAAACAAAAGCTGGTCTTGAAGGATATGAGGTCGGCAAGGTTACCGAGCTTGGTGCAGTTAACGTTATGACTGGTATCTACACCGGACGTTCTCCTAAAGACAAGTACATCGTTATGGATGAGAACTCTAAGGACACTGTATGGTGGACATCTGATGAGTACAAGAACGACAATCATCCGATGACTCAGGAAGCATGGGCATCCGTTAAGGATCTTGCTAAGAAGGAACTTTCTAACAAGAGACTTTTCGTTGTAGATGCATTCTGTGGCGCTAATAAAGATACACGTATGGCAGTTCGTTTCATCGTAGAAGTAGCATGGCAGGCACATTTCATTAAGAACATGTTCATCCAGCCTTCTGAAGAAGAACTGAAAGACTTTACACCGGACTTCATTGTTTACAACGCTTCCAAGGCTAAAGTTGAAAACTTCAAGGAATTAGGATTAAACTCCGAAACATGTGTAGCATTCAACATTACCAGCCGTGAGCAGGTAATCATCAACACATGGTACGGCGGAGAAATGAAGAAGGGTATGTTCTCCATGATGAACTATTACCTTCCTCTTAAGGGCATTGCTTCCATGCACTGTTCCGCAAATACAGATATGAACGGTGAGAACACCGCAATCTTCTTTGGTCTTTCCGGAACTGGTAAGACAACACTTTCTACAGATCCTAAGCGTCTCCTGATTGGTGATGACGAGCATGGTTGGGATGATAACGGCGTATTCAACTTCGAAGGTGGATGCTACGCTAAGGTTATCAACCTTGACAAGGAATCTGAGCCTGATATCTACAACGCAATCAAGAGAGATGCTCTTCTTGAGAACGTAACTGTAGATGAAGCTGGTAAGATTGATTTCGCAGATAAGAGCGTTACCGAGAATACCCGTGTATCTTATCCGATCAATCATATTAAGAACATTGTACGTCCGATTTCTTCCGCACCTGCAGCTAAGAACGTAATCTTCCTTTCCGCAGATGCATTCGGGGTACTTCCTCCGGTATCTATTCTTACACCGGAACAGACTCAGTACTACTTCCTTTCCGGATTTACTGCTAAGCTTGCAGGAACCGAAAGAGGAATTACCGAGCCTACACCTACCTTCTCCGCTTGCTTCGGACAGGCTTTCCTTGAGCTTCATCCGACCAAGTACGCAGAAGAACTTGTTAAGAAGATGCAGAAGAGCGGAGCTAAGGCTTACCTCGTAAATACCGGATGGAACGGAACCGGAAAGAGAATTTCCATTAAGGATACCAGAGGTATTATCGATGCAATCTTAAGTGGTGCGATCGTAAGTGCTCCTACTAAGAAGATCCCTTACTTCAACTTCGAAGTTCCTACCGAGCTTCCTGGAGTAGATCCTGCAATTCTTGATCCTCGTGATACTTATGCAGATGCTTCTGCATGGGAAGAGAAAGCAAAAGACTTAGCAGCAAGATTTACCAAGAACTTCGCTAAGTATGAAGGAAATCCGGCAGGTAAAGCATTAGTATCTGCAGGCCCTCAGTTATAATTCTGACTGATTGAAATTTGAAGCGTCGTATGGAATGCCATACGGCGCTTTTTTGTGTTTGTGTTTCATTTATTTTCGCGTTCTTCTGTAACATCTGTCAATATACAAACCCGTAAGATTCCGTTATAATAGAATGAGCTTAAAGAATGAGACAGGAGGAAATATTGCATGCAGGAACAGGAATTACTTCACTTATTAAAGGATATGTCTTTGGACGAGAAGATTAATCAGATGGTGCAGTTGAATGCTGATTTTTATGATATAGAAGAAAATGGGGATAGCATCACAGGACCAATGCTGGAAATGGGATTAACTAAGGATCAGGTCTGGCAGGCAGGGTCCGTACTTGGAACCGTAGGAGCAGCTAAAATTAAGAAGTTTCAAAAGGTTTATATGGAGCATCAGCCGCATCACATTCCGCTTTTATTTATGGCAGATGTGATTAACGGGTATCGTACCGTATTCCCGATGCCACTGGCTCAGGGGTGTACGTTTGATCCGGAACTGGTAAGAAAGATGGCATCTGTTTCTGCGAAGGAGACAGCTCGTGCCGGACTTCATCTGACTTTTTCGCCGATGTCTGATCTGGCAAGAGATGCCAGATGGGGGCGTGTCCTGGAATCCACGGGAGAGGATCCTTATCTGAACCGCTGCATGACCAGTGCTATGGTAAAGGGGTATCAGGGAGAGGATGTTTCGAAGGAAGATCATGTGGCTGCCTGTGTGAAGCATTTTGCTGCATACGGAGCTCCGTTGGGAGGACGTGACTACAATCAGGTAGAGCTTTCCGAAAGAACCCTGCGGGAGGATTATCTTCCGGCTTACAAGGCGGGGGTAGATGCCGGTGTAGAGATGATTATGACTTCCTTTAACACGTTAGGACGTGTTCCTTCTACCGCGAACAAAGCACTGATGCGTGGAATCCTGCGTGACGAATGGGGCTTTGACGGTGTGGTGATTTCCGACTGGGCTGCCATCTGGGAGCTTTTAAAGCATGGAATCGCAGAGGATGAAGATGAGGCGGCTGCACTTGCTGTGAAAGCCGGTGTCGATATTGATATGATGACGGAGATCTATGCGAACCACTTAAAGAAACTGGTAGAAAAAGGAAAGGTGGAAGAAAAGTGGATCGATGAGGCAGCATACCGGATTCTCCGGCTTAAGAACCGTCTTGGACTTTTTGAAAATCCTTATAAGAATGCCGATGAAGTATATGATGAAGCTGCGGAAATCGAAGAGGAGCATCGGGCACTGGCAAGAGTTGCCGCTGCCGAAAGCTTTGTGCTGCTCAAAAACGATGGAATCCTTCCGCTAGTGAAAAAGGCAGATGCAGCAGAACATTCACAGCATACCGGAATTGCCCTGATTGGTCCTTATGTAAAGGAAAAGCAGATCTGTGGATCCTGGTCGCTATTCTGGAAGCAGTCGGATCTGGTTACGGTGGAAGAAGGGATTGAAAATAAGGAACTGGATGGGGCAGTAACATATGCAAAGGGGTGTGAGATTTTAGGATATCAACAAAAAATCTGTGGCTTTGGCGTAGAATTTGAAAATACAAAATCGAAAGAAGAGCTGGAAGTGATGATGCAGGAAGCGGTGGAGACAGCAAAGAAGGCAGAAACCGTCATTCTGTTTCTTGGTGAGCACTATCAGGCAAGCGGCGAAAGCGCTTCCCAGACCGAAATCCGGTTGCCGGCCCATCAGTTGGAATTACTGGACCGGGTTTATGAGGTAAATCCGCAGATTGTAGTTGTAACCTTTAGCGGACGTCCTTTAGACCTGCGCCATGTAATAGAAAAGTCAAAGGCAGTTTTACATGTCTGGTTTCCGGGAACCGAAGGTGGAAACGCCATTGCAGATGTATTATTCGGAGATCAGGAGCCGGGTGGAAGACTTGCCATGTGCTTCCCTTATACCGTAGGACAGGTTCCGGTATATTACAGTGAGTTACACACCGGACGCCGCCGCCCGGAGGGAACAGTCACACCCAGAGGCGTATCCGGTTATCTGGATGCACCGAACCGCCCGTTATATGCCTTTGGATACGGCCTGACCTACACAAGCTTTGCCTATTCCGATGTTTCATTAAGCTCTGAGACCATGACAAAGGAAGAGAGCCTTACGGCAAAGATCACGGTACAGAATACCGGAAAACGTGCAGGAACTGAGGTGGTTCAGCTATATATCCGGGATGTGGCCGGCAGTGTGGCAAGACCGGTGCGGGAATTAAAAGGCTTTCAGAGAATTGCCCTGCAGCCCGGCGAAAGCAGGGAGGTAACCTTTGAAATCACAGAAGAGATGCTCCGGTTTTACAATATTGATATGGAATATGTGGCAGAACCCGGCAGATTCGAGGTTTATATCGGAGGCAACAGTGATGCCGGGCAGAAAGCCGAATTCCGGCTTGTATAGAGCGTTTACAGAGGACAGGAGAAAAGGGAGAGGGTATGAAAGTACAATGTGAGTATTGCAACAGTTGGATTGCTGACACGGATGAAAAATGTCCGAATTGCGGGGGTGTCAACAAGGCCTATAAACGGGCTGTGGATCAAACACCCAAAACGATTCAAGAGCTGAAACAGTGGTATGTAAATCATCATCTGCCACCGGAAGAAACAACTCGCTTTTTCATCGGAAGGAACTACCAGAAGCCGCGTGCCTTTGGTATTTACCAGGATGAAAAGGGAGAGTTCATTGTTTATAAAAATAAGGATAACGGGCAGCGTGCCATCCGCTATCAGGGAACCGATGAGGCCTATGCGGTGAATGAGCTTTACATGAAGCTGAAAGAAGAGATTCTGAATCAGAAGCGCAACAGCCAGCTTAGAAAGAACGGTTCTTCGAAGTCCAAGGGTGCGGTCAGAAAGGTAAAAAAAGCGGCAGATCATGCTTTTACGGTAGCTTCTTATGTGATCTGTGGCGCGGCAGTTCTGATTGCAATCGCCACATGGATTTCGTCCTGTTCCCTTATAGCGAACCGGCATGAGGGGTATTATAAAATTAATGATAAAATGCTTTATCATTATTATAATACCTGGTATGAATATGAGGATTACAGCTACGATCCGGTAGATGATACGCTGACGGGCGGCTGGGTAGAGTCCGATGAGGATTACGACCAATATCAGGATATCTGGGATTATAACCTCGGTGAGAATTATGACAGTTCCAGTGAATGGGATTCCGGTGTGGAACGATTTACCGATTCCTCCACCTATGATCAGGCTTATGAGGATCATCATTCAAGCAGCAGCTCAGACAGCTATGACAGCGGTTATGACTGGAGTTCCAGTGACAGTTGGGATTCCGGAAGCAGTGACTGGGGTAGTGACTGGTAAATTGCTCTTGACACAATGCGTATCATTGTATACAATTATGCATAGTGAGAATTATACAGGTATACTGTATAATTCTGCAATAATTGCTTATGAGCAATAATTGGAGGGTGATATGGTAGTGGACGATAACAACAGCAATTTCCTAAACAGACCGGTGACACTGAATTCCAAGAACAACCTGCTTGAAATCGAAGAGCATATGTATATTCTGGATGATGTGGAGAAGCCGAACGTATTCCGTAACATGTTTCCTTATTCCGAGGTTCCGAAGATTCCGTTCAATGATCGAATCGTGCCTCACAATATGCCGAAAGACATCTGGATTACGGATACGACATTCCGCGATGGACAGCAGTCCAGAGCACCGTATACAACGGAGCAGATTGTAACGATTTATGATTATCTGCATCGGCTGGGCGGACCGAATGGAATGATCCGTCAGAGTGAGTTCTTCTTATACAGTAAGAAGGACCGTGATGCGGTTTATAAGTGCATGGAACGGGGATATCAGTTTCCGGAAGTAACAAGCTGGATCCGTGCAAGTAAGGATGATTTTAAACTGGTAAAAGAAATTGGTATGAAGGAGACCGGAATTCTGGTCAGCTGTTCCGACTATCATATTTTCCTGAAATTAAAGATGAATCGTCGTCAGGCGATGGAACATTATTTAAGCGTGGTAAGAGACTGCCTCGAAGAGGGAATCAGTGTAAGATGCCATCTGGAGGACATTACCAGAGCGGATATTTACGGTTATGTGGTTCCGTTCTGTCTGGAACTGATGAAATTAATGGAGGAATACAAGATTCCGATCAAGGTCCGGGCCTGTGATACCATGGGCTATGGCGTGAACTATCCCGGTGCCGTTATTCCGAGAAGTGTACAGGGTATTATTTATGCATTACATACGCATGCCGGTGTGCCTCACGAGCTGTTGGAATGGCATGGACACAATGACTTCTACAAGGCGGTAGTCAATTCCACAACGGCATGGCTGTATGGCTGTTCCGGAGTGAATACGTCCCTGTTTGGCATCGGTGAGCGTACCGGAAATACACCGCTTGAGGCTATGGTATTTGAATATGCGCAGTTAAAGGGCGGTCTGAACGGCATGGATACGACCGTGATTACCGAACTTGCCGAATATTATGAGAAGGAAATCGGATATCATATTCCGTCGAGAACGCCATTTGTCGGTAAGAATTTTAATGTTACAAGAGCCGGTGTACATGCGGATGGGCTGTTAAAGAACGAAGAGATTTACAATATCTTTGATACAGATAAATTCCTGAACCGTCCGGTATTGTGTGCCGTATCGAACACCTCCGGACTTGCGGGAATCGCACACTGGATTAATTCCTATTACAAGCTTCCGGCAGATAAGCAGCTTGAAAAATCCTCGCCTCTGGTACATGAATTGAAGGTATGGGTGGATCAGCAGTACGAGGATGGCCGAGTAACGGTTATGACAGACAACGAGTTGGTTGCAAAAATTGGTGAAGTTTGTGATAAGCTGGGAATTTCACTGTATTAAATGATAACTATTCAGAGCCATGTAAAATTGCTTTCTGTGAATGCTTGCATTCATACAGAATAGCAATTTTATATGGCGAAGTAACCACATGAGTAAAACTTAAGCTGTGAAACAGCGGTTTTACGAAGGGGGTTCTGAATAGTTACTAAAATGGAAAGTAGTAGAAAGCAGGAAAGAAAAAGTAAATGAGCAGATATGATGTAAAGCAGGAAGTGACAGACAAGTATTCCCTCCGTGGAAGAGTCTTTCACAAGCTTCGGGAGGATATCCTGAATGGAAAGTATAAGGAGAACGAGGAGTTAAAGGAGGTTGCGATCGGAGAGGAGCTTGGCGTATCCAGAACCCCTGTCCGTGAGGCTTTCCGGCAGCTTGAATTAGAGGGACTGATTCAGATTGTGCCCAATAAAGGAGCCTATGTAACCGGTATCACCGCAAAGGATGTCAAGGACATCTACATGATTCGTTCTTCCTTAGAGGGAATGTGCGCGCGTCTTGCAACAGAACATATTACGGAAGAACAGTTGGAGGAGCTGGAGGAAAATGTCTATCTGGCAAGCTTTCATGCCTCCAAGGGACATATGGAGCAGATGGCAGAGCTGGATAATCGTTTCCATCATATCCTGTATGCGTCCTGTGATTCCAAGATGCTGGAAAATCTGTTACAGGATTTTCACCAGTATGTCATCCGAATCCGAAGGAAAACCCTGTCTACCAAGGAAAGAAGTATGGCCTCCAACGAAGAACACCGCCTGATTATGGAAGCGATCAAGGCAAAGAAGCCGGATGAGGCAGAAAAGTATGCCACGCAGCATATGATCAATGCGTTTGACAACATTGTGAAAAACGGATTATATGAGAATTTTCAGTAACGATTCCGAATCGTTATCAGGATAAATCAAACAGAACCGGAAAGGACAAAATTCATGGACAAGATTAAAATGACCACGCCCTTAGTCGAGATGGACGGGGATGAAATGACACGAATTTTATGGCAGATGATTAAGGAGGAACTTCTTCTTCCTTATATTGATCTGAAAACTGAATATTATGACCTTGGACTGGAACATCGTAACGAAACCAACGATCAGGTGACGGTAGACAGTGCGGAAGCAACGAAGAAATACGGAGTTGCCGTAAAGTGTGCAACCATTACACCCAATGCCGCCAGAATGACCGAATATCATCTGAAGGAAATGTGGAAGAGCCCGAACGGCACGATCCGTTCGATCTTAGACGGAACCGTATTCCGTGCACCGATTCTGGTAAAGGGAATCGTTCCTTATGTAAAGAACTGGACAAAGCCGATCACCATTGCAAGACATGCCTACGGGGATGTGTATAAAAATGTAGAAATCAAGGTTCCCGGCAAAGGAAAGGCAGAGCTTGTCTATACGGCAGAGGATGGTACGGAAATCCGTGAAACGATTCATAACTTTGAAGGACCGGGCGTCATTCAGGGAATCCATAATACGGATAAGTCCATCAGCAGCTTTGCAAGAGCCTGCTTCAATTATGCGATTGATACGAAACAGGATCTCTGGTTTGCAACCAAGGATACGATCTCCAAGAAGTACGATCATGATTTCAAGGATATTTTCCAGGAGATTTACGATACAGAATACAAGAGTAAATTCGAAGAGCTTGGGATTGAATATTTCTATACCCTGATTGATGATGCGGTAGCAAGAGTCATCCGTTCAGAAGACGGATTTATCTGGGCCTGCAAGAACTACGATGGCGATGTGATGTCCGATATGGTGGCAACCGCCTATGGCGATCTGTCCATGATGACCTCGGTGCTTGTTTCTCCGAGCGGTGTGTATGAGTATGAGGCGGCACATGGTACGGTGCAGCGTCATTACTACAAGCATTTAAAGGGTGAAGAGACTTCGACGAATTCCATCGCAACTATTTTTGCATGGTCCGGCGCACTGCGTAAGCGTGGAGAACTGGATGGAAACAGGGAACTGATGGAATTTGCAGATAAACTGGAGAAGGCCTGCATTAAGACCGTGGAAGACGGTAAGATGACCAAGAGTCTTTCCCTGATCTCCACCTGTGAGCATCCGGTGATCTTAAACAGTTTGGAGTTCATTAAGGCAATTCGTGAGACGTTGGAGGAACTGTTGTAGAATATTAAAGCAGCATATTCGTATAAGCAGAAGACAAAAGGCAGGAAGCATATTTGTAACAGAGGTTTCCTGCCGTTATTTATGTGGGAGAAGATAGATGGAATCAGTGGTTACCGTATGCTCATACAGCATACTTTTTCTTGAGAATCTTATTATCATTTATAATTGTATGACCATTTTAAAATATAAGTTTAAAAATATACTTTTAGGATGTCTCTATCAGGAGATTTTTCTGCTTGGCATGGACATCATCAGGGATTATGCGATTACGTTATCCATAAATCCTTTTTTCCTGATATTTCTTATGCAGATCATTACCTATATAATGATTTGCATTCTGTACCGGGGAAGCGCAAAGAGGAAATTATTTGCTCTCGGACTGTATCTTATTCCGGCATATTTAGGTGAGATTGTAGCATTGCTGGTTATGAAACAGATTGCAGTAGCGCGTGCCCAGGCGTGGATTGATGCGTATCCTGCTTTTTATATGTTCCCGGAGTATAAGGTATTTGGATATATATTCTGTGCACAGACAATTTTGTGCTTCTGGGGAATCGGAACATTCATCTGGAGATATATTGAGACTCATATCTGGGTAAAAGAATATATCATTTTTGTCATTCTTGGAGTATACCAGGAAATTCTTCTCATTATTTATTACAGCCAAAGTGAGGAATTGACGGAACAGAAGGTATATACAGGATTACTGTTCTTTACATTGGGATTTGTTCTGGAAATCGGAACCATATATTTAGTAAATCGAATGGTTAAAAAGGTGGAGAGTGAAAGAAAGCTGAGCCGTCTGTATCAGCAGCGGGAACTGGAATTGAGATATTATGATGATATTAACAGACATATGGAAGAGATTCGTATGCTCCGCCATGAATATGCAAATCAATTACAGGTTATTTATGATCTGCTTGACAATCATTGCGAAGAAAAGGCGGAGGAAATGATACAGATGATTTATGAAAATGTTGAAAGAAGAGGAATGTAGTTGATGAGTAATGAGCTGTTTTTGCAACTGTGTCAATGGGGGATGTATGCGTTTCAGACCATTACCTATACCTATATTAATATGCTGCTCCTTAACAGCAAATGGAAACATAAGGTCAGCGGTTTTTTTGTCCAGCAGATTACGTTACTTGCACTTTCCTTTGGAATTCGTAAATTTTTAGGATTGGAAAAACACACGGTGCTGCTTGTGCTGAGCTCCTGGCTGCTATTATATCTTATGATTACATGGTTTTATCATGAGCCGGTTAAGAAAAGAATTCTTTTTTCCTTTATAGAGATATGTCTGGCACTCATTGTAGAACTGTTTACTGCAATTTTAACGATTACGACAGCAGCTTTCCGGGGAGATCTCATGGTGTATGGATATGAAAGTTTATATTCCTCCATGGAATACGTGGCATTATGCAGTGTTTATTCCAGTCTGATACTGTTTATTGTGTCGATGTTATTTGTAGTGTGCTGGAAGGTATGTGTTGAACATATCTGGATTAAAGAATATGTGTTGTATATTATGATTCCGTTTTATCAGTCGCTTATCCTGTACTTTTATTATAAGGGATGCAGTAAACTGGAAATCCGGGAACTGTCTACGGGCTATATTCTGGTGTTTTTTAGTCTGTTGATTGATATTGGGATGAACTACCTTATTAATGGAATGATTCAGAAACTGGAAATTGAAAAGGAACTGGAAACCTTATATGTGCAGCGTGAAACGGAAAAGCAGTATTATGAGATTGCGGATCAGAATCTGAAAGAAATGGAAGAAATAAAACAACATATGAGGGATCAGCTCAAGGAGGCACAGGCACTTATTACAGAAGAGGAACAGGAAAAGGTCCGGGAGATTCTGGATATTTCTTATGAAGAACTGAAACAGAAGGGAACCAGGAGGTATTGTGAGAATTCTATAGTCAATGCTATTTTTACAATTAAAATTACGGCTATGGAGAGTGAAGGAATTGAGACAGAATATCAATGCAGCATACCGGAACAGATCGGGATTGAACTCATCGATTTATGCAGCTTATTTACGAATTTGCTTGATAATGCAAGAGAAGCATGTGAAAAGGTGAAAGGACAGATACCATGGGTTAAAGTCAGGGCAGGAGTCCGGGGCGGATATCTGACAATAAAAATAGAGAATATCTGTAATGAAATATCGGAAGGGCAAAATGACCAGATGCTTACCAGCAAACAGGATAAGGTCAATCATGGATTTGGATTAAAGCTTGTACGGCAAATTATAGATAAATATGAGGGTACAATGCAAATGATGATAAAGGATCATACGTTTCAAATTGTAGCTACGATAAGGATGAATTAATACAAAAAATTACATTTTTTTGACAGATTTCACCAAAACGTACAAAAATGTCGTTTTATGGGCTACAATATACCTAGATAATAGATGATAAGGGTGTGTAATATGATCCGGCTGGCAATATGTGATGATGACATTAAAGTGCTTTCTGTTTTGCAGAAAATGATTGAGACTCAATATGGAGATCAGATACAGGTAACGCGATATCAGTCTT